>NZ_JBFUIW010000004.1:0-295991 GCF_056401675.1 Phenylobacterium sp. P4_E10 | reverse complement strand
GCGTGCGGGTCCGCCGCGGGCGGCGGCGGCGCGGCGCGCCCGCCATGGCCCTCGTGCTGGGCGAAGGCCGGGGTGGCGATGGCGAGCGGCAGCAGCGCTGTCAGGAGCAGGCGGCTCACGCGGCGCCTCCTTCCAGGGGACGCACCGTGACGACGTTAAACATGCCCGCATGCATGTGGTACAGCAGGTGACAGTGGAAGGCCCAGTCGCCGCGCTCGTCGGCCGTCAGATCGAAGGCCACTTTGCCGCCCGGCAGGACATTGACCGTGTGCTTGCGCGGATGCCGTCCCGGATTGCCGGTCACCACCTCGAAGAAGTGGCCGTGCAGGTGGATCGGGTGGGCCATCATCGAGTCGTTGACCAGCACCACGCGGACCCGTTCGTTGTAGCGGAACGGGATCGGGTCCTTCAGGTGGCTGTAGCTCACACCGTCGAACGCCCACATGAAGCGCTCCATGTTGCCGGTGAGATGGATCTCCAGCTCCCGCGAGGGCGGCCTTGGGTCCGGATTGGCCTCCAGCGAGGCCAGATCCTTGTAGGTCAGCACCTTGTGACTGACGTCCTCGAGCCCCTGCCCCGGATCGCCGATGCGATCGACCGGCATCGGCGAGATCATCTGCACGCCAGGGCCCATCGTCACGGAAGGCGCGTTGCGCGGATCGCGCATCGACATGCCTGAGTGGTCCATCCCTTCCATGCCGGGCATGGCCGAATGGTCCATGCCCATGTCGCGCATGTTGAGCAGCGGGCGCTTACGGAGCGGCGGGACGACGGCGGCCATGCCCAGCCGGGGCGCCAAGGTGGCGCGGCCCATGCCCGAGCGGTCGGCGGCCTCGGCGACCAGGGTGTAGGCCTGGTCGGCGGTGGGCTGCACGACGACGTCATAGGTCTCGGCCGGCGAAATCTGGAACTCGTCTACCTCGACCGGCTGCACGTTCTGACCGTCAGACTGGACGACCTGTAGCTTCAGCCCGGGGATGCGGACATTGAAGATGGTCATGGCGCCGGCGTTGACGAAGCGCAGGCGCACGCGCTCCCCAGGCGTGAACAGCCCGGTCCAGTTGTCCTTTGGCCCATGGCCGTTGATCAGGAAGGTGTAGGTCGCCCCGGTGACGTCGAGCACGTCGGTCGGGTCCATCAGCATCTTGGACCATTCCTTACGCTCCGCGAACGACTGGTCCTCGCCCTTCATCAGGCCCGCGACGGTCTGCTTCTGGTGGTTGAAGTAGCCAGCGTGCGCCTTCAGCTTCCGGAAGATCTCATGCGGATGCATGAAGCTGTAATCGGAGAGCACGATCACATGCTCCCGGTCGTACTTCACCGGATCCTCACCGGCCGGATCGATGACGATCGGGCCGTAGTGCCCCATCTGCTCCTGCAAGCCGGAATGGCTGTGGTACCAGTAGGTCCCTGCCTGCCGGACCTTGAACTCGTAGGTGAAAGTCTCGCCCGGCTTGATGCCCGGGAAGCTGACGCCGGGCACCCCGTCCATCTGGAACGGCAGCAGCAGACCGTGCCAGTGGATCGATGTGTCCTCGTCCAGGGTGTTGGTCACCGAAAGACGGACCTTCTGGCCTTCCTTCAGGCGCACCAAAGGTCCCGGCACGGTCCCGTTGGTGGTGACCGCGTGTCCCTCGCGGCCGTCGACCTTGAAGGCGCTGTGGCCGATCGTGAGCTTGATGTCTTCGCCGGAGACGGTCGGCAGGCTCGGCGCCCCGCTCTGCGCCCAGGCCGGCAACCACGCGCCCAGCAGGGCCGCACCGCCGAGCGCGGAGCCGCCCCGCAACAGCTGGCGTCGGTCTAGGTCCTTCATCGCGGGCGGTCCTCAAAGCAATGCGAGCCGCAAAACGGGGCTCGGGTACTGGTGGTCTGGCCCGCTGATTGGAGTTTCCCACGGTGGGAGGGTCAACACGCCGAACCACCTTTTCATGGACCGGTAAGCTTCCGCCAACCCTGAGGCCGTAGATTCACGCCCGAGGCATAACGCCTTGCGGAGCTCTTGGAGCGCCCGCCTCTCGAACCGAGGCTTCGTCATGTCGCTGAACAGCGTCAATACGAACGTGGGCGCGATGATCGCCCTGCAGAGCCTCAACAAGATCAATGGCGAGTACGCCGAGGTCCAGCGCCGGATCTCCACCGGCCTGAAGATCGCCAGTCCCAAGGACAATCCCGCCATCTGGGCCATCGCCCAGAACATGCGTGCGGAATCCAAGTCGCTCGACGCCGTGATGTCGTCGCTTCAGCGCGGACAGTCGGTGGTCGACACCGCGCTAACCGCCGGAGAATCGATTTCCGATCTGCTGACCCAGATGAAGGAGAAGGCGCTCGCCGCCACCGAGGTGGGCCTGTCGACCGCCAGCCGCGCAGCGCTGAACGAGGAGTACGTGGCGCTTCGCCGACAGATCGACACGGTGGTCTCCGGTGCCAGCTTCGACGGGGTGAACCTGGTCTCGGCCGGCGCCGGCGGGACCATCCGCGCCCTGGCCAACACCAAGGCCAGCGCCACGATCGACATCGACCATATCGATCTGTCGACGGGCGGCGCGGCGATCTCCTCGACGCTCACCGGCCTAACCGGCGCGGTCACCTCCGCCGACATCGACAACATCGACGCCGCCATCCAGAAGGTCTCGTCGGCGCTGTCGAAGTTCGGGGTCGGGGCCAAGTCTCTCGACCGCCACCTCGAGATGAGCGCGAAGCTGCAGGACAGCTTTGACGCCGGGGTCGGGAATCTGGTCGACGCCGACATCGCCAAGGAGAGCGCCAGGCTCCAGGCGCTCTCGGTCATGCAGCAGCTGGCGATCCAGGCCTTGCGGATCGCCAACCAGACGCCGTCGCTGCTTCTGTCACTGTTCCGCTGATCCCCTCTCGCCTGGGGCGCAGAGACGCCTATATGGCTCAGATGGTTGATCTCTCGGTTCTCGATCTTTCGCCGATCGTCGAAGGCGGCGACGCCGCGCAGTCGCTGCGCAACACCCGTGACCTGGCCCAGCAGGCCGAGCGCTTCGGCTACAGGCGCTATTGGCTGGCCGAGCACCACAACATGGCGGGCGTGGCCAGCGCCGCCACCGCCGTGGTCATCGGCCATGTGGCGCAGGCGACCTCGACGATCCGGGTCGGGGCTGGCGGCATCATGTTGCCGAACCACGCCCCGCTGATCATCGCCGAGCAGTTCGGCACCCTGGCTGCGCTCTATCCGGGCCGGATCGACCTCGGGCTGGGCCGCGCGCCGGGCTCAGACCAGGCGACAGCGCGCGCCTTGCGACGCACCCTGACCGGCGACATCGACGACTTCCCCCGCGACGTCATCGAGCTGATGAACTACTTCGAGCCGGCGAAGCCCGGGCAGCTGATCCGCGCAGTTCCAGGCGCCGGCCTCGAGGTCGAGTTCTGGATGTTGGGATCGAGCACGTACGGCGCCCAATTGGCGGCCGCGCTCGGCCTGCCCTACGCCTTCGCGTCACACTTCGCGCCTTCCCAGCTGGATCTGGCGCTGTCGGTCTATCGCAGCCAGTTCCGCCCCTCCGAGCACCTGGCCAAGCCGCACGTCATGTTGGGGGTGAACGTCACGGCGGCCGACACCGACGACGAGGCCCAGCGGCTGTTCACGTCGCTGAAGCAGGCCTTCATCAACCTCGGCCAAGGCCGTCCCGGCCCGCTGCCGGCGCCGATCGACGATCCCCAGGGCAAGCTGGACGAAATGGGCGGGGCGATGCTGCGCCAGAGCCTGAGCTGCTCGATCGTCGGCTCGCCCGAAAGGGTGCGCGACGGCCTACGGAGCTTCATCGAGCGCACGGGAGCAGATGAATTGATGGTGACCGCGCAGGTCTTCGACCATGCCGCGCGGGTGCGATCGTTCGAGATCGCCGCCCAGGCGCGCGACGATCTCGCGCGCCTGGAGGCTGCATCAGCCTAGCTGTTGTCTTCAGTCGGCGCGTCGGGGCCGTTCTTCTTGATGGACTCGATGGCGTTCTGGGCGCCGGACTTCGAGGCATAGCCCTCGGTCGAGAAGATCACCTCGCCGTTGTACTTGAACCTGACCCGGAACTCGCCGGATTTGTCCTTATAGATCTCGAACTTATGCGCCACAGGCCATCTCCATCTGACCGTTGAACTTGTCTCGCGCCCCATCCCCAAGGGCGAGACTTGGGCGCCGCCTGGGATTGGTCAAGCCTGGGTTGGTCGCCACACTAAGGCCACGCTTGGCGGTTGGACTTTGCAACGGCCGGGTCGCCCACCTATCTGAATGAGGCGGATCGCGTCCTTCAGGAGCCTGTCATGCGCGTCTTGCTTTTCACTGCTCTTGCGGCCCTCGGGCTGGTCGGATCGGCCCTCGCTGAACCCATGGCGACGGTCGCCAGCGTGGATGTCACGCTCAGCCCTGAACTCCGCCAGAAGGCCGTCGACGAGTACGGCGTCCGCGACGTCGAACGCCTGGCCAGGGACCTGCGCAAGGAAGTCGCGCGGGAGATGGAGAAGACCGGGGTGCTGGCCGGCGGGCGGCTCGAACTGGTGCTGGTGGACGCTCAGCCCAACCGTCCGACCTTCAAGCAGATGGGAAATACGCCGGGCCTTTCGCTTCAAAGCTTCGGCGTCGGCGGCGCGACCATCGAGGGGCGGGCGATCTCGATCGACGGCGAGGTCACGCCGGTGATGTTCAAGTGGTACGAAACCGACATCCGCCAATCCCAGTACACGACCACCTGGTCGGACGCCGAATACGCCATGCAGCGCTTCGCCACTCGGTTGGGCCGCGGCGACGCGTACGCCCGGCGATAACGCCGATAGGCCTTGCACACGGGCGCCTGGAGGAGTCACATCGCCGCCGCCCGCCGGACCCCTGTAGATCCGGAGGCCTTAGGGGATGAGGACGATGACAGCGCAGGCGGAACGACGTTCCAACTGGACTTTGGCCGCGCTGGCCGCACCCTGTCTTCCCCTTGCAGGCCTTGGCCTGCCGCTGGTGGTCTACCTCCCGGAATACTACGCCAGTGAGCTGGGCCTCAGCCTGACCGCGGTCGGTGCGGCGTTCGGCGCCGTGCGGCTGCTGGATATGGCCTTCGACCCCTATATCGGCGGCGTCATGGACCGCACGCGTTCGCGGTTCGGCCGCTTCAAGCTGTGGTTCGCGATCAGTGCGCCGATCCTGATGCTGGCCTCGTACATGCTGTTCATGGCCAAGCCGGGCATCTCGAGCATCTATCTCTGGGCCTGGCTGTTGGTGGTCTATGCCGGGGTCTCTATCGCGGGCCTCTCGCAGCTCTCCTGGGCGGCGGTGCTGTCGCCCCAGTATGACCAGCGATCACGGATCTATGGCTGGTGGCAGGCCGGCAACGTGGTCGGCATGATCTTCGTGCTGACCCTTCCAGCACTCCTGCCGCTGCTGGGGGTGAAGGGGCACAATTCCGGCGTTCAGGCGATGGGCTGGTTCATCGTCATTCTGATGCCGATCACCGTCGCCCTGGCCCTGTGGAAGGTGCCCGAGCCGCAGGTGGCGTCGGAGGTCAAGAAGTCCGGCTTCCGTGAGTACCTCTCGCTGTTCAAGCGTCCGTCCGTGGTGCGAATCCTGCTGGCCGACCTGCTGATCGGCACCGGTCCGGCCATCACCGGCGCGCTGTTCTTCTTCTTCTTCGGCCGGGTGAAGGGCTTCACCCACGGCGAGGCCAGCCTGCTGCTGCTGATCTACTTCATCGGCGGCCTGGTCGGCGCGCCGGTCTGGACCTGGCTTTCCTACCGCATCTCCAAGCACAGGGCCCTGGCCGTCTCCGGCGTGGTCTACGCGGCGATGACCATGTGCTCGCTGCTGATCCCGCAGGGGGCGATGGTCCCCGCGGCGACCCTGATGTTCCTGATCGGCGTGCCTTACGCAGCCGGCGCCTTCCTGCTGCGCGCGATGATGGCCGACATCGGCGACGAGGAACGGCTGGAGAGCGGCGTCGACCGCACCGGCCTGCTCTATGCGATCCTTTCCGGGACCGTGAAAGTCGGTTCCGCCGCGGCGGTGTTCGTCACCTTCCCGCTGCTGCAGATGCTGGGCTTCGACCCCAAAGGCCAGGGCATCGACGCTGGCCTCGGCGGCCTGGCCGTGCTGTTCGCCGCGGTTCCAGCAGGCATGGCGGTGATCGCCAGCCTGATCGTCTGGGGTTTCCCGCTAACCTCGGAACGCCATGCGCAGATTCGCGCGGCGCTGGCGGCTCGGGATATGAAGGAACCGGGCCTCGCCGAGGCCGCGCCCGAGATCGGCTCCGAACCGAAGATCACCGAAGAGATCCATGCCGCTGTCCGACCTGCCGAGTGACGAGAAGCCTATCGACCGTCTGATCGCCATCATGGCTCGCCTGCGCGACCCGGATGGCGGCTGCGCCTGGGACCTCGAACAGACCTTCGCGACGATCGCGCCCTATACGGTCGAGGAGGCCTATGAGGTCGCCGACGCCATCGAGCGCGGCGATCTCTCGGACCTGAGGGAGGAACTGGGCGACCTGTTGCTGCAGGTCGTGTTCCATAGTCGGATGGCCCAGGAACAAGGTGCGTTCGCCTTCGACGACGTCGCCAACGCGATCTCGGAGAAGATGATCCGCCGGCATCCGCATGTGTTTGGCGAGGACGAGCAGCGCACCAGCGCCGAGCAGACCCGCGCCTGGGAGGTCATCAAGGCCCAGGAGCGCGCCAAGAAGGGCAAGAACCAGAGTCTGCTGGACGACGTGCCCACCGGCCTGCCCGCCCTCACCCGCGCGGTGAAGCTGACGGCGCGGGCGGCCCGGGTCGGCTTCGACTGGCCGCACGTATCGTTCGTGCTCGACAAACTGCGCGAGGAAACCGCCGAACTGGAGGCCGAGATCGCGGCCGGAGGCGACGCCGTGCGCCTGCGCGACGAGCTCGGCGACATCCTGTTCGTCTGCGCCAACCTGGCCCGCAAGCTGGACCTGGAGCCCGAGGACGCCCTGCGCTCGACCAACGCCAAGTTCGCGCGGCGATTCCAGTATATCGAGCGTGAACTGGCCGCCCGCGGAAAGACCGCGGACCAGTCGGACCTCGCAGAGATGGACGCGCTCTGGGACGCGGCCAAGGCGGCTGAGCGCAGCTAGAGCGGCGTCAGCTCGACCCGCGGATACAGCTGCTCGAACTGGCCCAGAGCCTGCGGGCTGAGCCGCACGGCGATACGCACCCCGCCCTCGTCGTCATCGACCCGGTCCATGACCCGGCCGTGGCGATAGAGCCAAGCGAGCGCGGCGCCGAGCTCAGGGGTCACGTAGACCGAGACCGGCGGCGCGTCGTCGACCAGCCGCGCGATCGTCGCCAACAGGGCTTCAGTGCCGGCGCCGGTCACCGCCGAGAGCAGGATCGCCTGCGGATGATGGCGGCGCGCGTCGCCCGCCAGCTGCTCGCGGTCCTCGGGATCGACCAGGTCGGCCTTGTTCCAGACCTCGACGACATTGCGTTCAGCGACTTCGATGCCCAGGCGGTTGAGCACCGTGCGGACGTCCTCGGCCTCGGCCTCCGTCTCCTCGCTGGCGATGTCGCGCACGTGCAGGATGACGTCTGCTTCCTTGACCTCCTCGAGGGTGGCGCGGAACGACTCGACCAGCTCGTGCGGCAGGTCGGAGATGAAGCCCACGGTGTCCGACAGGATCGCCGGCCGGCCGTCAGGCAGGTTCAGCATCCGCAGGGTCGGATCGAGGGTCGCGAACAGCATGTCCTCGACCATCACGTCGGCGTTGGTCAGGCGGTTGAAAAGCGTCGACTTCCCGGCGTTGGTGTAGCCGACCAGGGCCACGGACGGGAACGGATGGCGCTGGCGCGCGCCGCGCTGCAGGTTGCGGGTCCGCCGGACCTCGGTGAGGTCGCGCTTGAGCTTGCCGATCTTCTCGGCCAGCAGCCGGCGGTCGGTCTCGATCTGGGTTTCGCCAGGACCGCCCATGACGCCGAAGCCGCCGCGCTGGCGCTCCAGGTGGGTCCAGGTGCGCACAAGGCGCGAGCGCTCGTAGGAGAGCCGCGCCAGCTCGACCTGCAGGATGCCTTCGCGGGTCCGCGCGCGGCGGGCGAAGATCTCGAGGATCAGGCCGGTGCGGTCGATGACCTTCACCTTCCAGGCCTTTTCCAGGTTCCGCTGCTGAACCGGGGTCAGGGCGTCGTCAACGACGGCGACATCGACCTCCAGCTGCTCGCACAGCACGCCGATCTCCAGCACCTTGCCGCTGCCGAACAGAGTGGCGGGCATGCGCTTGCGCAGCGGCGCGATGATCGCGTCCCTGATTTCCAGGTCGAGCGCCAGGGAGAGGCCGATGGCCTCTTCCAGGCGCGCCTGAGAGCTGCGACCTGAGTCGCGGCCGTCACGCTGGGGATGAATGACAAGCGCCCCCTGAGGGGGCGCTTCACGTTCGATGGACTTGGAGGTCAATCGCCCTCGTCTTCCGCCGGTTCATAGAGCTGAACGGGCTGAGCCGGCATGATGGTGGAAATGGCGTGCTTGTAGACCAACTGCGACTGGCCGTCGCGACGCAGGAGCACGCAGAAATTGTCGAACCAGCTCACGACGCCCTGCAGCTTCACGCCGTTCACCAGGAAGATCGTCAGCGGCGTCTTGGATTTGCGCACGCTGTTCAGGAACGTGTCCTGGAGGTTCTGTTTCTTTTCGTTGCCGGACATGGCTTGTCGCCCTTTTTTCTGTTTCGGGAGGCAAGACGCCTCCCACACACACGCATGAAGCTATCGCGCCGACTGTGACCGGCGCAATCGCACACGGAACATCAGATGGCTGTCGCCCTCGCCCGCTCGATATAGAGGCGACGGAGCTTCATCGCTACCGGTCCGACCGATCCATTTCCAACCGGCTTGCCGTCAACGGCCACCACGGGCAGCACCAGACTGCCTGCGCCGGTGACGAACGCTTCCTTCGCCGATAGCGCCTCGTCGGGCGTAAACGGCCGTTCCTCGACCTTCATGCCCTCGTTGCGGAGCACGTCCAGCAGGGTGCGGCGGGTGACGCCACGAAGGATGTTGGCGTTGGTGTCGCGGGTGCGCAGCACGCCGTCGGCGTCGATGATCCAGGCGTTAGACGAGGCGCCCTCGGTGACGAAACCCAGTTCATCCACGAACCAGGCTTCGGCCGCGCCCTGCTCCTTGGCGGCCTGCTTGGCCAGGGCGTTGGGGAGCAACCCGACGGTCTTGATGTCGCAGCGGCCCCAGCGGTTTTCCGGCGTGGTGACGACCTTTACGCCCTTGGCGGCCTTGGCCTCGCTGGAAACGCGGTCGACCGGCGAGACCGTGATCACGACGCTCGGGGCCACCGGAACGTCCGGAAAAGCGTGGCCGCGCGGCGCGACGCCTCGGCCGACCTGAAGGTAGAGCAGCCCCTCGCTGACGCGATTGCGGCGCACCGCCTCGCGCAGGACAATGGTCAGGGCCTGGCGGCTCATCGGCATCGGGATCCGCAGCTCGCCCAGGCTGCGCTCGAGGCGCGCGAAATGCCCCTCGGCGTCGGCCAGCTTGCCGTCGAACAGGGCCCAGACCTCGTACACTGCGTCGGCCAACTGGTAGCCGCGGTCCTCGATGTGCACCACGGCCTCGCCGTGCCGCACGAACTGGCCGTTCACATAGGCGATACGCCCCACCCTACGCGTCCTCTTCTTCCATGGGGCGAGCCCCGGACAGGCCCAGCGACTTCAGCTTGCGGTGCAGCGCCGAGCGCTCCATGCCGATAAAGGCGGCGGTCCGCGAGATGTTGCCCGAGAAGCGCAGCATCTGGGCGTTCAGGTACTCGCGCTCGAACACCTCGCGCGCCTCGCGCAGCGGCAGGGCGATGATCTTGTCGGCCCCCAGAGCCGACGGCTGATCGGTCACCGCGACCTCTCCCGGCAACATCTCCGCCGTGATCGGTTCGCTGGGATCGCCCGCGGCTAGGATCAGCATGCGCTCCACATTGTTGCGGAGCTGGCTGAGGTTGCCGGGCCAGGCCCGCACCTGCAGCGTCGCCAGGGCGTCGTCCGCCAGCCGCCGGCGCGGCATGCCGGTCGCCTCGCAGATCCGGTTGACGAAATAGTCGATCAGTTCGGGGATATCCTCGCGGCGCTCGGAAAGCCCGGGCACCGTCACCGGCACCACGTTCAGGCGGTGGAACAGGTCCTCGCGGAAGCGGCCCGCATTGATCTCCTCGCGAAGGTCGCGAGAGGTCGATGAGACGACGCGTACGTCCACCTGGACGTCCTGCTCGCCGCCCACTCGCCGGAAGCGCTGTTCGACCAACACTCGCAGGATGCGGCTCTGGGTCTCGCGCGGCATGTCGGCGACCTCGTCGAGGTAGAGTGTGCCGCCGTGGGCGCGCTCGAACACCCCGATCTTGGCCGGGCGGCCGCCCTCGACCTCCTCACCGAACATCTCGATATCGACGCGTTCGGGGGTCATGCCGGCGGCGCTGATCACCACGAACTCGTTGCGCGCTCGCGGGCTGGCTCCGTGGATGAGGCGCGCGACGGTTTCCTTGCCCGATCCAGGCGGGCCGCCGATCAGCACCCGGCTGTTGGCCGACGCCAGCTTGGCGATCAGGCCACGCAGTTGTTGGGTGACAACCGACTTCCCGATGAGGCCTTCCGGCTGAATCGTCTGCGCCCGCAGGCGGCGGTTCTCGCGCTTCAGGTTGCTGGTTTCCAGCGCCCGTTCCACGCACAGCAGCAGCCGGTCGGACTTGAACGGCTTTTCGAGGAACTCATAGGCGCCGCGCTTGATCGCGCTGACCGCTGTCTCGATGTTGCCGTGGCCCGAAATCATGATCACCGGAATGTCGGTGTCGAGCGTCTTGACCAGGTCAAGCAGCTCCAGACCGTCCATCCCCCCGCCCTGCATCCAGATGTCGAGGATCAGCAGAGCCGGCTTGCGCGACTTGATCGCCGCCAAGGCGCTCTCGGAGTCGTTGGCCGTTCGCACCGCATAGCCCTCGTCCGACAGGATGCCGGCCACGAGATCGCGGATGTCCGCTTCGTCATCGACAACCAGAACGTCAGCCGCCATCACATCACTCCCGCGTCTTGCGCCTGCTCAGGCTCAGCAGCCGCGGACCGGATCCGCGCCGCCGTAGGTAGCTTCAGGACCGCCTGGGCGCCCCGACCGCCGACCGCGTCGGTCAGAATCAGTTCGCCGCCGTGGTCTTCCAGAATACGTTTCACGATCGCCAGCCCTAGCCCCGTACCCTTCTCGCGGGTGGTGACATAGGGCTCCGTCAGCCGGTCGCGATCCTTGGCGGGCAGGCCCACGCCGTTGTCCTCGACGATCACCTGCACACCGTGTTCGTCGGAGACGAGCCGGGCGGTGATCCGCCCCTGCAGTTCCGGCTCGATGGCGCTGCGGGCGGCGACCGCCTCGGCTGCGTTCTTGAGCACGTTTGTCAGCGCCTGCGCCAGCATTCTGCTATCCGCCAATAGGGTGACTTGCGGCACCGGGTCCAGCAGTTCGACATCGATGTCGGGGCTCGCCACCCGCTGTGCGAACACCGCCGCGCGCACCAGCTCAGCGCCGTCCTGCTCGGCGAACTTCGGGGCCGGCATTCGGGCGAACGACGAGAACTCGTCGACCATGCGACCAATCCCATCGACCTGGCGGACGATGGTGTCGGTGCAGCGGTCAAAGGTCTCCAGATCCTCCTCGGCCACCACCTTGCGGAACTTGCGGCGCAGGCGTTCGGCCGAGAGTTGGATCGGGGTCAACGGGTTCTTGATCTCATGGGCGATGCGCCGGGCGACATCGCGCCAGGCCGCATTCCGCTGGGCCGAGACCAGGCGGGTGATGTCGTCGAAGGTCAGCACCAACCCACCTTCGGACCGACTGGCGCGGACTCGCAGGCGATAGGTCTCGCGATCTCGTGCGAAGTCGACCTCCTCCTCGGCCTCGCCGACCATGTCGGCCCGCTCAGCGATGCTGACGAACTCCGGTGCGACCTCCGCGAGGTTGCTGCCGCGGGTCGGCCCATCGGGCAGATCGAGCAGCAGCCGCGCCTGACGATTGACCGCCGAGATCTGACCGTCGGAATCCAAACCGATGACGCCTGCCGACACTTCGGCCAGCACGGTTTCGATGAACTGCCGGCGTTCCTCGGCCTCGTCGCCGGCGCGTTTCAGGGCCGCCTGCTGGGCCTGAAGGTCGTGCGTCATGCTGTTGAAGGCGCGCGACAACACCGCCAGTTCTTCGGGATCCTTGGAGGCGTCGACGCGCACGTCGAGGTCGCCGCCCGCGACCCGGCCCGCGGCCTGGACCAGACGGCCTACCGGAGCCGAGATGGCGCTGGCCGCGCCCATGCCGAGCCAGATCGCGCCGACCAGAACCAGCAGCGCCGTCTCGATGTAGGAAAGCGCAAACACTCTTTGGATTTGCGCGCGACTTTCGGCGGCCTCGCGATAGGCCGTGACCGCCCGGTCCGCATCGTGCAACTGGGTAACGATGCCCGCCTGAACCGGCCGCGTCACATAGAGGTAGGCCTCCGGGAACGCCGACAGCTTGTACAGCGCCCGTGTGAGGTTCGGGGAAACCGAGATCACCCCCTCCTCGTCCGCAGCCGCAAAGCTCGATTCCGGCGGCGCCAGGAACCGCGGCGCGTCCACGGTTTCGGCCCGCGCCAAGATCCGCCCTTCGCGGTCGATCAGATAGGCGGCCGGGAAAGCGTGGTAGGAGGCCTGGTAGGCCAGGAAGTGGCTGAAGGTCACCGGACTGGCCTGGAGGGCCGGCGCGGCGCGATTGAGGTCCACCGCCATCAGGGAGACGTGGTCCTCCACGAACCGCGTCTGATCCTGGACGTAGGAGCGCATCACCGTGGCGGAGTTCTCCACCACGGTCTGCACGCGCTCGGAGAACCAGTTCTCAACGCCGCGATTGACCAGCACCGTATAGAACAGCGCGACCACCATGGCCGGGGCCACTGCGGCCAGGGCGAACAGGGTCACGAAGCGGACGTGGAGCCGCGCCGCGGGGTCGGTCGAGCGCGCCCGCAGCATGGTCGCGACCCGCAGGCCCACCTGCACGGCGAGCGCCAGGATCAGCACCATGTTGAGCGCGAGGATCGCGAGGATGTTCTTGGAGGCCGGCGCCAGCGGCCCGGTCTCGGGCGGCGAGGCGGCCAGCAGGATGGCGACCGCCGTCAGGATCGCGGCGACCGCGTATCCGCCTCCCAGCACATAGCGCGACCGCAACGCCCGCCAGAACCGCGCAGCGGGCGCCGCGTGAGTTCCGCCATCGTGACCCAGGAACGCCATTGCTGATCGAAACTAACGACCTGTGCCCCAAATTCAACAGGGATGTTGCACCGAAGCGTCACTATGGTTTGGGATGACAGCCGGAAAATCGTGCGCTATCGGTTTGCGGATGATCCTCGCCACCAGCCAATATTCGTTTTGGTATTTTGGCTATTCCGATGCCGCTGGCGGAGGAAGGGGATCGCGCGACAGCAAGCTGTCATAGAGCCGACCCTACCAGCCGCCAGCATCTGGCGGCTTTTTCTTTGCGCCGCCGGACATAAGAGACCCCGGAGCGCATTGTGACCCCTTCCACCGACGACCTTCGCATCCTCGACATCAAGCCTCTGGCCACGCCGGCCGAGGTGATGGGCGACCTGCCGGCCAGCGCCGAGATCGGCGCTGTCGTGTCGGCCTCCCGCCGACGCGTCCACGACATCCTGCATGGCGACGACGACCGCCTGGTGGTGGTGATCGGCCCCTGCTCCATCCACGATCCCGTCGCAGCGATAGACTATGCGCGGCGCCTGGCGGCCGAGCGCGCACGGTTCGCCGGGCAGCTCGAGATCGTCATGCGGGTCTATTTCGAGAAACCGCGGACAACGGTCGGCTGGAAGGGACTGATCAACGATCCGCACCTCGACGGCACGTTCCGCATCGACGAGGGCCTGCCGCTGGCCCGTCGGCTGCTGCTGGACGTCAACGCCCTGGATCTGCCGGCCGCGGTTGAGTTCCTCGACGTGACCACCCCGCAGTACCTGGCCGACCTGGTCAGTTGGGGCGCGATCGGCGCGCGGACGACAGAAAGCCAGATCCACCGTGAGATGGCGTCCGGCCTCTCCTGCCCCATCGGTTTCAAGAACGGCACCGACGGCAATCTGCGGATCGCGGTCGACGCAGTGAAGGCGGCCAGCCAGCCGCACCATTTCCTGGCCATCGGCAAGGACGGCCGCGCCGCCATCGCCGCCACCCGCGGGAACGAGGACTCCCATGTCGTGCTGCGTGGCGGCAAGGCCCCCAACTACGACGCCGCCGGCGTCGCCGCAGCCTGCGCCGAGCTGGCTTCCAGCGGCCTGCGTGAGGCCCTGATCATCGACGTAAGCCACGCCAATAGCAGCAAGAAGCCGGAGAACCAGCCGGCGGTGACCCGCGACGTCGCCGCCCAAGTGGCCGGCGGCGACCGACGCATCGCCGGTGTGATGATCGAGAGCCACCTGGTCGCGGGCCGCCAGGACCTGGTCGACGGTCAGCCGCTGACCTACGGCCAGAGCATCACCGACGGCTGCGTTGGCTGGGACACCTCGGTCGAGCTGCTGGAGGAGCTGGCCATGGCCGTCGAGGCCCGGCGCAGGGTTCGAACCGCCGCCAAGGTCGGCCAGCAATCGGTGCAAGCCTGACGGCGCGGTGAAGTTGCCCCTTGGCGAGGGCGGGCGCTTGCGATCAGCTTGCGCCCGCCGTCACCAAGGAGTCGTCATGGCCGATCCACAGTCCCTCGGTTTTTCGCCCGAGCGCCTTGCCCGCATCGACAGCTTCATCACCGAGAAGTACCTGACCCCCGGCCGCATGCCGTGCGCCCAGGTCCTGGTCGCCCGCCATGGCGAGATCGTGCACGAGTTCGTCGGCGGCCAGCGGGATCTGGCCCGCAGCCTTCCGGCCCAATCCGACACCCTGTTCCGCATTTATTCGATGACCAAGCCGGTCACCAACATCGCCTTCATGATGCTGGTCGAAGAGGGCAAGGTCGCCCTGGACGATCCGGTGCACCGGTTCATTCCGGAGTGGAAGGACCTCGGCGTGTTCGCCGCCGGCGTAGCGGGCGGCTTCATGACCAAGCCGGTGGCCCGGCCGATGCAGATGGTCGATCTTCTGCGGCACACCTCCGGCCTCACCTACGGCTTCCAGAGCCGCACGAATGTCGACGCCGCCTATCGGAAGCTGGGCGTCGGCGAGATCGGCAGCACCATTTCACTCGACGACATGATCGCCGCCCTGGCCGGCTTGCCGCTGGAGTTCAGCCCGGGCGAGGCCTGGAACTACTCAGTCTCGACCGACGTGCTCGGCTATCTGGTCGGCAGGATCGCCGGGGTTCCGTTCGAACAGTTCCTGCACGACCGGATCTTCGGGCCGCTGGGCATGACCGACACCGACTTCCAGGTCCGGCAAGGCCAGGGAGATCGCTTTGCGGCCTGCTACAACGCGGCGCCAGAGGGTGGTCTCGCCCTTCAAGACGACCCGACCACCAGCCCGTACCTGGCGCCTCCAGGCCTGGTGTCGGGCGGCGGGGGCCTCGTCTCGACTGCGGCGGACTACATGAAGTTCTGCCAGATGCTGCTGAACCGAGGCGCCTACGACGGCCATCAACTCATCGCGCCGAAGACCCTAGATTTGATGACCGCCAACCACCTGCCCGACGGCAAGGATCTGACGCAACTTTCGCGCTCGCTGTTCTCCGAGGCGACCAACGCCGGGGTCGGCTTCGGCCTCGGCTTCGCAGTCGTGCAGGATGCGCCACGGACCCTGGTGCCCTGCAGCGACGGCGAGTTCTATTGGGGCGGCGCAGCCAGCACGGCCTTCTGGGTCGATCCGGCCGAGGACCTGGCCGTGGTGTTCATGACACAGGTCATGCCGTCCTCGGCCTACCCGATCAGGCGCGAGCTCCGCACGCTAGTCTATTCGGCCCTGGTCGAGCCGCACGCCTAGGAGAGCCTTAGCGGCGGCCGCGCGCCATCTCCACCCCGAGGTCCTGGATCTTCTTGCGCAAGGTGTTGCGGTTGAGCCCCAGGATCTCGGCGGCGCGGACCTGATTGCCCCGAGTCGCCGCCAGGGTGAGCTGGATCAGCGGACGCTCCACCTCCTCCAGCACCCGGTCATAGAGACCTACCGGCGGGATGCCGTCCGGTTGCTCGGCGAAGTAACCGCCCAGGTGGCGCTCGACCAGAGTGGCCAGGGTGACCGGCCCCTCATGGCCAGGGATGCTCGGCTGCTGGTCGGCCAACTCGCGCTCGACAATCCGCGCGGAGATCAGTTCTTCGGCGTAGAGCGCGCAGATCCGGCGGATCAGGTTCTCGAGCTCACGGACGTTGCCCGGCCAAGCGTGCAGCTTGAGGCGCTCGAGGGCGCTGGCGTCGATGGTCTTGGCCGGCAGCCCCTCGCGGTTGGCCCGCAGTAGGAAAGCACGCGCCAGATCCGGGATGTCTTCGGTGCGATCGCGCAGCGGCGGCAGGCGCAGCGGGGCGACGTTGAGGCGGAAGAACAGATCTTCGCGGAACAGGCCCTGCTGGATCAGCGCACGCAGGTCGCGGTTGGTGGCCGCGATGATCCGCACGTTAGGCGGACGGCCGGTCTTCGGGTTCACCGACTGCTCGGACCCGTCGATGACCCGCAGCAGCCGGGTCTGGGCGTCGAGCGGCATGTCCCCGATTTCGTCGAGGAACAGCGTCCCGCCATCGGCCTCAACCAGCTTGCCGTAGTCGCCGTCGTCGCGGCCGAACAGCTCGGCCTCGACCCGCTCGCGCGGCACTGCGGCCAGGTTGATGACCACGAACTTGCCGTCCTTGCGGCGCCCCATGTCGTGCAGGGCCCGAGCGACCAGCTCCTTGCCGGTGCCGCTTTCGCCGAGGATCAGCACAGTCAGGTCGGCGCCGACCAGGCGAGCGATGGTCCGGTAGACGTCCTGCATCGGGCCCGAGCGGCCGATGAGGGGCAGCCGCTCATCGCGCACCGCACGGGCCTGGGCCTTGGAGGCCTCGCTATCGGCCGGCCGCGCAAGCGCCCGGCGAGCCGCGGACGTCATGTCGTCCAGGTCAAAAGGCTTGGACACGTAGTCGAACGCCCCGACCTCGGCCGCGTTGACCGCGGTCAGCAGGGTGTTCTGGGCGCTCATCACGATCACGGGGAGCTTGGGACGCTCCTTGCGGATGCGCGGCAGGACGTCGAAGACGTTCTCGTCGGGCATGACCACGTCGGTCACCACAAGGTCGCCGTCGCCATCCGACACCCACTTCAGCAGGGTGGTGGCGTTGCCAGTGGCGCGCACCTGATAGCCGAGGCGCGTGAAGGCCTGGCTGAGCACCAGACGGATCGACGCGTCGTCGTCAGCGATCAGGATCTTCTTGCTCGAATTAGCGATCGCATTCATTCCGGGGTGTCCTCTTCAGATGCGATCGGCAGCAACACCCGAAAGGTCGTGCGGCCGGGCTCGGATTCGAAATCGATCAGGCCGCCGTGGCCGGCGACCAGCTTGGCGACCAGGGCCAGGCCAAGGCCCGCCCCATGGGTCTTCGTGCTCACGAAAGGCTGGAACAGGCTTTCGCGCAGGTGGGCCGGAACGCCGGGGCCGTTGTCCTGGATGCGGACCTCGAGCGGCGCGCCGCGCAGGATCTGGCCCTTGGCGGCCCGGACCTTCACCCCGTGGCGATAGGCGGTGTGGATGGTTATGGCGCCGCGTCCGTCGCCGCGCCCATGCGCAGCTTCGGCGGCGTTCTTCACCAGATTCAGGAAGATCTGGATCAGCTGGTCCTCGTCGCCATAGGCCGGCGGCAGCGAAGGGTCGTAATCGTCGGACAGTTGCAGACCGTCGGCCACGCCATTGGCCGCCAGCGCCTTCACCCGGTCGAGCACCTGGTGGATGTTGATCGGCTGGCAGTCCGGCAGCGCGTCGTCGGAGAACGCCTCCATTCTGTCGACCAGTCGACGCACGCGATCAGTCTCGTCGACGATCAGCTGCGCCAGCGGGGCGTCTTCCGGCTTCGCGCCGCTCTTGAGCAGCTGAGCCGCGCCGCGGATCCCAGCCAGCGGGTTCTTGATCTCGTGCGCCAGCATGTGGCCCAGGCCGACGATGGTGCGCAGGCCAGCCTGCTCGGCGCCGGTGCGTTCGCCGCCCAGCGCCCCGCCCTTGACATGCAAGGTGAGCAGAACCGAGCCATCCGCCAGCGGCGCGGCGGCGCCGTCAGCCTCGAACGACGGGTGACCGAACAGGCTGATCTCGACCCCGCGTTCGCGGACCCGGACCCCTTCCTCCAGCGCTCGATCGAGCAGCGACACAAGGGCCGAGCCCGGCGGCAACGCCGCGCCGAACCGACCTCGCATCAGCAGGCCGAGCCCCTGGCCGAACAACGCCTCGGCCGCCTCGTTGACGGCGACAAGCGCCCCGTCGCGGCTGACCACCAGCGCCGGCTCGGGAGAGGCGTCGAAGGCGGCCGCCTTCAGCAGCTCAGCGTCCAGTCCCGCTGCGGCGCGGTTTGGAGTGTTCATGCCGCCAGCCTCGTATCGGGATCACGCCAGAGAGCGGTCAGGCCGGCCTCGACCTCCGCCGGATCGTCCAGTCTGCAGAGCGTCGAGCGCGCAGCGCGCCGGGCTTCGGCCGAGGCCGGCCAGGGCGCGTTCTCGACATAGGCGGCCAGGTGCTTGCGGAAGATCCGCAGGCCCAGCCGATCGCCGTAGAAATTCAGGCTGTCGCGGAAGTGTTCGAGGGCGATGGCCAGTCGCGCCTCGGCGGCCGGCTCCTCGAACAGCTGCCCGGCCAGTTCGGCCTCGATCTGCGCTGCCACCCACGGACGGCCATACACCCCCCGCCCCACCATCACCGCCTGCGCGCCGGAGGCCGCCAGCGCGCGCTTGGCGCTGTCGCCGTCCGCGATGTCTCCGTTGACGATCACCGGAATGCCGACCGCCTGCGTCACCGGGCGCACGGCGTTCCAATCGGCGGCGTCCTTGTAGAACTGGCTGCGGGTGCGGCCGTGAACGGTGACCGCCCGAGCTCCGCGCGCCTCGGCGCGGGCGGCGATGTCCGGCGCGTTCTTCGAAGCGTCATCCCAGCCCAGACGCATCTTCACGGTCACCGGGACGTCGACAGCATCGACGGCCGCGGCGATCAGCGATTCCGCCAGGTCAGGCTCGCGCATCAGAGCCGAGCCCGAAAGGACACCGGTTACCTCTTTCGCGGGGCAGCCGAAATTCAGATCAATGATCTGGGCGCCCGCTTGGGCGGCCAGACGTGCGCCCTCGGCGATATGGCCAGGATCGCGGCCGACCAGCTGAACCACCATCAGCGGCAGTCCCTCGCCTACCGCAGCACGACGCACGACATCGGGCCGTCCTTTGGAGAATTCGGCGCAGGCGACCATCTCGGTGGCCACATAGGCGGCGCCGAGCCGGCTGGCGGCCTTCCTGAAAGGCAGATCGGATACGCCGGTCATCGGCGCGATCCAAGCGCTGCCTCCGACCTCGACATCCCCGACAAAGAGCATTTTGCTCATTTTGTAATCACCCCTACCGCCTTTGTTTTAGGCAAATTGTGCGGCGCCGTAAAGCCTAGACACGACGCCGGCTGGCCCTAAACAAATGGCATGAACTTTTCAGCCGTCATCGTGGCCGCAGGAGCCAGCACTCGCGCCGGCCCTGGCGCACCCAAGCCCTGGCGAGAACTGGGTGGACGATCGATCCTGAGCTGGTCGCTGGAGGCCATGGCCGGCGCCGGGGCGCGCCAGATTGTCGCCGTGGTCGCGCAAGACCGGGTCGCTGGGGCCGCTGCCGCTTTTCCGGGGGTGCTCGTGGTGGCGGGCGGATCAACCCGCGCGGAATCGGTTCGGGCTGGCCTGTCGGCCGTGGACGGCCCGGGCGACGAAGCAGTGCTGATCCACGACGCAGCCCGGCCGCTGCTTTCCCGCGCGATCATCGGGGCCCTGCTGGAAGATCTGAAGGCCGCCGACGGCGCAGTCCCCGCCCTTCCCGTCGCCGACACGCTGAAGCGCGGCGGCGGAATGATCGCCGAAACCGTATCGCGAGACGGACTTTGGCGCGCCCAGACCCCGCAGGCCTTTCGACGCTCGACCCTTCTCCAGGCATACGACTCCTGGCCCGCCGACGCCGAGCCGACGGACGACGCCGCCGTGGTCGAGCGCGCGGGCGGCAGGGTCGCAATCACGCCCGGCGACCCGCTGCTCATGAAACTGACCTATCCGGAGGACTTCGCCATGGCTGAGCGACTGGCCGGAGCGGCGCGCATCACCCGTATCGGTCAAGGCGTCGACGCCCATCGCTGGGGGCCAGGCGACGCCGTCTGGCTATGCGGCGTGCGCATCGACCACGACCAGACCCTCATTGGTCACTCGGACGCCGACGCCGGACTTCACGCCCTCACCGACGCCATTCTCGGGGCCGTCGGCGAAGGCGATATCGGCGAACACTTCCCGCCGTCCGACCCGCGGTGGAAAGGCGCCGCCTCGGACCAGTTCCTGCTGTACGCGGTCGAACTGGCCAGGGCCAAGGGCGGGCGCATCATCAACGCCGACGTCACCCTGATCTGCGAACGGCCCAAAATCCACCCTCACCGTGACGCCATGCGCCAGCGCTTAGCTGAATTGCTGGGCGTGCCGGTCGACCGGGTCAGCGTCAAGGCGACCACGACCGAGGGCATGGGGTTCACCGGCCGCCAGGAGGGCCTGCTCGCGCAGGCGATCGTGGCGATCGAGACCCCTGCCTAGGGCAGCCAAGACCACTTCTCCTTCCGCAGCGCGTACACTGCGCCGATCAGGTTCATGTAGTCGTCGGTCCAGGGCTGCGCCGCAGTTGGATCGATCTGGGACCAGCGTTTGTCGGCCTCATAGGGGGCCAACGCCTTGAGCGATCTTGTCACGATCAGCGCGTCTTCCGGCGCCTCCCAAAGCGGAGGACTGCCTTCAGCCCGACGGTGACGCTGGATCAAGGCAAACCCGCCGGCCGCCTCCGCCACAGCCATTGCCGGGCCTCGCAGTTCAAGATTGCGGTTGGAGACGTGGAGGATCAGCACGCCATCGGGCTTCAGCTTTGCCAGGTAGCCCCGCATCGCCTCGACGGTCATCAAGTGGGCCGGCACGGTGTCGGACGAGAAGGCGTCGATCAGCAGCACGTCGAAGCTGTCGGCCGGCTGCTTGGCGAGCGTCAGGCGCGCATCGCCCAGCACATAGTCGATCTTCCCGCCCGCGCACTCCGTGGTGTAGCTGAAATGCTTGGGGTTGGTCGCGATGTCGATCACCAGCGGATCGATCTCGAAGAAGGTCAGATGGTCGCCCGGTTGAGTGTAGGCGGCTACAGCACCTGTCCCCAGGCCAACCGCCCCGATCCGCTGCGGCTTGCCGATCGCCTTGTTGCGGGTGAACACCTGGCCGATGGGCGTCTCTGGCGCGTAGTAGACCAAGGGCCGGCACTTGTAGTCGGGATGCTGGGCCTGAGCCCCATGAAGGGTCGTTCCGTGCGAAAGCATACGCACCTTCCCCTTCATGGCCGGGACCGGCATTTCGGACTGCCGCACGACCCCGAAGAAGCTGCGCCAACTCTCACGCACCTCCACGCGGTCGCCGATGATTTCAGCTGAAAGCGACAGCACGACGATCAAGCCGAAGAACATCACTGCGTTGCCGCGGATCAGGAAGGCGCAGACCGCGGCGGCGCCCAACAGCAAGTAGACGATCTTGCCGGTTGAGGTGTCGACGCCCAGACGCACTGCCAGGAGCGGCGCTATGACGGCAACGGCGACGCCGAGCGCGAAGATTATCCAACGCCGCGGATTGTTGCGCTGGTCGCTCGGCCGCGCCAGGCAGGCCAGGGCGAGTACCAGCGGATACTCCCAGACGTTGTTGAAGATCACCGGCGCCACGAAGGCGTTGAACGACCCGCCCACGACGCCACCGACCGACATCCACAGATAAAATTCCGTCAGCCGCGCCGGATTTGGGCGTCTGGCGACCAAAGCCTGGTGGCACATCAGCGCGGTCAGGAAGAACGTGCCCAGGTGGACGGCCAATTGCGGCGCCAGGTTGACGTTCTTGAACGGCAGTAACAGCGCGCACGCCGCGGCGGCGGCGGCCTGGAGAAACAGCGTCGCTCGTGGCGAGATCGCCGGCTTCTCAGAGAAGGCGATGATGAACGTCACCAGATAGAGCGCCAGCGGGACGACCCAAAGGAACGGCGCCGAAGCTACGTCGGTAGCCAGGTGGGTCGTGACGCCAAGCATCAGGCTGGACGGGATCGCGGCCAGAGCGACCCAGACCAGGCGCTGACGCCATGTAGGCGCCGCGTCGGTATGGGCCACCGGCGCCTCGATGGCGGCGGTGCGGACCCGTGAAACGAGCAGAGCGAGGGTCGCCATCAATAGGATGAAGGCCACATAGCCCCCGCTCCAACCGATGGTCTGCCCCCTGAGCGTGGCCAGCGGCTCCATGAGCACCGGATAGGCCAGCAGGGCCAGCAGGCTGCCAAGGTTCGAGGCCGCGTAGAGGACGTAGGGCTCAGTTCCCGTCTCGGCGTGAACGGTTCGCGCGTGCCAAGCCTGAACTAGCGGCGCCGTCGCTGAGAGCACGGCGAACGGCGCGCCGATCGACGCGGCCAGAACGCCCAACAGCCAGAGCGAGGGATGCTCGGAGGACGGCTCGCCGAACACCCCGCTCACTCGCAATGGAAGCACCAGCGCTGCGATGAGCAACGCGGTGACGTGGAACAGGGCCTGAACCCGGATCGACTGCACGCGCTGCAACAGGTGCGCATAGCCATATCCGACCAGCAGGGCCGTCTGGAAAAAGGCGATCGAGGTGTTCCAGACTGACGGACTGCCGCCAAGCAGTGGCAGCACCAGCTTGGCCACCATCGGCTGAACCATGAACACCAGACCTGCGCTGGCGAAGGTCGTGATTGCAAAGAGCGTTGGCGAGATCGTTGCGGCCGGCCGTTCAGCCTGGTCGAGTGCGGTCATGGGTGTGAATCGCCTTTGTGTGACGCTGGCCTGAGAGGTTGTCGTCTACGCGTGTCACTGCCTAATGTGCGGAATTCGAAAGTCGCGAGGGTCCGGATCCGGGTTCGGCGCGAGTTTCAAATTCGAAATCACATTAGAATCAAAAGCTAGCTAGCATCCTAATAGAAATCATCGTTCGCTAAAGCCGTCACGAGTGCATGCGAACCTTGGAATCGGGACACTAGAGCCCGTTGGAGTCACGCATGTTTTCCCTGGAAATCGAGACCTTGGCGCGGCTTCTGATCGACGAAGCACGCGAGCGGTCGCTTCGGATCGTCACCGCCGAGAGCTGCACCGGCGGGCTGGTGGCGGGTGCGATCTGCTCGATCCCCGGGGCCTCCGACGTCTTCGAGCGCGGCTTCGTGGTCTACACCAATCGGGCGAAGCAAGAGCTGCTGGGCGTCCCCGGCGACCTGATCGCCGACCTTGGCGCCGTCTCCGAGCCCGTCGCACGGATGATGGCCGAGGGCGCGCTGGAGGCCTCGAACGCCCACGTCGCAGTGGCCATCACCGGCGTCGCCGGACCGGGCGGCGGCACGGCGATGAAGCCGGTCGGCACCGTGCACATCGCTACCGCGCGCTCCAACCAGGCGCTGATGCACCGGTCAGAGCTGTTTGATGGTGTGACCCGCGCTGAGATCCAGGAGCAGGCGGTGCAGGCCGCGCTACAGGCCCTGCGCGACCGGATGACCTAAGCGAGGTAGAGCGCCCTCGCCCGCCCCTCGAAGCAGACCATCAGCTTGTCGACGGCGTGATGGAAGTTCGCCGCCAGCACGCCCGATAGCAGGCGCGACTTGAACTCGAAGTCGATGTCGAACTCGATCTTGGTCCCACCGCCCTCCGCCTCAACGAAACGCCAGCGGTTGGCGAGATGCTTGAACGGCCCGGAGAGCAGCTGCACGTCGATCTGCCGCGCACTGGCGTCGCGCCGCACCCGGGTGGAGAATTTCTCCTTCAGGAAAGAGAACCCGACCCCTGCCTGGGCGTCGACCAGGGTCACCGCTTCGCCCTCGGCGCGCGCGTTCCAGGTTCGCATGGACTGGATCCAAGGCACGAAGTCCGGATAGGCGTCCACATCGCCGACCAGCCGGAAGAGCTGGTCGGGGCTGTACGGCAGCACCTTTTCGATATGGTAGCGCGGCAAGCGGTTAGGCCGCCGCGTCCTTGGCCAGCCGCGCCGCCTTCAACCGCGCGAAGTCCTCGCCGGCATGGTGCGAGGAGCGGGTCAGCGGACTGGCCGAAACCATCAGGAAGCCCTTGGCGCGGGCGATTTCCTCATAGGCCTTGAACTCTTCCGGCGTGACGAAGCGATCGATCGCCGCATGCTTGCGCGTCGGCTGGAGGTACTGGCCGATGGTCAGGAAATCGACGCCGGCCGAACGCATGTCGTCCATGACCTGCATGACCTCTTCCTTGGCCTCGCCTAGACCGACCATCAGGCCGGACTTGGTGAACTGGTTGGGGTCGCGCTCCTTCACCCGCTCAAGCAGCCGCAGCGAATGATAGTAGCGGGCGCCGGGTCGGATCGAGAGATAGAGGCGCGGAACGGTTTCCAGGTTGTGGTTGAAGACGTCCGGCTTGGCGTCGATCACGATCTCCGCCGCGCTGGCCGGCTTGCGCAGAAAATCAGGCGTCAGGATCTCGATGGTCGTGCCAAGCGCGGTCTCGCGGATCGCGCGGACCACCGCGGCGAAGTGGGCGCCGCCGCCGTCCGAGAGATCGTCGCGGTCCACCGAGGTGATGACCACATGCTTCAGGCCCATCTTCAGCACCGCGTCGGCGACACGGGCCGGTTCGGTCGGATCCAGGGCGTTCGGCTTGCCAGTCGCCACATTGCAGAAGGCGCAGGCCCGGGTGCAGATCTCGCCCATGATCATCATGGTCGCGTGGCTCTGGGTCCAGCACTCGCCGATGTTCGGGCAGGCCGCCTCTTCGCAGACCGTGGTGAGCCCATGCTCCTTCACGATCGAGCGGGTGGCGTTGTAGCCCGGCGATCCCGGAGCGCGCACGCGCAGCCACTCCGGCTTGCGCAGGACGGGCGTATCGGGACGCGACTGCTTTTCGGGGTGTCGGGGCCGTGGCCCCCCGATGGTGTCGATGACGGTCGCCATAAGGCCTAGATCGGCTTTCTGACCGCTCGGATCAAGGCGCGATTGAGCGGCCGCGCGCCGCATGCTCAAACTTGACTATGGTTCGTGCGTGCCTGCTTGCCGCCCTGGTCGTCTCGCTTGTGGCGTGCAGCCGCGACGGCGCGCGCGAGCCGTTCGCCGAAAGCCGCACGCCAGCTTCGCTGGCCCCGCGCTTCTATCCGCCGGAAGGATGGGCCTGGGGCTATGTCGGCATCGGGGAGAAACCGGTCCAGCGATACGGGGTCGCCAGCACCCGCCGCGTCCCGGTCGCCAACGTCGTGATCGTGCCAGGCTACGGCGAGACTGCGGAAATCTGGTTCGAAACGGCGTCGGACCTGATTGGTCGCGGCTACACAGTCTGGGTGCTCGACCGCGCCGGCCAGGGCGGCTCCGAGCGCTACACGACTCCCCGAGACCTCGGCCACGCGCCGACCTTCGACCCGGATGTCGCCGCGTTGCGGGAGTTGGTCCGCGTGGTTGTCAGGCCATCGCCGGACACGCCCCTGGTGCTGCTGACGCAGACCGACGGCGCGGTGGTGGCGCTTCTGGCGATCCGCTCGGGCCTCAAGGCCGATGGCATAGTCGCCAGCAGCCCACGGCTGGCGGATCCACCGCCTGCACGCATGTTGGGCGCCGTCCGCCGCCCCGACGCACCTCCCGCCGGATGGAAGGGCTGGAGCCGCGACATTCCAGACGACCTGGCCGCCGAGCGAACCCACGACGCGTGGCGCGGGCGCGTCGGCCAAGCCTGGATGACGGCCAATCCGGACCTGCGCCTGGCGGGGCCCAGTCTTGGCTGGACGAAGGGTTACGAGGCGGCGAGCCGGGCTCTAGAATCGGCCGCGCCGCAGGTGCGATCGCCGGTGCTGATGCTCAATCCAGATCCGGACAGCGCCGCACTGTGCGCGAGACTGCCAGCGTGCTCCGAACTGCCTTTCCCCGGTGCACGCGCCAGCCTGCATTTGGAGGGCGACCAGTGGCGCGCGCCCTGGTTGGCGGCCATAGAATCATTCGTGGACGGCAGGATCGAAGACCGCCAGGCGCAGGTCTTTTCGGCTGTATCTCCAAGACCTTAGCGCATGCCGCAGACTTGACCGCAGCCATCAGCCTCACGATCTGTTACACATCTTTTCAAGCCAAGGCGCTGGCGGTAGGCTCGCGCTAATAAAAACGGCGAGACGTTCGGGGAGGTTTTCGCCTTTGTCGCGTTCTTTTGATCCGCGTTCGAGTGAGCGCTCCTTGTTTGATGCGCTGGTCGATGCGCGCGCCACCTACGGCGCCAAGAAACCGATCCTGGAAGACCAGGAACGCAATCCGCTCAGCTACACCGACCTGATCCGCGCCTCATTCGCGCTTGGCCGCAAGATCGCCGCCATGACCGAGCCCGGCGAGCGGGTCGGCGTCATGCTGCCGTCCAGCTCCGGCGCGGTTGTGACCTTCTTCGCCCTGCATGCGTTCGGCCGCACGCCGACCATGCTGAACTTCACAGCCGGCATCCGAAATCTCAAAGCCGCCTGTGAGCTGGCCGGGGTGAAGCGGGTGCTGACATCGCATCGGTTCGTCGAGCAGGGAAAGCTGCACGACCTGATCGATGCGCTCGAGCCGCTGGCCAACATGACCTATCTGGAGGACGTGCGCGAAAAGGTCGGCTTGGCCGATAAGCTGTTCGCCGCCGCCGCCGGGGCCTTCCCCAAGCAGTTCCGCGTCGAGACCAAGCCGAGCGATCCGGGCGTGATCCTCTTCACCTCCGGCAGCTTCGGCGCGCCCCGCGGGGTGGTCCTGAGCCAAGCGAACCTGATCGCCAATGTCGAGCAGATCGCCGCGCACATCCCGCTCGACCCGAGCTGGGTGATGTTCAACCCGCTGCCGATCTTCCACTGCTTCGGCCTGACCGGCGGGGCGCTGCTGCCGTTGATGAAGGGCATGAAGGCGTTCGAGTACCCCTCGCCCCTGCACGTCAAACAAATCCCGCCGCTGATCAAGGACACGGGCGCCTCGATCCTGTTCGCCACCGACACCTTCCTCAATCAATACGCGCGCAGCGCCGAGCCCGACGAATTGTCGGGCCTGCAGTTCATCGTTTGCGGCGCCGAGAAAGTGCGCGAGGAGACCCACAACCTGATCCGCGACCGGTTCGGCGACGTGCCGGTGCTGGAAGGCTACGGCGCGACCGAGGCCTCGCCGGTGATCGCGGTGAACAAGCCGACCGACAACCGCCGCGGCACTGTCGGCGGCCTGCTCCCCGGCATGGAGACTCGGCTAGAGCCCGTCGAAGGCATTCCCGGTGGCGGCCGCCTCTACGTGCGCGGCCCCAACATCATGAGCGGATACCTGACCGATGCGGGCCTCGAACCGCCCCCGGGTGGCTGGCACGACACAGGCGACGTGGTCGACATCACCGACGACCAGTGGATCAAGATCCTCGGCCGGGTGAAGCGTTTCGCCAAGGTCGGCGGCGAGATGGTGTCGTTGACCGCCGCCGAGGACATCGCCACCGCGGTCTGGCCCGAGAGCCGCCACGCCGTCATCGCCATGCCCGATCCCAAAAAGGGCGAGCGGCTGGTGCTGGTCACCGACCGCCGCGACGCCGACGCCGGCCCGCTGGTCGCTCACGCCCAGCAGATCGGCGCGCCGGAGCTAGCCGTGCCGCGCAAGATCATCAAGGTCACAGAGGTTCCGGTGCTCGGCACCGGCAAGACCGACTATGTGGCCATCACCCGCATGGCCGAAGCCGATGGCCGCCGCGCGGCCTGATCTGCAGGCGGCGGCTTGGCCGCCGCCTGGCAAATTCCCGCGATCAGATGTGTAGAACCTGCCCATAGGCGTCGAGCGCGGCCTCGTGCATGGCCTCGCTCATGGTCGGGTGCGGGAAGACCGTCGCGAACACCTCGGCTTCCGTGGCCTCAAGCGTAATGGCCAAGGTGAAGCCCTGGATCATCTCGGTGACCTCGGCGCCGATCATGTGCGCGCCGATCAGCGCCCCGGTCTTGCCGTCGAAGACGGTCTTCACGAAGCCCTCGGTCTCACCCGAAGCGATGGCCTTGCCATTCACCTTGAACGGGAAGCGGCCAACCTTCGCCGCGATCCCCTGCTCCTTGGCCTGGGCCTCGGTCAGCCCGACCGAAGCGATCTGCGGGGTCGAGTAGGTGCAGCCCGGGATCGGCGAGTTGAGGTTGGTGGGCTTCAGGCCGGCGATGTGCTCGATGCAGTGGACGCCCTCATGGCTCGCCTTGTGCGCCAGCCACGGCGGGCCGGCGACATCGCCGATTGCATAGAGGCCAGGCACGCCGGTCGCGCCATGGCTGTCGGTGACAATGTGGGTCTTCTCGACCTTCACGCCCAGCGCTTCCAGGCCCAGGTCCTCGACATTGCCGACGATGCCGACCGCCACAATGGCCACGTCCGCCTGCAGCGTCTCAGCCTTGCCCCCGGCTTCAATTTCTATGGAAACGACAGTCTTGGACTTGGTGAGCTTCTTGACCGCGGCGCCGACCCGGAACTTCAGGCCGCGCTTCTCGAACGCCTTGTGCGCGGCCTTCGAGACTTCCTCGTCCTCCACCGGCAGAATGCGCGGCAACGCCTCGATGACGGTCACCTCCGAACCGAGGGCCCGGAAGAAGCTGGCGAACTCGATGCCGATCGCGCCTGAGCCCACCACGATGAGGGACTTCGGCGCCGACTTGGGCGCGAGCGCCTCGCGGTAGGTCCAAACCCGGTCGCCATCGGGCTCCAGGCCAATCGCTGGAATAGTCCGGGCGCGGGCGCCGGTGGCGAGGATCACGTGCTTGGCCTGGACCGTGCGCGATCCGCCGGCCTTCAAGGCCACCACGACCTTTGGAGCGCCCTGCCCCTTCTCGAGCTTGGCGGCTCCCTCGATCACCTCGATCTTGTGCTTCTTCATCAGGAAGGCGACGCCGGCGTTGAGCTGGCCGGCCACCTTGCGCGAGCGCTGAACGACCGCGTTGAAATCGAAGCTGGCCTTCTCGATCTTCAGGCCATAGTCGGCCAGATGACTGAGGTTCTCGTAGGCTTCACCGGACTTGAGCAGGGCCTTGGTAGGAATGCAGCCCCAGTTCAGGCACACGCCGCCCAGCGCCTCGCGCTCGACGATGGCGGTCTTCAGACCCAACTGGCTGGCGCGGATGGCGGTGACATAGCCGCCGGGGCCGGAGCCGATGACGATGACGTCGAAATCCATGTGAAAAGCCTCAGACGATCATCGTGATGGGATCTTCGATCAGGGCCTTGAAGGCCGCGAGCCAGCGGGCGCCGATGGCGCCATCGACGACCCGATGATCGCAGGTGAGCGTGACGCTCATGACGGTGGCGATGGCCAGTTGATCGCCTTTGACCACCGGCCGTTTCTCACCCGCGCCAACAGAGAGGATCGCGCCCTGCGGCTCGTTTATGATCGAGGCGAAGCTCTTGATGCCGAACATGCCGAGATTGGAGATCGAGAAGGTGCCGCCTTGGAACTCTTCGGGCTTCAACTTTTTGGACCGGGCGCGCTCGGCCAAGTCCTTGGCCTCGAGCGCGATCTGCGCCAGGCCCTTGGTCTCGGCGGCGCGGATGATCGGCGTGATCAGGCCGTGCTCGAGGGCCACCGCAATCGCGATGTCCGCATGATGATGCATCGCGATGCCTTCGGGCGAGTAGGAGGCGTTGGCCTCCGGCACCTGCTTCAACGCCAGGGCCGCGGCCTTGATCACCAGATCGTTGACGCTGACCTTCACGCCCTGCTTCTCCAGCATGGCGTTGATCTTGGCGCGGCTGGCAAGCAATCCGTCGATTTCCAGGTCGATGGTCAGCGGGAAGTGGGGAACGTCCCGGAAGCTCTCGGTCATCCGCCGGGCGACGGTCTTGCGCATGCCGTCCAGCGGGACGAGGTCATAGCTACCGTCCGGAATGCCCATCTGGGCCAGGGACTGGACCTGACGAGGCGCAGTCGCCACACCTGACGCTGCCGCCGGAGCCTTGACCTGCGGCGTGGCGCTCTCGACATCTCGCTTGATAATCCGGCCGTGCGGGCCCGAGCCCTCGACGGCGGCCAGGTCCAGGCCCTTCTGCTCGGCGATGCGCCGGGCCAAGGGCGAGGCAAAGACGCGTTCGCCCGAGGACTTGGCAGATGCAGCTGGGGCGGGCGCCGCGGCCGTCGGTTTCGGAGCCGGCTCAGCCTTGGTTTCGGTCTTGGGGACTTCGGCCTTCGGGGCCTCGGCCTTGGGTGCAGGGGCCAGCGACGCGCCCTCTCCGCTCAAGCGGGCGATCGGCGTATTGACCTTCACGCCCTCGGAACCTTCGGCGACGAGGATCTCCTCGACGGTGCCCTCATCGACGGCCTCGACCTCCATGGTCGCCTTGTCCGTCTCGATCTCGGCGATGACGTCGCCGGAGCGGACGGCGTCACCTTTCTTCACGTGCCACTTGGCGAGCGTGCCCTCCTCCATGGTCGGGGAGAGCGCGGGCATCAAAACGTCGATGGGCATGATCAAGCTTCTCAGGCGCTGGGCAGGGCTTCGACGAGGATCGAGGGCGTCCGGCTCATTTGTAGGTCACGGCCTTGGCCGCCTTCACGATGTCCTCGACCGAGGGCAGCGAAAGGGCTTCCAGATTTGCCGCATAGGGCATCGGCACGTCCTTCTGGTGCACCCGGGTCGGCGGAGCGTCCAGATAATCGAAGGCATGTTCCAGCACCCGCGCCACAACCTCGGCGCCTACGCCCATGGAACCCCAACCCTCCTCGGCCGTGACCAGTCGGTTGGTCTTTTTGACGCTCTCGACGATGGTCTCGTGATCGAGCGGCCGCAGGGTGCGCAGGTCGATGACCTCGGCGTCGATGCCTTCAGCCGCCAATTGCTCCGCGGCCTTCAGGGCCAGGCCGACCATCCGCGAATGGGCGGTGATGGTGACGTCCTTGCCCTCCCGCCGGACCTTGGCCTTGCCGATCGGAACGACCCAGTCGACATCGGCCGGAACGTCGAACTCGTGGCCGTACATCATCTCGTGTTCGAGGAAGACGACGGGGTTCGGGTCGCGGATCGCCGCCTTGAGCAGGCCCTTGGCGTCGGCCGCGTCGTAGGGCGCGATGACCTTGAGGCCGGGGATCTGGGCGTACCAGGCCGAATAGTCCTGGCTGTGCTGGGCCGCGACGCGCGCCGCCGCGCCGTTCGGGCCGCGGAAGACGATCGAGCATTTGATCTGGCCGCCCGACATGTAGAGCGTCTTGGCGGCGGAATTGATGATGTGGTCGATCGCCTGCATGGCGAAATTCCAGGTCATGAACTCGACGATCGGCTTCAGGCCCGCCATGGCGGCGCCGACGCCCAGGCCGGCGAAGCCGTACTCGGTGATCGGAGTGTCGACGACACGCTTGTCGCCGAACTCCTGGAGCAAATCCCGCGAGACCTTGTAGGCGCCCTGGTACTGGGCGACCTCTTCACCCATCAGGAACACAGTCTCGTCGCGGCGCATCTCCTCGGCCATCGCATCGCGCAGCGCGTCGCGGATGGTGGTCTTCACCAGCTTGGCGTCGGCCGGTAGCTCGGGATCACGCAACTCGACCTTGGGGGTCACGGGCGCAGCGGCTTCGCCTTCCGGCCGAACGACCACAGCCTCAGGCGCCGTCTTCTCCGGCTCGCCGGACGACTGAACAGGCGCCGGAGCGGCCGTGCCGCCCTCCCCGGACAGTCGGGCGATCGGCGTGTTGACCTTGACCGCCTCGGTCCCTTCCGGGACCAGGATCTCTTCGACGGTGCCTTCGTCGACGGCCTCGACCTCCATGGTCGCCTTGTCGGTCTCGATCTCGGCAATGACGTCGCCGGAGCGGACGGCGTCGCCCTTCTTCACGTGCCACTTGGCGAGGGTGCCCTCCTCCATGGTCGGAGAAAGCGCAGGCATAAGGACGTCGGTCACTCGGCGGCCTCCAGATAGACGTCCGTGTAGAGTTCCGAAGGCTCGGGCTCGGGCGAAGTGCGGGCGAACTCCGCGGCGTCGGCGACGATCGCCTTCACCTCGGCGTCGATAGCCTTGAGGGCAGCCTCGTCGGCCCAGCCTTCCTTGGCCAACAGTTCCTGTACGTGGTCGATCGGATCGCGGGTCTTGCGGACTTCGTCGACCTCGTCGCGGGTGCGGTACTTGGCCGGGTCGCTCATCGAGTGGCCGCGATACCGATAGGTCTTCATCTCGAGGATGTAGGGACCTTTGCCCGAGCGGGCATGGTCGGCGGCTTTCTGGGCGGCGGCCTTCACCGCCAGCACGTCCATGCCATCGACTTCCTCGCCGGGGATCCGGAACGAGGCGCCGCGCTTGTAGAGGCGGGTCTCGGACGAGCTCCGCTCGATGGAAGTGCCCATGGCGTACTGGTTGTTCTCGATCACGTAGACGACCGGAAGATCCCAGATCTGAGCCATGTTGAAGCTCTCATAGACCTGGCCCTGGTTGGCCGCGCCGTCGCCGAAGTAGGTGAAGGCCACCTTCTTGTTGTCGCGATAGCGATTGGCCAGCGCCAACCCGGTTCCAAGCGCAACCTGGCCGCCGACGATTCCGTGGCCGCCGTAGAAGTCAGCTTCGGTCGAGAACATGTGCATCGACCCGCCCTTGCCCTTCGACGAGCCGCCGGCGCGGCCGGTGAGCTCGGCCATGACTTCCTTGGGATCCATGCCGCAGGCCAGCATGTGGCCGTGGTCGCGGTAGCCGGTGATCACCTGATCGCCGGGCTCCTTGATCGCCTGCACGCCGACGGCGATGGCTTCCTGGCCGATGTACAGGTGACAGAAGCCTCCGATGAGGCCCATGCCGTAGAGCTGGCCGGCCCGCTCCTCGAAGCGCCGGATCAGGAGCATGTCGCGATAATACTGGAGGAGTTCGTCCCTAGTCACAGGGCCACTTACGGCGCCGCTGACACCGGTGTCATTACTTTTCCGCTTAGCAGCGGAGCCTGGTTGCCCACGCGCCATCCGTCTCTCCCGTAGGAATTCATATCGCGGTTACGCTCCGCGTTTCCATTTGCCGATAGAACGACCAAATCCGCCCTAAGGCTTCACGCGGACCACATAGTCGTTCGGGTGGCTGAAACCTAGCAGGGAACGGGCACGTTCTTCCAGTAGGTCAGCCGACAAGCTTGTATCGCGCAAAAGGCGAGCACGTGCTTCGAGATCCTGCCTTTGGGTACGCAGCTGCGCCAGTTCCTGCGACTTGGCCGCAAGCGTGGCGTCCCTTTGCGTGGAAGACAAAAGGCCACGCTCGCCCGTGAAAGCGTGGAACCCGAAATAGAAGATCAGGAACGCGAGCGCCGCTGTCGGCAGATATGGGCGGAGGCGCGCAAACACGGTCGAATCGAGGACTCCTGAACAACGTCATCTCACGCAATTGTGCTTAATTTCCGGTTACAACTTCCCCCATGCGGGGGCGAGAAGGGGGAAATTCGTGCGCGGGCTCGTGGCCACGATGTACGCCCACAAGGCGCCGCCGGTTCCATACGTAGAGATCGCCGGGCGATGGCTACGCCCCCGTATTCACGACGTGCGGCGGGGAGCGACGGCGCAGACCGGCGCAGCCCTTGCGGGGGCCGCGCCTGCCGCCGGCTCTAGCGTTGCTTTAGCGCCTTGGCGCCGAGGTAGATCGCCTGATCGCCCAGTTCTTCCTCGATACGCAGAAGCTGGTTGTACTTAGCGGTGCGGTCCGAGCGGGCCAGCGAGCCGGTCTTGATCTGACCGCAGTTCATTGCGACGGCCAAGTCGGCGATGGTCGAGTCCTCGGTCTCGCCCGAGCGGTGGCTCATCACCGAGGTGTAGCCGGCGCGATGGGCCATATCGACCGCGTCCATGGTCTCCGACAGCGTGCCGATCTGGTTGACCTTCACCAGGATGGAATTGGCCAGGCCCTTGTCGATGCCCATCGAGAGACGGGCGGGATTGGTGACGAACAGGTCGTCGCCGACCAGTTGGACCTTGGCGCCGAGGGCCTCGGTCAGCAGCTTCCAGCCCTCGAGATCGTCCTCTGCGGCGCCGTCTTCGATGCTTACGATCGGGAAGTTTTTGACCAGACCTTCCAGGTACTTGACCATACCGGCCGGATCGAGGGTCTTGCCCTCGCCTTCCAGCACATACTTGCCGCCCTTGAAGAACTCGGTGGAGGCCACGTCGAGGCCAAGCTGGAAGTCGTCGCCGGCCTTGTAGCCGGCCGCCTCGCCCGCCTTGACGATGAAGGCCAGCGCCTCTTCGGCCGAACCGATATTCGGGGCGAATCCGCCCTCGTCACCGACGTTGGTGTTGTGGCCGGCGTCCTTGAGAGCCTTCTTGAGGCCGTGGAAGATCTCGGCGCCCATGCGCAGCCCCTCGGCGAAGGTGGTCGCGCCGGTGGGCAGGATCATGAATTCCTGGATGTCGATCGGGTTATCGGCATGAGCCCCGCCGTTGATGATGTTCATCATCGGAACCGGCAGCACGCGAGCCGAGACGCCGCCAACATACTTGTAGAGCGGCAGGCCGGCGCTGATCGCCGCGGCCTTGGCGGTCGCGAGGCTGACGCCGAGGATGGCGTTCGCGCCCAGGCGAGCCTTGTTCGGCGTGCCGTCCAGTTCGATCAGGCGCTGGTCGAGCCGGCGCTGGTCCTCGGCGTCGAAGCCCGAAAGCGCGTCGTAGATCTCACCGTTGACGGCCTCGACGGCGGCCAGGGCGCCCTTGCCGCCGTAGCGGCTCTTGTCGCCATCGCGCTTCTCGACGGCCTCGTGGGCGCCGGTGGAGGCGCCGGACGGCACGGCGGCGCGGCCGAGCGAACCGTCCTCGAGGACGACGTCCACCTCGACCGTCGGATTGCCCCGGCTATCCAGGATTTCGCGGGCGGTGATGTCGACGATCTCGGTCATGGGAGCTCCAGGCTTTGGCGGGAAGGCGCGCGACCGTTTAGCCACCTTCTCCGCCCGGGGCAAATCGACAGCCCAAAAGCAAAATCCCCCGCCTGGAGGCCCAGGCGGGGGATCTGAAACTCGTCGGCGCGGCAGGCGCCGGATCGCTGAAGGCTTAGTCGGCCTTCGGCGTGATGACCTGACGGCCCTTGTACATGCCGGTCTTCAGGTCGACGTGGTGCGGGCGCTTCAGTTCGCCGGTTTCCTTGTCTTCGACATAGGAGTTGGCGCCCAGCGCGTGGTGCGAGCGTCGCATGTTGCGCCGCGAGGGGGATACTTTTCGCTTCGGAACGGCCATCGGAAAATCTCGCAGGCGTAGAAAATGGAGAAGGCGGCCGAACGGGCGGCCGCCGACGTGAGCGCGGGTGTATGCCGGAAAACGTCCGCGGTTTCAACCGCCCTTGTGAATTGTCTGAAAAACCTTGGCCTGCAAGGCCTTTGAGGCGACTTGAGCCCAGGCCATGCGCATCAAATCGTCCAACCGGGGCTCTTCGATTCTCTCAAACCACACGAACGTCGAGCCATTGCGGCCCCAGTAGCCAGGCACAGGTTCGATCACATCAGGGGCGCCCTCGCTCAGGTTCCGCTGATCCTCGGGATCGAGCTTGAGCATGGTCCGCGGACGATCCTGGTGGATCGTACAGAAGATCTTCTTGCCCACCCGGAACGACGGCATGCCGTGGTGGTCGGCCTCATAGGCCTCAGGCTGAGCAAGGGCGATGCGACGGACGTCTTCGCGGCTGAGCATGGCGCGAGCCTAACCTTCCCTCCCCGCGCTGGGGAGGGAAAAGCGGCAGGTCGCTAGACCAGGCGGCTCCGCTCCTTCGCCGCACCGATGAAGCCGGTGAACAGCGGGTGCGGATCGAACGGGCGGCTCTTCAGTTCCGGGTGGAACTGGACGCCGACGAACCAGGGGTGATCGGCGCGCTCGCAGATCTCCGGCAGCACGCCGTCCGGCGAGAGGCCGGAGAAGGACAGGCCAGTGTTCTCGATGGCCTCCCGGTAGCCGATATTGACCTCGTAGCGGTGGCGATGCCGCTCGCTGATGGTCGGGGAGCCATAGATCTCCGCGACCTTGGAGCCCTCGGTCAGGATCGCCTCGTAGGAGCCCAGGCGCATGGTGCCGCCCAGATCGTCGCCTTCCTTGCGGGTCTCGCGTTCGTTGCCGCGCACCCACTCGGTCATCAGGCCGACGATCGGCTCGGAAGTCGGGCCGAACTCGGTGGACGAGGCCTGCTTGATGCCTGCCAGGTTCCGCGCAGCTTCGATCATCGCCATCTGCATGCCGAAACAGATGCCGAAGTACGGGACCTCGTGCTCTCGGGCGAACCGGACCGCGCGGATCATGCCTTCAGAGCCGCGCTCGCCGAACGCGCCGGGGACCAGGACGCCGTGGACGCCGGTCAGGCGTTCGGAGATTAGCCCCTCCTCGCGCTCGAAGGCTTCGCCCTCGATCCAGTCGAACTTGACGCGGACATTGTTGGCGACGCCGCCATGCACCAAGGCTTCGACCAGCGACTTATAGGCGTCGGTCAGGCCGGTGTACTTGCCGACGATGGCGATGTTCACCTCGCCGTCCGGGTTGGTCAGGGTGTTGGAGATCGCCTGCCAGCGCGACAGGTCCGGGGCCGGAGCGGTTTCCAGGAGGCCGAAGACCGACAGCACTTCGCGATCGAGACCTTGGGCGTGGTAGTCGAGCGGCACGTGATAGATGTTCGGCGAGTCCATCGCCTGGATCACGGCGCTTTCCCGCACATTGCAGAACTGGCCGATCTTGCGGCGTTCACCGGCCGGGATCTCCTGCTCGCAACGGCAAAGCAGGATGTCGGGCTGAATGCCGATCGAGCGCAGCTCCTTGACGGAGTGCTGGGTCGGCTTGGTCTTCATCTCGCCGGCCGTCTTGATGTACGGCAGCAAGGTCAGGTGGATGTAGCAGGCATGACCGCGCGGCAGCTCCTGGCCGAGCTGGCGGATCGCCTCGAAGAACGGCAGGCCCTCGATGTCGCCGACGGTGCCGCCGATCTCCACCAGCACGAAATCGACGCCCTCGCCCGGGTCCGACAGCACGAAATTGCGGATTTCGTCGGTGACGTGCGGGATCACCTGGACGGTCGCGCCGAGATAGTCGCCGCGACGCTCCTTCTCGATGATCGTCTTGTAGATCTGACCGGTGGTGATGTTGTCCGCCTTGGTCGCGCTCACGCCGGTGAAGCGCTCGTAGTGACCAAGGTCGAGGTCGGTCTCAGCGCCGTCGTCGGTCACGAAGACCTCGCCGTGCTGATAGGGACTCATCGTCCCTGGATCGACGTTCAAATAGGGATCGAGCTTACGCAGACGGACTTTGTAGCCGCGTGCCTGCAGCAGCGCGCCGAGGGCGGCGGACGCGAGACCTTTTCCAAGAGAGGAAACCACGCCGCCGGTGATGAAGATGTACCGGGCCATGGGCGTTCAGAGTACCAGTGATTCGCGCGGAGCGCGCTGCGGCGATTCGCCAAAGCTTGTGGATTTCGAACCGCGTTCGGCCGGTGAGGCCTCACGCAAACGCCGAACGAGCCGCCGAAGCGGCTTTTGATCAGGTTTCACGATGACTCTGGGACTTAGGGGTTGGACGGCGCGGCCGGAGCGGGCTGGGCCGGTTGGCCCTGCGCGCCCGCGTCGCCGGTGAAGGGGTTGCGGACCTGCGGGGTCGGAGCCGTGAGCGGCGCGGGAGCGGCGCCGGGCGCCGTTGGCTGAGGCGCTGCGGGTTGGTTCAGCTTGCTCGGATCGATGCTCTGGACCTTGATCCGATCGACGACCGACGAGGCGCCGCGCTCCTGGCCGGCCAGCATCGTCAGCACAAGGCTGAGGACGAAGAAGACCGAGCCGAGGATCCAGGTGGTGCGGGTCAGCAGGTCGCCAGCGCCGCGAGCCGTCATGAAGCCGGTATTGCCGCCCCCCATGCCGAGGGCTCCGCCTTCGGACCGCTGAAGCAGCACGATGCCGATCAGGGCGATGCAAACGATGACGTGAATAGTGAGCAAAATGCCGAGGAGCATGACGTATCCAGTGCCTCCGGCCGGTCACCCCGCGCCGAAATGAAGCGCGCGCTCTACCACTAGGCTGCGCGTAAGGCCATAGCTAGGGCGTCGCATCGCGCAGGCAAGTCCATGATTCTCGAAACTGAACGTCTCAGCCTTCGCCCTCTGGCGGTCGCGGACGCCGAACACCTGTTCCCTATCCTGAGCGACGCCGAAGTTATGGCCCATTGGGACGTGCCGGAAATCGACGATCCCGATCTCGTACGGGCCATTGTCGAGGGCCAGGTGGCCGACGCCGACGCCGGCAAAGCAGTGCACTGGACTATCCGCACGCTCGGCGCCGGCCAGTTCATCGGCGCCTGCGATCTTTCGGACATCGACCGCTGGCACAAGCGGGCGGAAGTCGGGTTCCTCCTCGGCCGGGGCGCATGGGGCCGGGGATATGCGTTGGAAGCCATGCGATCGGTGATCTCCTTCGCCGCAACGATGGGCGTGCGACGCTTGGCGGCCCGCACGCACCTGGGCAATCGCCGCTCAGACGCCTTGCTGGAGAAGCTCGGCTTCGAGGAGGAAGGGCTGCTGCGCGGCCACGTGCTGCGCGATGGCGAACACCGCGATTGCCGCCTGTTCGGCCTGCTGCTCTAGCAACGTTCGCCCGGTGCCCTAGGTGAGATGTATGACCCATCCGATTTCGCCAGCAGGCTTCGACCACATCGTCCTTCGCGTCGTCGATAAGGAAAGGATGGTCGCCTTCTACCGCGACGTGCTTGGCTGCCCGGTCGACTGGGATCGCCCCGAACTCGGCCTTACGCACATTCGCGTCGGCAGCTCGTTGATCGACCTAGTCACCATCGACGGCAGGCTGGGCGCGCTCGGCGGCGCCGCCCCGGGGCCGGAGGGGCGCAATCTTGATCACTTCGCGCTGGCGATCCGTCCTTTCGACGATGCCGCGATCCGGGCTCACCTCGCCGCGCACGGCGTCGAGATCGACGACGAGGGCCCTCGCTATGGCGCTGAAGGTGAAGGACCCTCGATCTACATCAAGGACCCAGAGGGCAATACGGTGGAGCTCAAAGGCCCGTCGGCCTAGATCGCCTTGATGATCCCGAGGAAGTCTTCGGCCTTCAGCGAGGCGCCGCCAACGAGCGCGCCGCCGACCTCGGCCGCATGCAGAATCTCGGCCGCGTTCGAGGGCTTCACCGAGCCGCCGTAGAGAATCGGGGGCGCCTTGCCGTGCTCGCCGAAGAGCTCGACCAGCGCCGCGCGGATCGCGACGTGGACTTCCTCGATCTCCGGCGTGGTGGGCGTCAGGCCCGTGCCAATAGCCCAGACTGGCTCGTAGGCGACCGCAAAGGCCTTGCCGGCCAACTCAGCGGGCAGAGAGCCCCTCACCTGCCTGGTCACGACCTCCAGGGCCTTACCGGCCTCACGTTCGTCGAGAGTCTCGCCGACACAAACGATTGGCTCAAGGCCAGCGCGCAGCGCGGCGGCGACCTTGGCGGCCACGTCGGCGTCGCTCTCGGCATAGTAGGAACGACGCTCGGAGTGCCCGAGGATCACCAGGCTGGCGCCGGCGTCGGCGAGCATCTCAGCGGCGACGTCGCCGGTGTAAGCCCCCGAGACCTCGGCCCGGCAATCCTGCCCGCCGACCAGGACGGCCGAGCCCTGCAGCGCCGAGGCGGCCCGACCGATGAGGGTCGAGGGCGGGCAAATCGCCACGCGCGCCGTGGTCGCGCCGAGATTCTCTGCGACCGCCTGAGCCTCAGCGAGCGACGCACCGACCCCATTCATCTTCCAATTGCCGGCGATCAGGGGGGTCGGAGAAGTCATGTCTGCCTCGAAATTCATGGGTTGGAGGGCGTTAAGCCAAGCAGCTTCTTCTGTCACCTCCTTGCGGGGGGGAAGCCGCCTCCACTATACCCGCCGTTCCACGTTCGCGCCGAAGGGGCTCCGGTAGGGTCAAATGCTGTCCGCCACCCGACAATTCGCTAAATCATGGGTCGCCGCTGTGCTGATCGGCCTCTTGGTCATCAGCTTTGCGATCTTCGGCATCAACGATGTCTTCAAAGGCAATTTCACCAACGATGTGGTGATCGCCGGCTCGCGCAGCGTGTCCGGCCCGGACTTCCGCCGGGAGTTCGACAATTTCCGCAAGAACGCCGAGCAACAGGCCAAGCGTCCGATCTCGATCGAGGAGGCCGTCCAGGCCGGCCTCGACCGGCGGCTGCTCGAAGAGATCGCCACCCGCGAGTCGTTCGGCGAAATGCTCAGCCGCATCGGGATCCGTCCCTCGGACCGGCTGATGGAGGCCGAGCTGCGGAAGATCCCAGCTTTCTTCAACCCGATCTCCGGCGCTTTCGACAAGGCGCTCTATGAGCAGCGCCTGGCCGAGAACGGTCTGACGACGACGCGCTTCGAAATGATGATGCGCGATCAGATCGCCGAGTCCCATGCGGCCTCGGCCATGGTCAACGGCCTGCGCGTGCCGCGCGCCTACAGCGCCCTGGGCGCCGTGTTCGAGCTGGAAGGCCGCGACGTCGGCTACTTCGCCCTCGACCCGCGCAGCGTGTCGGCTCCGACCGCGCCGACCGACGCGCAGTTGGAAGCCTTCATGAAGGAAAATGCGGCGCGCCTGACCCGCCCGGAATTCCGCGTCGTCACCGTCGTCGCCTTCACCCCGGCCATGGTCGCGGCGAACCTGCCGATCGACGAGGCCGAGGTGCAGAAGCGCTTCAACTTCCGCAAGGACACGCTCTCGCGCCCCGAGACGCGCTCGCTGGTGCAGATCCCGGCGAAGGACGCCGCCGCGGCCCAAGCAGCGGCAGCTCGCCTGGCCAAGGGCGAGGATCCCGCCGCGATCGCCAAGTCGCTGGGCGTGGAAGCCATTATTTATGCCGACAAGCCGCAAAGCGCCGTGGCCGACAAGCGCGTCGGCGCGGGCGCCTTCACCATGAAGGAAGGTCAGGTCTCGGCCATCCAGGGCGACCTCGGCTCGGCAGTAGTCAAGGTGACCAAGGTCACGGCCGGCCAGGCCGTTACGCTCGACCAGGTTCGCCCGCAGATCGAGGCTGAACTGCGCAAGGACGCGGCGGCCGAGAAGGTCTACGCCCTCAGCCAAGCCTATGACGACGCCCGCTCGGAGGGCTCCAACCTCCTCGACGCCGCCAAGAAGGCCGGCGTGCCCACCTTCACGGTCGGGCCGGTGACCCAGCAGGGCCAGGGTCCGCAAGGCCAGCCGGTCGGCGGCGTGAACCAGAAGATCCTCGACGTCGCCTATGGCCTGCCGCAGGGCGGCGAGAGCGAAGTCCAGGAGCTGGGCAATGGCGAGTACTTCGCCGTGCGCGTCGACCGCGTCATGCCCAAGGCGCTGCCGCCGCTGGCCGAGGTCAAGCCGCAGCTGGCCCGCTTCTGGATGATGCGCGAAATGGTCAAGAAGCTGCAGGCCCGCGCCGATGAACTGGCCGCCCGCGTGCGCAAGGGCGAGAGCCTGGACGCCGTGGCGGCCTCCGCCGGCGCCAAGGTCGTGCATGTGACCGGCCTGGACCGCCAGAACGCCGCGCAGAGCACGGCCCTGTCGCGCGATGCGCTGGTGAAAGCCTTCGGCGCCAAGCCCGGCGAGGTGTTCACCGCCGAGCACACCTCGTTCGGCCTGATCGTCGCCAAGCTGGACGCCGTGCGCGCGCCCAGCGGATCGACCTTGGCCCGCATCACCGAGGACGTGCGTCCGCAGGTGACGATGGCGCTGTTCCGCGACCTGGGCGCTTCGGCGCGCAACTCGGCTCGCGCCGACGTCAAGGCCCGGATCTATCCGGACAAGGCGCGTGCGGCCCTGGGCCTGCCGCCGCTTGAAAAGGGAAAGGCCGGTGAACCGGCCGCGAAGACGGAGAAGACCAAGTGACGATCGACCCTGCGTTTGCGGACTTTGAGACGAAATATGCTCAAGGCGCGCCGCAGGTCGTTTGGACCCGCTTGATCGACGATCTGGAGACCCCGGTCTCGGCCTATCTGAAGATCGCTCATGGAAGGCCGTACGCCTTCCTGTTCGAATCCGTGGAAGGCGGCGCCCACCGGGGCCGCTACTCCGTCATCGCCATGAAGCCCGACCTCGTCTGGAGGTGCCGAGGCGACAAGGCGGAGATCGCAGTCGGGCCCGACATCGCGGCCGGCCGCTTCCAATCGCAGGCCGGTGGAGCGCTCGATTCGCTGCGTGACCTGGTCGCGCGCTCGCGGCTCGACCTCCCGGCTGGGCTGCCGCCGATGTCGGCCGGCGTGTTCGGGGCGATCGGCTACGACATGATCCGGCTGGTCGAGCGCCTGCCGAACATCAACCCCGATCCGCTGGACCTGCCCGACGGGCTGATGATCCGCCCCTCGATGGTCGCCATCTTCGACGCCATCGCCCAGGAGATCGTCCTGGTCACCACGGTGCGGCCCTCTGAGATCTCGGCCAGGGCGGCTTACGAGGACGCCCAGGCCCGACTGGCCGAGGTGGCCTCGGATCTGCGCAAGGCGGCCCCGCCCCTGACCGGCGCGGCGACGCCCGAGCCCGACAGCTTCACCACCCCGGTGAGCCGCGAGGACTATCACCGCATCGTCGCCAGGGCGAAGGACTACATCCTGGCCGGCGACATATTCCAGGTGGTGCCCAGCCATCGGTTCCGCGCGCCGTTCGCGCACGATCCGTTCGCGCTCTATCGCTCGCTGCGGCGAATGAACCCCTCGCCGTTCCTGTTCTACCTGAACTTCGGCGACTTCCAGCTGGCCGGATCGAGCCCCGAGATCCTGGTGCGGCTGCGTGACGGCAAGATCACCATCCGTCCGATCGCCGGCACCCGGCCGCGCGGCGCCACCCCCGAGGAAGACCGGGCGCTGGAAGCCGAGCTGATCGCCGACCCGAAGGAACGAGCCGAGCACCTGATGCTGCTGGACCTCGGCCGCAACGACGTCGGCCGGGTGGCGATGCTGAAGCAGCAGGGCGCCAATCAACCGCCGCAGGCCTTCCGCGGGCCGCGGGTGCGCGTGACCGACTCCTATTTCGTCGAGCGCTACAGCCACGTCATGCACCTGGTCTCCAACGTCGAGGGCGACGCCCCCGAGGGCCTGGACCCAGTGGATGTGCTGATGGCCGCCCTGCCGGCCGGTACGCTCTCCGGCGCGCCCAAGGTGCGGGCGATGGAGATCATCGACGAACTCGAGCTCGAGAAGCGCGGCATCGCCTACGCCGGAGCGGTCGGTTACTTTGGCGCCGACGGCTCGGTGGACACCTGCATCGTGCTGCGCACCGCCTGCTTCAAGGACGGCCAGATGTACGTCCAGGCCGGCGGTGGCGTAGTCGCCGACAGCGACGCGGACGCCGAATACGACGAGACCCTGCACAAGGCGCGAGCTCTGCGCCGCGCGGCCGAGGAATCCTGGCGATTCGTCTGACGATCAGGGCGTGCGCTGGACGACGTGCGTGGTGGTGACGGGCGGTGCGGTGATCATCGCCCCCGCCAGCGCCAAGGCCGCCAGCGCGGCTAACGCTGCAGCGCCCAGGGCCGGCCAGGCCCGCTCACGATCGACCGGCGGCCGCAGCAGCTTCCGCGCATAGGCCATCTGGTCGCGATCGAGGACGGAATCGGCTGGCGTCATACGAACAGCATCTTGCGAACAAGCGGCCCCTGCAATCCTTCAGACTTGGCGCGGGGCCAAGCGGAGCCTAGAGAACGCTTATGATCCTGGTGATCGATAACTACGACAGCTTCACCTACAACCTGGTTCACTATCTGAACGAGCTGGGTGCGGAGACGCTCGTCTATCGCAACGACGCACTGAGCGTCGACGAGGCGCTGGGTCTCAAGCCGCAGGGGATCCTGCTCTCCCCCGGCCCCTGCACGCCCAACGAAGCCGGCATATGCCTGGAGCTCCTGGCCGCCGCGCCTGACGACCTGCCGATCCTCGGGGTCTGCCTGGGCCACCAGGCGATCGGCCAGGCCTATGGCGGCGATGTCGTGCGCGCCAAGGCGATCATGCACGGCAAGACCAGCCCGATCGAACACGAGGGCAAGGGCCTGTTCGCCGGCCTGCCCAACCCGTTCACGGCGACGCGCTATCACAGCCTTTCGGTCGAGAAATCGACCTTGCCGGAGGCGCTGGAAGTCACCGGCTGGACCGAAGACGGCGAGATCATGGGCTTCCAACACCGCACCCGGCCGGTGCACGGCGTCCAGTTCCACCCGGAATCCATCGCCACCGAGGGCGGCCACGCCATGCTGGCCAACTTCCTCAAGCTCGCGGGCGTTGAGCCCCTGGTCGACGCCTAAGAGACCCTCGACATGTCCGATGCTTTCAAGCCGCTTCTGGGCCGCCTGGCGGATGGCGGAACCCTGACGGAAGACGACGCCGGCGAATTCTTCGCCGCCTGCCTGCGCGGCGAGCCGACCCCGGCTCAGGTCGCCGCCGCGGTCACCGCCATGCGCATGCGCGGCGAGACGACCGGCGAGATCACCGCCTGCGCCCGCGCCATGCGCAAGGCCGCCGTCACGCTGGAGCACCCCTATCAGGTGATGGATGTCTGCGGCACCGGTGGCGACGGGCTGCACACCCTCAATGTCTCCACGGCCGTGGCGTTCGTGGCCGCGGGCGGCGGCCTGAAAGTCGCCAAGCATGGCAACCGCGCTGTATCCTCGCGCTCAGGCGCGGCGGACGTGCTGGCCGAGCTGGGCGTCGACGTGAACGCCGGAGCCGAGCAGCAGCTGCGGGCGCTGGACACCGCCAATGTCGCCTTCTTCTTCGCCCCGGCCCACCACAGCGCCATGCGCCACGTCGCCCCGATCCGCACCGACCTGGGCTTCCGCACCATCTTCAACCTGCTGGGCCCGCTGACCAACCCGGCCGGCGCGCAACGGCAGGTGATGGGCGTGTTCGCCGATCGCTGGGTCGAACCTCTCGCCCGCGTGCTGGGCGCGCTCGGCGCCGAGCGGGCCTGGGTCGTGCATGGCGGCGGCATGGACGAAATGACCACCACGGGGGAGACCAGCGTCGCGGAATATCGCGACGGCCAGGTGCGCCTGTTCAGCATCACGCCCGAGGCGGTCGGCTTGCCGCGGGCCTCGCTGGCCGATCTGACCGGCGGCTCGCCGGCCCAAAACGCCACCGCCCTGCGCGAGTTGCTGGACGGGGCCAAGGGCGCCTATCGCGACATCGTGCTGCTCAACACCGCCGCCGCCTTCCTGGTCGGCGAGAAAGTGGAGACCCTGCGCGAGGGCGTCGAGCTGGCCGGCCAGATCATCGACGACGGCCGCGCGAAGGCCGCGCTAGACAAGCTGATCGAGGTCACGGCGTGAGCGACATTCTCGACAAGATCGCCGCCTACAAGCGCGAGGAAGTCGCCGAGCGCAAAACACAGCGCACGCTGGCTGACCTGGAAGCCTCCGCTGCGCTGGCGACGCCGCCGCGCGGCTTCCGCGCCGCGCTGGAACGGGCGCATGCGCCCGGCAAACTCGCCCTGATCGCCGAGATCAAGAAGGCGTCGCCGTCCAAGGGATTGATCCGAGAGGATTTCGACCCGCCCAGCCTGGCCCAGGCCTATGAGGCCGGCGGCGCGGCCTGCCTCTCGGTCCTTACCGACGGTCCGAGTTTCCAGGGCGCCGACGCCTTCCTCACCGCCGCGCGCGACGCCGTCGCCCTGCCCGCCCTGCGCAAGGAGTTCCTGGTCGATCCGTGGCAAGTGCCGGAAGCCCGGGCGCTCGGCGCCGACGCCATTCTGGTGATCATGGCCATGGTCGACGACGCCCTGGCCGCCGACTTGATGGCCGAGGCCGCGCGGCTTGGCATGGACGCCCTGGTCGAGGTGCACGACGAGGACGAAATGGCCCGCGCCGGCAAGCTCGGCGCGAATCTGGTCGGCGTGAACAATCGCAATCTGCGCACCTTCGAGACCGATCTGACGATCACTGAGCGGCTGGCCGCAGCGACGCCTTCAGACGCGCTGCTAGTCACCGAGAGCGGCATCTTCAATGCCTTGGACGTCACCCGCCTCGAACGCTCCGGCGCGCGCGCCATGCTGGTCGGCGAGAGCCTGATGCGGCAGGCCGACGTGGCCGCGGCAACGCGCGCCCTACTCGCCTGAGTCGGATCCTCGGCTTCAGGCGCGCAAGAAACCCGAGCCTTTTCAAAGGCTCAACGGTAACTTGACATTAACCTGGAACACCTAGAGAACATTCGTGACGTTAGCGCTTTGTTCTCAAGGGCTCGACAGCCATGCTCACCCGTAAGCAACACGAACTTCTCATGTTCATCCATGAGCGGATCAAGGAAACCGGGGTCTCGCCGTCCTTCGACGAGATGAAGGAGGCGCTGGACCTGGCGTCCAAGTCGGGCATTCACCGGCTCATCACGGCGCTGGAGGAGCGAGGCTTCCTTCGCCGCCTGCCGCACCGGGCGCGAGCCCTGGAAGTGGTGAAGCTTCCGCAGCAGGCGACGACCACGGCGCCGCCGAAGGGTCGCTCGCCATTCAAACCGCAGTTGGTCGAGGCCGATGAATTGCCTGCCCTGCCGGTCGCCAACGACACCCGTGAGCTGCCGATCCTGGGCCGCATCGCCGCCGGCACGCCGATCGAAGCGATCCAGCAGGAACGCGACCGGATCCCCGTGCCGGAAACCATTCTCGGCGCCGGCGAGCACTTCGTGCTCGAAATCGCCGGTGACTCGATGATCAACGCCGGCATTCTCGACGGCGACTATGTGGTCATCCGAAAGACCGACACGGCCAATTCCGGCGACATCGTGGTGGCCCTGGTCATGGGCGAAGAAGCCACCCTAAAGCGCCTGCGCAAGAAGGGCGCTTCCGTCGCCCTTGAGGCGTCCAACCCGGCCTACGAGACCCGCATCTTCGGGCCCGACCAGGTTCAGGTTCAAGGCCGTCTGGTCGGCCTCATCCGCCGCTACCACTGAGCGTCCAGGGGCGCTGACCACGCAGGTCCTGCGCCCACACGATCTTCCATCCCGTCGCGGTCCTATAGAGCTCAGCGGAGCCGCCGCGGACGAACTCCGCCTCCGTTAAGGTCAAGGCCCGCGGACAGGGCGGCGCCTTGCCGCGGATCACGACAACTTCCGCCCAATCGCAGAACAACGGCTGCTTCTTCTCGATGGTCGAGGCCCGACGCGTGAAGATCGCCGCCAAGCGTGGTTCGCCGGCGCCCTGACGAGGCGCGCAGGACCAGCGATCACAATCATAGCCAACGTCGCGAGCCTCAGCCCCGGCCGGCGTCAGCCCCCGCCTCCGCGCCCAGAGCTCGGCGGCGAACAGCTTGGCGTCCGGGCGCAGCAGGATCGCTTCATCCCCACTCCGCACCGCGGCGGCCGAACCATCCGACGAGATCCAGATGTCCGGCGCCGGCGGCCGCGGACACAGCCAGACCGCCATGGCCAGCGGCACGCCGGCCCAGCGCAACGGTCCCTTCCACAGGCAAAGCCAAAGCAGGCCCATGAACGCCGCCGGCAAGGTCCAGGCCGGCGCGCTGGCGAAGATCCGCTGACTGCCCGGCATATCGGCCACGATCGAAGCGATACGATTCATGGTGTCGATCGCGAGGTCGGCCCCCGCGAGCGGAATGCTTCCAAGGCCCAGCGGCGCAAGCACCGCGCCCAGCGCCAGGGCAGGCATCATCAGGAAGGACGAGATCGGAGCCGTCGCGAGGTTGGCCACCAGCCCAAAGGTCGAAACGCGATTGAAGTGCTGCATGGCGAAGGGGCCTGTCGCCAAGCCGGCGACGAAGCTCGCGCCCAGGCTCGCCGCCGTCCAGACGCCCACCGCCTGGAGGGTCCGGATCGGCCAGGGCGTATTTATCTCCCGTGGCGGACGGGGCCAGGTCTCAGCCAGAGCCACCAGGGCGGCGGTGGCGGCGAAGGACATCTGAAATCCAGGCGCGGCAACCGCTTCCGGCTGCAGGGCGATGATCAGCAAGGCGGCCAGCGCCAGGGTATGAAGGCTGATGGCCCGCCGATCGACCAGGATGGCCAGGAACGCCGCGCCAGCGGTAATAGCTGCGCGCTCGGCCGGGCTCGGCGCGCCGGAGATGACGAGATAGGCCCCTACGGCCAACAGGCCGGCCGCCGCCGCCACCTTCTTGGAGGACACCCGCAGCGCCGCCCAGGGCCAAGCGGCCACCGCAAGGCGGACTGCCGCGAAGGTGAATCCGCCGACGATCGCCATGTGCAGTCCGGAAATGGAGATGATGTGCGCCAGGCCCGAGGCGCGCAGGTCGTCGACCTGTTCCTTGGGCACGAACGCCTCATGGCCGGTGATCATCGCCGCGGCCAGGCCGCCGCTTTCAACCCCCATCTCCGCGACGATCCGCTTGGCAAGCGCCCAGCGCACCGCGTTGACCTGCATTTCCAGCCGCAGCCGCCAGGGAGCCGAATCGGCTTGAACAACCCTCGCCGGCGTGAGGGCGAACCCGACGCCGCCGACCCCGTCGAAGAAGGCGTCACGGGCGAAGTCGTAGGACCCGGGACTCGCGGGAGGCGGCGGCGCGTTGATCATGCCCTTCACGGAGACGGCGGTCCCCGGGGCGGGCAGTTCGTCGTCATCGGACAAGGTGAGCCGCGCGCGAATCGGCGTCGCCTCCGGGGCCAGGCCGCTAATCCGGATCGGGGCGATCAGGATGCGCGGACCGCCCTGCCCAGGACTGGCGACATCGACGACGAAGCCCTCGATCAACCGTACGCCGCCGCCAGCCGGGGCGATGGGCGCGCGAACGGTCTGGGTGCGAATTTTCCCGGCGGCGAAGCCGGCAAACAGAAAGGCGGCCAGGGTCAAGGCGATGGTCGCCATGCGTCCAAGACTGAGGCGCGCCCGGGCGGCGACCAGCAATGCCGCTACGACCAGGGCGATCACGGCCACAAGGGTGAGCGGTTCGGCGGGCAAGGCCAGGTAGATCGCGGCGCCCGAACCGAAGGCGACGGGCGTCCACAAGCTCAGCCGGCCCGACTGCACGGAGGCTTGATCGGAGACCCATGTTGCGATGCGGCGAAAGCTAGGACGCTTCGCAAAGGCCGTGCTAAGAGGCGCCGCGCGCACCTTCGGCGCGCCAGCTACAGTCACAGCAGCCTCCATTTCGATGTCCGACCGTCCCGTCGTCACCAGGATCGCCCCCTCGCCCACCGGCTCGATGCACATTGGCACGGCCCGGACGGCGCTTTTCAACTGGCTTTACGCGAAACATACCGGCGGCCAGTTCCTGCTGCGCATCGAGGACACCGATCGCGAGCGCTCGACCGAGGCGGCCGTGCAGGTGATCTTCGAAGGTCTCGACTGGCTAGGCCTGAAGCCGGACGCCGAGCCGGTGTTCCAATTCGCCCGCGCTGATCGCCACCGGGCGGTAGTCGATGAGATGCTGGCCCGCGGCGGCGCATATCGCTGCTACATGACCGCCGAAGAGCTGGAAATCGAACGTGAAGCCGCTCGGGCCGAGGGCCGGGTGATCCGTTCGCCCTGGCGCGACCGCGGCGCCGGCAACTACGACGAGGGCCAGCCCTTCGTCGTCCGCCTGAAGAGCCCGCTCGAGGGCGAGACCGTGATCGGCGACATGGTCAAGGGTCAGGTCACGTTCCAGAACAAGACCCTGGACGACCTGATCCTGCTGCGTTCGGACGGCACGCCGACCTACAACCTGGCGGTCGTCGTGGACGACCACGACATGGGCATCACCCACGTCATCCGCGGCGATGACCACCTCAACAACGCCGCCCGTCAGACCCTGATTTATCAGGCGATGGGCTGGGAAGTTCCCGTCTGGGCTCACCTGCCGCTGATTCATGGGCCGGACGGCGCAAAGCTGTCGAAACGCCACGGCGCTCAGGCCGTCAGCGAGTTCGACGACATGGGCTACCTGCCCGAAGCGATGCGCAACTACCTGGCCAAGCTTGGCTGGGGCCATGGCGACGACGAGATCTTCAGCGACGAGCAGGCGATCAGCTGGTTCGACGTCAAGGACGTGGTCGGCGCCCCCGCCCGCCTGGACTGGGACAAGCTCAACCACCTGAACAACCACTATCTGCGTCAGGCGGACCCGGCCCGGCTCGCCAAGCTGGTGGTCGGTGTCCACAAGAGCCGCGACTTCCATCTGCACGATGGCGACGAGTCGATCATCGAGCGGACGATCCCGCTGGTCCGGGACGGCGCCAAGACCATGCTGGAGTTGGCCGACGCCACGGTGTTCGCCCTTAAGCGCCGCCCGCTGGAGCTTCCGGACAAGGCCAAGGGCCTGCTGACCGATGAGACCCGTGCGCGCCTTTCGCGCCTGCGCGCGGCTCTGACGGAGCAAGCGGCCTGGGATGTTCCCACCCTCGAGGCGGCCCTGCGCAGCTTCGCCGAAGGCGAAGGCGTCGGGCTCGGCAAGTTCGGCCCAGCCTTACGTGGCGTCCTCTCCGGGGGCTCCCCGGCGCCGGACCTGGCCGGAGCCCTTGTGAGCCTTGGGAAACAGGAAAGTTTGGGGCGCCTCGACGATGCGCTTTCACAGCCCGCATAAGGCGCTATAAGGCACGTCGAAACGGGCGTTTAACTTCTCGCACTTGGAAGGAATGGCATGGGCGACACGGCTAAGGTGAGTTTCGACGGCAAGTCGGTTGAGCTGCCGATCCTCAAAGGGACGGACGGCCCCGCCGTCGTCGACATCCGAAAACTCTACGCCGAAGCCGATGTCTTCACGTACGACCCCGGCTTCACGTCGACTGCGAGCTGCGAGAGCAAGATCACCTTCATCGACGGCGATAAGGGCATCCTGCTGCACCGCGGCTACCCGATCGACCAACTGGCCGAGAAGTCGAGCTTCCTCGAGGTCTGCTATCTCCTGCTGAACGGCGACCTGCCGAACGCCAAGGAATTCGAGACCTTCGAACACAACATCACCTATCACACGATGCTGCACGAGCAGTTCGATAGGTTCTTCATGGGCTTCCGTCGGGACGCTCACCCGATGGCGATCATGGTCGGCGCCGTCGGCGCGCTGTCGGCCTTCTATCACGACAGCACCAACGTCGATGATCCGGAACAACGGATGATCTCGTCGCACCGGCTGATCGCCAAGATGCCGACGATCGCCGCCCGCGCGTTCAAGTACTTCCGCGGCCAGCCCTTCGTGCATCCGCGCAACGACCTGTCCTACTCGGAAAACTTCCTGCGCATGTGCTTCTCGGTCCCGGCCGAGGACTGGAAGCCGAACCCGGTGCTGACCCGCGCCATGGACCGCATCTTCATCCTGCATGCGGACCACGAACAGAACGCCTCGACCTCGACCGTCCGCCTGGCCGGTTCGTCGGGCGCCAATCCGTTCGCCTGCATCGCGGCCGGCATCGCCTGCCTCTGGGGCCCCAGCCATGGCGGCGCCAACGAAGAAGCACTGAACATGCTCAAGGAGATCGGCACCGTCGATCGCATCCCCGAGTACGTCCAGGGCGTGAAGGACCGCCGCTATCGCCTGATGGGCTTCGGCCACCGGGTCTACAAGAACTACGACCCGCGCGCGACGGTCATGCAGAAGACCTGCCATGAAGTGCTGGCCGAAGTCGGCCACCAGGACGACCCGCTGCTGAAGGTCGCCATGGAGCTCGAAAAGGTCGCCCTGAGCGATCCGTACTTCATCGAGCGCAAGCTCTATCCGAACGTCGACTTCTACTCGGGCATCACCCTGCGCGCCCTCGGCTTCCCGCCGGAGATGTTCACCGTGCTGTTCGCCCTGGCCCGCACCGTGGGCTGGATCAGCCAGTGGAAGGAAATGATCGAGGATCCGTCGCAGAAGATCGGCCGTCCGCGCCAGATTTACACCGGCGCGCCGCAACGCGACTACATGTCGGTCGACAAGCGCTAAGCCGCTCGATCAGCACCGAGACAAGGAGCCCCGCCCGGCATCGCCGGGCGGGGCTTTCTTTTGGGCCACGCCACGCGCCATCGTTGCGCAGGACCACAATGCTCGTATGGTGCGGCGACCGGGCAGAAGGCCCGACGCGAATGACAGGAGCACGCCCATGGCGCTCATGGTCAGTTACGACGCCCTCGACGTTACTCAGGACATGTACGAAGCCGCCCGCAAAGTGATCGACTGGGACAACGGGCCGCCGGCCGGGTGCCTGCTGCACATGGCCTCGTTCGATGCGGAGGGCGCCCACATCATCGACATCTGGGAAAGCCAGGCGCACATCGACGCCTACCTCCAGAACCGGTTCGCACCAGCGTTGGCGCAACTCGGCATGGAAGCCGGCGAGCACAGGGTGGTCGATCTTCACGTGGTGGCGGTGTCGCCCAACATCGAAGAGCACTTCATCCGCACGCCCGCGATCTAACTACGGTCTGCGAGCACCTTGAGCACCGCATCGGCGGCTGCTTCGGATGGATCGGGGCCGCCGCGCCCCATCTCCAGGAGCGCGGCCGACTGCGCCGCGACCTGGGTCCGGCGAAGCTCGGGATCGTCGAGCCGCTTGCCCACCTCGCGCGCCAGGGCCGGACCGTTGCAGTCGTCCTGAACCAACTCAGGCGCGACAAACGCCTTGGCCGCGATGTTGAAGAGGGTGATGTAGGGCGTGCGGATCAGCCGCTTGAGAATGGCGTGGGTGAGCGAGCCCAGCCGATAGCCGATCACCATCGGCACGCCGGCCAGCGCCAGTTCGGTGGTGACCGTGCCCGAGCAGGCCAGGGCCACCGTGGCGGCCTTCATGGAGTCGAGCTTGGCTCCCTCCCCCTCGACGACGTGCGCCCAGCTTGAGGCCTGGGTTTTGACCGCCACCGCCACCGTTGGCGCGGCCGGGATCACCACGGCCAGATCGGGGCGCTGAGCCTTCAGGATGCCAACGGCTTCGGCGAAGGACGGCAGGATGCGGCTGATCTCGCCAGGCCGGCTGCCCGGCAAGACAAGCAGCAGGGGCGCGGTCTGCGGCACGCCAAGCTGGGAACGAAGTCGGCCGCCGTCGGCCCTTGAGAAATCCACGCTCAGGGCCGAATTGCCAACGAAGGTCACCGGCAGGCCCTCGGCCTCGAAATAGGGCGCGTCGAACACGTGGATCGACAGCAGGTGGTCCACGGCTGCGGCCAGGGTCTTGGCCCGGCCAGGCCGCGTCGCCCAGACCTGCGGGGCGACGTACTTGATCAGCGGCAGTTTGGGGTCGAGCTTGCGCAGCCGCTGGGCGACGCGAAGAGTGAAGCCCCAGGAGTCGATCAGGATGACCACATCGGGCTTCTCGCGCTGCGCCAGGGCGACCGTGTCCTCGACGCGGGCGACCACCTTGCGATAGGCCATCAAGCCTTCAAGCAGGCCCAGGATCGAGAGCTCGGCGATGTCGAAGGGACTGTGGACGCCCTCGGCGGCCATCTTCTCTCCGCCGACGCCCACAAAGCGGACCCCATCGCCCAGCCGCGCCCGCAGCGCCTTGGCCAGGCCGGCGCCCCGGTCGTCGCCCGAGGCCTCGGCGGCCACCAGCATGACGCAGAGCGGCTTGCTCACGGCTGAGCGGGCGGCTCCACGCCCACGATGAACAGACCAAGCTCATCGGCCAGTTCGATCACGGCCTCGCGGTCCAGCACCAGCAACCGGCCAACCTCGCCCGCGACACCGGCCAGACCGGCCTGGGCGGCGCGCTGAATGGTGTTGAGGCCAATGGTCGGCAGGTCGATGCGAGTCTCCTGGATCGGCTTGGGAGCCTTGGCCAGCACGCCGCGAAGCGCTTCCGTCGTTCCGCGGATATTGCGCGGCAGCTCGGCGACCCGACGCAGCATGGCGTCGGTGCCTTCCTGCGCCTCGACCGCCAGGACCAGGCCTTCGCAGACGACGGCGCCCTGCCCCACGTCCAGCTCGCCGATGGCCCGCGCCACCTGCAGCGCGCGCTCGACGTCAGCCATCTGATCGGGCGTCGGCGAGATGCGGCCCAGGGGCCCCGCGGAGATGGTCAGGTCGCCCATCACCTCGTGCGCGCCCTCGACGGCGAAGCCTTCTTTTTCGAATTCCCCGAGCAGCTGGCGCAGCAACGCGTCGTCGCCCTTGCGCGCGGCGGCGATGACGCCCGGCAGGGCCATCAGGCCGCGCAGGTCGGGCGCCAGGGACTTGAAGTCTGGGCGATCGACCGTGCCCACCAGGGTCACGGCCTTGCAGCCGGCGCGCTTGAGCGCCTTGAAGCACTTGCCGAGCTCGGCCAGCCCGATGTCCGCGCCCGGATAGCGGGCGATGTCCGGGCCGGAAAAACCCTTGAGACGGACGATGAAGAACGGCCGGCCAGCGCGCTCGCAGTGCTGCGCGATCTCGACCGGGAGGTTCCCGCCGCCAGCGATCAGGCCGAGCTTCTGCATGCCCTAGACCTCCCGCTCCGGCAGGCAGAGCGGACGGCTGGCGTCGGCCCGGATGAAGTCGACGATCTCCATCACCTCCGGGCTGTCGGAGTAGGTTTCGACGGTGTCGTCCAGGCGCTCCTGGAAGGTGCCCTCGTCGGCGAACAACATCCGATAGGCCGCACGCATGGTGTTGATGGTCTCGCGGCTGAATCCGCGGCGCTTCAGGCCCAGCAGATTCAGCCCCTCAAGGTGGGCATGATTGCCCCACACCGAACCGTAGGGAATGACGTCCTTCACGACGGCGGCGAGCCCGCCGATCATGGCGTGGCGGCCGACGCGCGTGCGCTGGTGGACCGCGGCCAGCCCGCCGACGATCACGAAGTCGGCGATCTCGCAGTGCCCGCCCAGGGTCGCCTGCTTGGTCAGGATCACCTGGTCGCCGACCACGCAGTCATGACCGACATGGCTCTCGATCATGTAGAGGCCATCGGACCCGACCCTGGTGACGCCGCCGCCGCCGACCGTTCCGGTGTTCATCGTGGCGTGTTCGCGGATCTGGTTGCGATCGCCGATGATCAGTTGGGTCAGTTCGCCCTTGTAGGCCGTGTGCTGCGGCGGGCCGCCCAGCATCACGAACGGGTAGATGGCGTTGTCCTCGCCGACCTCGGTCGCCCCATCGACGACGACGTGCGAGAACAGCTTGGTGCGCGCACCAAGCTTCACGTTCGGACCGACCGTGCAGAAGGGGCCAATGACGACGCCGTCGGCCAGTTGCGCCTTCGGGTCGACGACCGAGCTGGGATGGACTTCGATGCTCATGGGGTCTCCACCAGCATGGCCGCGAATTCCGCTTCAGCAGCGGTCTTGTCGCCGACCATGGCCTTGCCTTCGAACTTGAACAGGCCCCCACGCACGCGCACCACGCGCACATGCATTCGTAGAACGTCGCCCGGCCGCACTGGCTGCCGGAAGCGGCAGTTGTCGACCGAGGTGAAGAGGATGGTCTTGCCTTCGCGATCGACGTTCAGGGTCTTGGACATCAGCACCGCGCCGGTCTGGGCCATGGCTTCGACGATCAGAACACCAGGCATCACCGCATAGTCGGGGAAGTGCCCCTGGAAGAACGGCTCGTTGATCGTCACGCACTTGATGCCGATGATCGACTCATTGGCCCGGTACTGTTCAGCGCGGTCGACCAGCAAGAACGGATAGCGATGTGGGATCCGTTGGAGGATCTCGCCGATGTCGATCGAGATGTCGCTCTCGGTCGCCTCAGTGCTCATTGGTCAGTTCCCTTGCGGCTGGAGGCGCGAGATAGCCACGCCACCTCCCGCATCCAGCGGCGAATTGGTTGTCCGGGCACGCCGCCCCAGGTTTCGCCGGCCGGAATGTCGCGAAACACCCCCGCAGCGGCGGCCACCTGGGCGCGATCTCCGATGTTCACGTGGTCGGCGACGCCTGCGCGACCGCCGAAGGCCGCCCCGTCGCCGATCACGACGCTGCCGGAAATGCCTGTGTGAGCGGCCATGACGCAGTTCCGTCCCACACGGACGTTGTGGGCGATCTGCACCAGGTTGTCGATCTTGGTGTTCTCGCCGATCACGGTGTCGTCGAACGCTCCGCGGTCGATGCAGGTGTTGGCGCCGACGGTGACGCCATCCTGCATGATAACCCGGCCAAGCTGGGGAACGTCGACCACGCCGGTCGCGCCGCCGGCCGCGCCGAAGCCGGGCTCGCCGATCACGGCCCCGGCCAGGATTCGCACGCGATCGCCGAGCAGGGCGAAGCCAAGCGTGACATTCGCTCCGATCGTGCAGTCACGGCCGATGGCCACGCCAGGGCCGATGACGGTGTTTGCGCCGATTTCCGTACCTGCGCCGATCCGCGCGCCGGGCCCGACAACGACGCCAGGGGCGAGATGGACGCCCTCCTCCAGCACCGCGTCCGGAGAGACTGCCGCGGGGCCTTCATGGCGGCGCGGACGGTGCAGGCGGTTCGCCGCCGCGGCATAGGCGGCCTGGGGGGTCGGTGTCACCAACGCCGCACAGCCAGCCGGCGCCAGCTCGCGGTCGCGCGGCGTAATGAACACAGCCACGGCTTTGGTCACAGCCAGCTCGGCGGCGTGCTTCTTGTCGGTCAGGAAGGTGATGGTGTCGGCCTGGGCGCTGGCCAGGACGGCGACGCCGCGAACCTGGGTCCGTCCCTGGTCCGCGGCGGCGAGTTCGGCGCCTGTCAGGCTCGCCAGGTCGGCAAGCGTGACAGGGCCAAGGTCTTCAAAAAATCGGGGGTCGGGCATGGCTATCCTTGGCTCGACCCACGTCTAAGGCGAGTCGCGCCTACTTTTGGGCCGGAGCCGCCGCCTGGTCCAGACGCTCGCGATCGAACGTGAACTGCTGGATCTTGGCGTTGAGCGCCGTGACAACCGGCTGGCTGATGTCCATGGCCGGGTTGGCGATGACCACGGCGTCGCGGTTCAGCAGCAGGCTGCACTGACGCTGCTGGTAGACCTGACGCAGGATCGGGTCGAGCTCCTGGCCAACGCGGCCGAGAGCCTTCTGCTGCGTCGCTTGCATTTCACGCTCGCGGATCTGGGCCTTGCGCTGGAACGCACCGGCCTTGGTCTGCAGAGCGTTGGCGCGGGCCTCGAAGGTCTTTTGGTCGAGGCTGGCGCGTTGGCTTTCCAGGGTCTTGGCTTCGGCCTGCAGGGCGGCTTCTTCACCCTTCAGCTCGGCTTGGACCTGGGTAGCGATCTGCTGCAGGCGGGTCTGCACGTACTTGCCGACAGTGGAGGTCGCGATGGCGCCTTCCAGAGAAATGACGCACACGCCCGGCAGGGCCGGGCCATGAGTAACCGCAGGCGCCGAGGCGGCGGCCGGCGCCGCAGCCTGGGCGAAGGCGGCGCTCGATGCGGAAACGGTGACGGCGGCGACACAAGTCGCCGCAACGATGGATTTGATCGACATTTGGGGAGTTTCTAGAACCTGGTTGAGGTTGAGAACCGGAAGGTTTCGGTCTTGTCGTAGTCTTCTTTGGCCAAAACTTGGCTGAAGTCGAATCGGATGGGGCCCATCGGCGAGCGCCAGAAGATCGACAGACCAGCCGTAGCGCGCAGGGAGAGGTCGTCGAAGATCAGCGGATCGACGGTGCCGTCGGCCCGCAGCTTGTCCTTGTCGTCCAGCAGGCCGAGGGTGCCGACATCGGTGAACAGCGCGGCCTTGATGCCGTACTGCTCAGGCAGGCCGGTCGGGATGGTCAGCTCCGCAGAACCGATGGCGTAAGCCCGGCCGCCCAGGGCGTCCGAACGGCCGAAATTGGTGTCGCGCGGGCCGATACCAGCGGTCTCGAAGCCGCGGAAGTTGTTGCCGCCCTTGTAGAAGCGGCTGTTGACCCGCACCGTATCGCCGCTCCAGCCGGCGATATAACCGCCCTGGCCGGTGACGCTGAGAATGAAGTCCTTGTTGAAGCCGTGGTACCAGCCCCCGGTCATCTCGGTGCTGATGTAATTCACGTCGCCGCCGAGGCCGGCCAGGTCCTGGCTGACATCGAAGCGGAAGCCGCGGGTCGGATTGATCGGATCGTTCCGACGATCGAACAGGTAGGTGTAGCCGATCAACGAGGTCAGATACTTGCCGCGCTGATCGCAGAGCGACAGCGAGACGAGCGGGGCCGCGGGATCGCAGTAGCCGTCGTCGATCTGCACGTCTTCCTGCCGCAGGGTGTAGCGCGTCGACATCCGCGAGTTGACGGTCAGCGGGAACGCCATGCGGAGGTTGCCGCCCACCGTGACCGTCTTATAGGCCGAGTACTCGGTCAGGTCGTAGCGGTAGGAATAGAGGTCGACGCCGGCGCCCAGGTCGCGGCCCATGAACCGCGGCTCGGTGAAGCCGAAGTCGATCTGCTGGCGCAGCGAGCCGACGGAGACGCGGGCGCGCACGCTCTGGCCGCGGCCGCGGAAGTTCCGTTCGGTGACGCCGAGGTCGAGGATCAGCTGATCGACCGACGAGTAGCCGGCGCTGAAGGAGAGCTCGCCGGTGGGCTGTTCCTCGACCTGCACCTGCAAGTTGGTGCGGTCGGGCGCCGATCCGGGCGTTTCCTCGATGGTCACGTCCTTGAAGAAGCCAAGCGCGCGGATGTTGTTGCGCGAACGATCGACCAGGGCGCGGTTGTAGGCGTCGCCTTCCACGAGGTTCAGCTCGCGGCGGATGACGTAGTCCAAGGTGCGGGTGTTGCCGGTCACGTCGATGCGCTCGACGTAGACGCGCGGTCCTTCCCGGACCTGGAACACCACGTCGACCAGGCCGGTCTCACGGTTGGGCGTGTAGCGCGGACGCACATCCACCGCCGCGAAGCCCGCGGCGCCGGCGGCGAAGGTCAGCGAGTCGGTCGCCGCTTCGATGCGTTCGTCTTGATAGATCTCGCCGCTGCGGATCGGCACCAGTTGCTGGAGCACGTCCTTGTCCAGCTTCTGCAGCTCGGTCTCGACCGAGATCTTGCCGAACCGGTACTCCTTGCCCTCGTCGAGGGTGTAGGTGATCACGAAGCCGTTCTTGTCGGGCGCCAGCTCGGCGATCGATGAGATGACACGGAAATCGTAGAAGCCGCGGTTGCGGTAGTGCTTGCGCAGCTGCTCCTTGTCGTACTCAAGGCGGTCCGGGTCGTAGTTCGCGTTGGTCGAGAAGAATTTGTACCAGGTGGTCTGCTCGGTCACGACCACGTCGCGCAGGTCGTTGTCCGAGAACTCCTGGTTGCCGAGGAAGTTGACCCGCAGAACGCCGCTCTTGGGGCCCTCGCTGATCTCGAAGATCAGGTCGACGCGCTTCTGGGGCAGTTCGACGATCTTCGGCGTCACGGTCGCGGAAATGCGGCCCGAGCGACGATAGAGTTCGACGATGCGCTGGACGTCCTGCTGGACCTTGGCGCGGGTGAAGATGCCGCGCGGGCGCACGGTCACTTCATCGCGCAGCTTGTCTTCCTTCAGGCCCGAGTTCCCCTCGAACACCACCTTGTTGATGATCGGATTCTCGACGACCGTGACGATCATGTCCGACCCTTGCAGGTCGACCTTCACGTCGGCGAACAGGTCGGTGCGGAACAGGGTCTTCAGCGCCAGGTCGGCCTTGGCCGCGTCGAGCGTCTCGCCCGGCTGGATCGGCAGGTAGGAGAGGATCGTCGATTGCTCGATCCGCTCGTTGCCGCGGACGATGATCCGCTGAACCACGCCCGACTGCTGGCCGATGGCGGCCTGCGGATCAGGTTGCGGCTGCGGCGGAGTCGCCTGCTCCTGGGCCAGGACGACGCCTGGCACGACGAGCGCAGTCGACCCCATCAACAGGGCGAGGCCGGAGGCTAGCGCGGCGCGGCGAGCGCGAGGTCTTTGCATCGTATCAGCCGTCAAAGGAAATGGGGGCAGGCTCAGGAGAAGACGCCGCCGAGGATTTTGAACACACGCAGTTGCTGCAGATCGTTCCAGGTGGCGAACAACATCAATCCCAACAGCAGCGCAAGCCCCACCCGGTAGCCCGCCGCCTGAACCTTGGCCGCGAGTGGACGCCGCGCTACCGCCTCATAGGCGTAGAACAGCAGGTGGCCCCCATCCAGCACAGGGATAGGGAGGAGGTTCATGAAGCCGATGCTAACCGAAACGAACGCGGCGAGCTGAAGCAGATTGACGCTGGAGCCGAGGATCATCCCCGCGACATCCGGCGCGCCTTCCGCCCCCGCCTGCGCCACCTTGCCCGAGATTCGCGCGATTCCCAGGGGTCCGCTGAGTTGGTCGGGCGAAACCTGCCCTGTCACCATGCGGCCGAGGTAGTAAACCGTGGTCTCCAGCGTGCGCCAGGTGCGATCGACACCCCCCGACAGCGCCTGGAGCGGATTGTAGCGAACGTGGATGAAGTCGCGGGCGGTCTGGGCCGGAGTCAGGCCCAGCATGCCTTGGCGGCGCTTGCCCGCCAGGGAGTCGGTGCGCTCGACCCATTCGGGCGTGGCGGTGATCTCGACCTTGCTGCCGCCGCGCTCGATCACGAACTGGGTCGGGACGTTCGCGCGCACCTGGACGACCTCGGCCACCTGGTCGAAGCCGGTAATTCTGCGGCCGTCGGCCTCGACGATCAGGTCGCCGGGCCGGAAGCCGGCGCGCTCGGCCGGGCTGCCCGCGGCCACGGAGGCGATCCGCGGCGGCAGGACGTACTGACCGAACGCCAGCAGCAGCGATGCGAACAGCGCCACCGCCAGCACGAAGTTCGCCATCGGGCCGGCAGCCACGACGATCGCGCGCTGCCACAGCGGCTTGAAATGGAAGTAGCGGCTGACCGCCTCGGCGCCTTCGCGGCGCTCGATCGTGCGGCGCATGGTCTCGAGGTCTTCGTGGTCGGGCACGCTCGAGGCGTTCTCGTCGCCGGTGAAGCGCACGTAGCCGCCCAGCGGGATCCAACCCACGCGCCACTCGACGCCGGACTTGTCGGTCCAGGCCGCGATCGCCTTGCCAAAGCCGATGGAGAACCGGTCGATGGCGACGCCGAACATCTTGGCGGCCAGGAAGTGGCCGAGCTCGTGGATCGTCACCACCAGCCCGAGGACAAGCGCGAACGGAATGACGAAGGTCAGGGCGGTGAGCGCGAAATCGAGCACGGCGATTTACTCCTCCGGACCTAGCGGCCTAGGCCGCTGACGACGTCACCGGCGACGCGGCGCGCCGCCGCATCGGTATTCCGGGCATTCTCAAGCGTGTCGCCATTCGCCGCCCCCGCGACAAGGCCCTGAGTCTCGACACGTTCGAGGGTCTCAGCCACCGTCGCGGCAATATCCAGAAAGCCAATCCTGCGGTCAAGGAACGCGGCCACGGCGACCTCATTGGCGGCGTTCATCACCGCAGGCGCGACCCCACCGGCCGCCAAAGCTTCTTTGGCGATCTTCAAGGCGGGAAAGCGGCGCAGGTCGGGTTCTTCGAAGGTCAATTTCCCGATGGCCGCAAGGTCGAGACGCGGCGCGGGCCAGGGCAGTCGGTCAGGCCATGCGAAGGCGCAAGCGATGGGCGTGCGCATATCCGGCGGCCCCAGCTGGGCCAGCGTGGATCCGTCGGCGTACTCCACGAGGCTGTGGATGATCTGCTGATGGTGGATCAGCACGTCGACCCGCTCGTCGGTCATGCCAAACAGGTAGGCCGCCTCGATGATCTCAAGCCCTTTGTTCATCATGGTCGCCGAGTCGACGGAGATCTTGGCGCCCATGCTGAAGTTGGGGTGGGCCACCGCCTGCTCCGGCGTGGCGTGCGCCATCTGCTCGGCCGACCAGGTGCGGAACGGGCCGCCCGACGAGGTCAGGATCAGGCGATCCACCCGCTGCGCGTTCATCGGGTCGAGCACCTGGAAGATCGCCGAATGCTCTGAATCGACCGGGATCACCGCCCCGCCCGCCAGCTTGGCCGTGCGAAGCAACGGAGGGCCTGCACAGACCAGGCTTTCCTTGTTGGCCAGGCCGATGACGGCCCCAGCCTTCGCCGCCGCCAGCGTCGGCGCGAGACCGGCGAAACCGACGATGGAGGACATCACCCATTGGGCTTCGCCCGCCGCAGCCTCCACCACGGCCGCGTGGCCCGCGGCGGTCTCGATGCCCGAGCCGTTCAACCGCGCGCGCAGTTCCGGGAGCTTAGTTTCATCCTCGATGACCGCCAGTCTCGGCCGCCAGCGAAGGGCCTGCTCGGACAGACGCGCGACGTTGCGCCCGGCGGTCAGCGCCATGACCTCGACCTCGGCCCCAGCCTTGTCCAGCAGATCGAGGGTCGAGACGCCGACAGAGCCGGTGGAGCCGAGAACGCTGACGCGGCGTGGCAGGGTCAATGAGCCCATCCCCAATGGTTTATCAGACGAGCGCCCGCAAGTACGACTGTTGCGAACATTAATCCATCGACCCGATCAAGCAGACCGCCATGGCCGGGGATCAGATCGCCCGAATCCTTTACTCCGAAGCGGCGTTTGAGGCGCGACTCCCAGAGGTCGCCGCCCATGGTCGCCAGCCCTCCGACGAAGCCGATCAGCGCACCGGCCTGGATGCTCAGGACGATGGCGCTGAAGGCGGCCATGGCGGCTCCGGCCGCGGCGGCGGCCACCAGCCCGCCGATGAAACCGGACCAGGTCTTGTTGGGCGAGAACTGCGGCCACAGCTTGGGCCCCTTGAGGGCGCTTCCGACCGCGAAGGCGGCGATGTCGGCCGCCCAGGCGACCGCGAACAGCAGGACCGTCCACTGGCGCCCCTCCGGCATCCCGCGGAGCCAGACGATGCAGACGACCGGAATCGCCAGGTAGATGACCCCGAACGCGGCGTTGGTCGGCCGCTCAGCGACGCCCCGCGCCACCAGCGCGGCGGCGGCGGCGCCGAGAGCGACAGCGCCCCAGGCGAGCGCCATGTGACCCTGGAAGGCCAGAAATGCCGCCGCGAGGATCGCCACCGTCAGGGCGGTGGAGACGCGGACCGGGGCGTTCGGGGCGGTCATCGCCCCCCACTCAATGGCCAGCAAGGCCACGGCCACGGCGATCAGGACCAGGAACAGCCAGCGCAGGCCCGGCAGGTCGGCGAACCACACCGCGCCCAGCACCGCCGGCACCAGGACCGTGGCCGAGGCGACGCGCACGCCCAGATTGGACCAATCGAAACGTCTAGCCGGCGGCAAGGACATCATCGGCCACGGCGCCGCCGTAGCGCCGCTCGCGCTTCTTGAATTCTTCGATGGCGATACGCAGGTGCTCGGCGTCGTAGTCCGGCCAGAGCACGTCCTGGAAGACGAACTCGGAATAAGCCGTCTCCCAGAGCAGGAAGTTCGACAGCCGCTGCTCGCCGCTGGTGCGGATCACCAGGTCAGGGTCGGGAATGCCGCCGGTGGACAGCCGCGACTGCAGCAGATCCTCGGTGATGTCCTCCGGCGCAATCGCGCCAGCGACGGCCTCGGCCGCCAACGCCCGCGCCGCATCGATGATGTCGGCGCGGCCACCGTAGTTGAAAGCGACCTGCAGGAAGAACTTGTCGTTGTGCGCGGTCTGGCGCTCGGCGCGTTCGACGATCTCGGCCACGTCGGCGGGCAGGCCTGCGCGGCGGCCCAGAATGCGCACCTTCACGCCCTCGCGGGCCAGCTTGTCGAGATCAGAGTTCACGTAGAGCTTCAGCAGCCGCATGACCTCGGCCACTTCACCGGCCGGCCGCCGCCAGTTCTCGGTCGAAAAGGCGTAGAGCGTCAGATAGCGGATCCCCTGGTCCGGCGCGGCCTCGACCACGCGGCGGATGGCGTCCACGCCCTTCGGGTGCCCGACCTGGCGCGGCAGGCCCCTGCGCTTCGCCCAGCGGCCATTGCCGTCCATGACGATCGCCACGTGCAGAGGCGCGTGCGCCGCAGGCTGCTCTTGATCGATCGTCGCCATGAGGTTCCCGGGGTCCTTGACCGAAAGATCGGCGGACTAAATCTGCATGATCTCTTGTTCTTTGGTTTTCAAGGCTTCGTCGACGCGCTTGATCGCCTCATCGGTGAACTTCTGCACGTCGCCTTCCATGCGGTGCAGTTCGTCCTGAGTGATCACGCTGTCCTTCTCGGCCTTCTTCAGGTCGTCGTTGGCGTCGCGGCGGACGTTGCGGATCGCGACCTTCTGCTGCTCGGCATACTTGCCGGCCAGCTTGGCGAGGTCCTTACGGCGCTCTTCGGTGAGCGGCGGAATCGGCACGCGCAGGCTCTGACCGTCAACGACCGGGTTCAGCCCCAGGCCGGAATTGCGGATCGCCTTCTCCACCGAGACCACCAGGCCGCGGTCCCAGATGCTGACGCTGATCGAACGCGGCTCGGGCACGCTGACCGCGCCCACCTGGTTGATCGGCACCGTCGAACCGTAGGCTTCGACCATGACCTGATCGAGCAGGCTGGCCGAGGCGCGACCGGTGCGCAGGCTGGCGAACTCGTCCTTCAGGGCGGAGATCGCCTTGTCCATGCGATCCCGGTACCTCGCCAGAACCGGCTTTTCCGTAGCAGCCATAGGAATTTCTCCCAGATTTCTCGTGTAACGCTTAGCGAAAGGTCAGGCGATGGTCGTGAAGACGCCCTGGCCCTTCAGCACTTTGAAGAAGTTGCCCCGCTCGCGGATGGAAAAGACCACGATCGGGATCTGGTTGTCACGCATCAGGGCGATGGCGGAGGCGTCCATGACGCGTAGGTCCTTGGCCAGCACTTCCTGATAGCTCAGGGTCTCGTAGCGCTGGGCGCTCGGATCCTTCTTCGGGTCGGCAGTGTAGACGCCGTCCACGCTCGTGCCCTTGAAGAGCGCGTCGCAGCCCATCTCGGCCGTGCGCAGCGCCGCCGGCGTGTCGGTGGTGAAGAATGGCGCGCCCAGGCCGGCGGCGAAAATGACCACCCTACCCTTCTCCAGGTGCCGCAGCGCCCGACGACGGATGTAGGGCTCGCAGACCGCTTCCATCGGGATCGCCGACTGCACGCGGGTGTAGACGCCGATCTTCTCAAGCGCGCCTTGCAGCGCCAAGGCGTTCATCACGGTGGCCAGCATGCCCATGTAGTCGGCGTTGGCGCGATCCATGCCTTTGCCAGCCAGCGACACGCCGCGGAAGATGTTGCCGCCGCCGATCACCAGGCAGAGCTCGATCCCGTGCTCCACCACTTCCTTGATGTCCTCGGCCACCGCTTCGATCGTTTTGGTGTCGATGCCGAAGAGCGAGTCGCCCATCAGGACCTCGCCCGACATCTTCAAGAGGATCTTCTTGTAGCGGGGCGTGACTGGGGGCATCGGCGGGTTCCGTCGAGAATCTGGCTGTTACTACATAAACCAAGGGCGCCGTGCGCGTCGAACGCACGGCGCCCCTTTAAAGGCTCAATCCGGGTCGGATCAGGCTTGGCCGGTCATCGACGCCACTTCCGCGGCGAAGTCGTCCTGCTTCTTCTCCACGCCTTCGCCGAGGGCGAAACGCACGAAAGCCTTCACGGCCACCGGCGAACCGGTTTCCTTGGCGGTCTCGGCGATCAGCTGCTCGATGGTCTGATCCGGGTTCATGACGAAGGGCTGCTTCAGCAGAACCACTTCTTCCTGCCACTTGCGGATCCGGCCTTCGATCATCTTTTCGACGACGGCCACCGGCTTGCCCGATTCCAGAGCCTGGTCGGTCAGGAACTTCTTTTCCTTCTCGACGGCGGCCGGGTCGAGGTCGCCCTCGTTCAGCGCCAGCGGCGGGGTCGGGGTGCCGGCCACGTGCAGTGCGATCTTGCGGCCGACTTCCTTCAGCACGGCTTGGTCGCCAGCGCCTTCCAGAGCCACGAGCACGCCCAGACGGCCGACGCCTTCGCCCTGCGCATTGTGCAGGTAGAGGGCCACGGCGCCTTGGCTCACCGACAGGCGGGCCGAGCGACGCAGGCGCATGTTCTCGCCGATGGTCGCGATCAGGTTGGTGATCACGTCGCTGACGACTTCGCCCTTGGCCGTCTTGGCCGCGGTGATGGCGTCAACGCCTTCGATCTCCAGACCGACGGTCGCAAAGTCACGAGCGGCGTTCTGGAACAGCTCGTTCTTCGACACGAAGTCGGTCTCGGCGTTCAGCTCGACCAGCACGCCGGTCTTGCCGTCGTCGCTCAGCTTACCAGCCACCAGGCCTTCGGCCGCGGCGCGGTCGGACTTCTTGGCGGCCTTGCTCAGGCCCTTGGTGCGCAGCCAGTCGACCGCGGCTTCCATGTCGCCGTTGTTTTCCTGCAAGGCCTTCTTGCAGTCCATCATGCCAGCGCCGGACTTCTCGCGCAGGTCCTTGACCAGCGCAGCGGTGATCTCCGCCATGGTCAGCTCCTTATCATTCAGAATGGGTTTGACCGGACCCTGATAGGGCCCGGCCATGATCGTTTTTCGTCAAGCTGGAAAAGACGTCGGAGCGACGTCTTAGCCGGCTTGTTCCTGGTCCGCGGCCGGAGCCTCGGCGGCAGGGGCCTCGACGGCCGGCGCCGCTTCGGGCTCCGGCGTAAGCTCTCGGGCCAGGGTCGGTTCGATCGGGGCGACCGAAGCGCCGAGGTCGACGCCGGCGGCCGACTGGCCAGCAGCCAGGCCGTCGAGGACGGCGTCGGCCAGCAGGTCGCAGTACAGCTGAATGGCGCGCGCCGCGTCATCGTTGCCGGGGATCGGATAGGTGATGCCGTCCGGATCGCAGTTGGTGTCGAGGATGGCGATGACCGGGATGTTCAGCTTGCGGGCTTCCTGGATCGCGATCGCTTCCTTGTTGGTGTCGATCACGAACATCAGGTCGGGAATGCCGCCCATGTCCTTGATGCCGCCCAGGCTCAGCTCGAGCTTGTCGCGCTCGCGGGTCATCTGCAGCAGCTCTTTCTTGCTGCGGCCCTGACCTTCGCCTTCCAGCATGCCTTCCAGCTCGCGCAGACGCGCGATCGAGCCCGAAACGGTGCGCCAGTTGGTGAGCGTGCCGCCCAGCCAACGGTGGTTCACGTAGTATTGGGCGCTGCGCTTGGCGGCGGTGGCGACCGGCTCGGAGGCCTGGCGCTTGGTGCCGACGAACAGCACGCGGCCGCCCGAAGCGGCGACTTCGCGCACCTTCACCAGGGCCTGGTGCAGCAGCGGAATGCTCTGCGACAGGTCAATGATGTGGATGTTCGACCGCGAACCGAAGATGTAACGGTCCATCTTCGGGTTCCAGCGGTGAGTCTGGTGACCGAAGTGGGCGCCAGCTTCCAGGAGCTGACGCATGGAGAATTCAGGAAGCGCCATCGGCTTTTCGTCCTTTTTCCGGTTAACCGCCGCAGGCAAACCCTCCAGATGGAGGACCGGAATGGGTACGGCGGGATGTCTCCCCGCACATCGCCAAACACCTGCGTGTGGAATGAGGCGGGCAAATAGGCGCTGACGTCGGAAAATGCAAGCCTGGAACGCGCTGCGCCCTGCCGCCCCCTTGCGCCGAACCTCGTTATCGCTCAGCTTATGGTCGCAATCTGGGGGCGATCATGAAATCTATCGTAGCAGTCGCGCTGGGACTGTCATTGCTTGCAGGCCAGGCAGGCGCCCAGCCCATGAAGCCGAAACCGGGGCCGTTCGCGCAGTGGTCAGGAAGATCACTGCCCACCTCCACGCCGGCTCCCTACAAGCCGCCGTCATTCTATGCCCCGCCGACAACGTCCAGGCACACGCAATCCAATCCTGCCCCGAAGTTCCCATCGGCGCCTGAGGCGCCGACCATGGCGCAACCCGACATGTTCAAGCCCTACAAACCCAAGTCGGTCTATTCCGAGCGCGGCGGCCTGGATTCCTATCCCAAGCCCGCCAAGCCCAAGGGCTACGTCGACCTGCGCTGAGCCGGCCTGCCGCTCGCGCGGATGACTAGGTTCAGCCTGGCTAGATGTCCTCGACGAAGACCACGCCGGGGGAGGTCTTCAGCGCGCCGCGCACCGAGGCGTCGAGGGTGAAGCGGCCCGGCAGCTTCAACTCCACCTCGCGGCCACGCTCGATGCCGGCGATCAGCACGATCTCGCCCCCGCGCGGATTGGAGACGTTCTCCAGCCGCTTCTTCAGGGCCTCGATCTCGGCGCTGCGCGGAGCCAGGTGCACACGCAGGCCGGCCACCGCGTTTTCCACAGCCTTATCCACAGGCTCGGCGTCGTCGCCGAAGAACCGCACCTCACCGTCGCGGGCCTTGGCCCGGACCTTGAGCGCCACGGCCTTGCCGGGCTCGAGCAGGTCGCGGCACTTGCGCAGCGCTTCCGGCGGGAACAGCACCTCGTACTCGCCGGTCGGGTCAGAAAGGGTCACGAAGGCGAACTTCTCGCCGCTCGACTGCGAGGCCCGCTCCTGTTTGCGGCGCACGACCCCTGCCATGCGGAAGGCTTCGGCCCCGGCTTCGGCCTTGGGGATCACGTCGGCCAGCAGATCGGTGCGCCGCCGGCGCAGCGCCGTGACCATGTCGTCCAGCGGGTGGCCCGACAGATAGAAGCCGACCGCGGCCAGTTCCTCGTCCAGGCGCTGCACCGGCGTCCACGGCTCGGCCTTGGGCAGGCGCGGTCGCTGAGCTTCGACCTGATCGCCGCCGAACAGCGAGCCCTGCGAGGAGGCGCGATCGGCCGCGATGGTCTGGCCATAGCCGACCAGCACGTCGGCGGCCGCCGCCAGTTGGGCGCGGTCTGGATGGATGGTGTCGAAGGCGCCGGCCCGGGCCAGGGTCTCGAAGGCCCGCTTGTTGACCTGCTTGGGGTCCACCCGCTCGACGAAATCGAAAATGTCGCGGAACGGCCCGCCCTCGGCCCTCACCGTCACCACGTGCTGCATGGCCTGCAGGCCGACGTTGCGGATGCCGCCGAGCGCATAGAGCACCTCGCCGTTCTCGACCTCGAAGTCGGCGGCGCTGCGGTTCACGTCCGGGCTGCGGACCTTGACGTTGAAGCGCTTGGCGTCCTGGTAGAACACCGCCAGCTTGTCGGTGTTGGAGATATCGAGGCTCATCGAAGCCGCGAAGAACTCCACCGGCGCGTTCGCCTTCAGCCAGGCCGTTTGGTAGGAGACATAGGCGTAGGCGGCCGCGTGGCTCTTGTTGAAGCCATAGCCGGCGAACTTGTCGACCAGGTCGAAGATCGAGCCCGCCTGTTCGGCCGGCACGCCCTTGGCCTCCGCACCGGTGACAAACCGGGCCCGCTGGAGGTCCATCTCCTCCTTCTTCTTCTTGCCCATCGCCCGGCGCAGCAGGTCGGCTTCGCCGAGGCTGTAGCCGGCCAGGATCTGGGCGATCTGCATCACCTGTTCCTGGTAGACGATGATGCCGTAGGTCTCCTTCAGCACCGGCTCCAGGGTCGGGTGCAGATAGTCGATCTCGCGGCGGCCGAACTTGCAGTCGATGAAGGCCGGGATGTTGTCCATCGGGCCAGGGCGGTAGAGCGAGACAACGGCAGTGACGTCCTCGATCGAGCCGGGCCGCAACTGGCGCAGGGTGTCGCGCATCCCCTGCCCTTCCAGCTGGAACACCCCGACGGTGCCGCCGCTGGACATCACCTCGTAAGCAGCCTCGTCATCGAGCGCCACGGTGGCGAAATCGACAACCTCCCCGCGCTTGGCCAGGAACTTCAGCGCCCGATCGATAACGGTCAGGGTCTTCAAGCCGAGGAAGTCGAACTTCACCAGGCCCGCGCTCTCGACCCACTTCATGTTGAACTGGGTGGCGGGCAGCTCGGACCGCGGATCGCGGTAGAGCGGGGTCAGCTCGGTCAGCGGCCGGTCGCCGATCACCACGCCGGCGGCGTGAGTCGAGGCGTTGCGGTAGAGCCCCTCGAGTTGGAGCGCGGTGTCCAGCAACTGCTTGACCGCCTCGTCATCGTCGCGGGCCTGACGCAGGCGCGGCTCGATCTCGATGGCCTTGGCCAAAGTCACCGGGTTGGCGGGGTTGGCCGGCACCATCTTGGCCAGGCGGTCGACCAGGCCCAGCGGCAATTGCAGCACCCGGCCGACGTCGCGCAGCACGGCCCGCGCCTGCAGGGTGCCGAAGGTGATGATCTGCGCCACCCGGTCACGCCCATAGTGCTGCTGGACGTAGCTGATGACCTCTTCGCGGCGCTCCTGGCAGAAGTCGATATCGAAGTCGGGCATCGAGACCCGCTCCGGATTGAGGAAGCGCTCGAACAGCAGGCCGTAGCGCAGCGGGTCGAGGTCGGTGATGGTCAGGGCGTAGGCGACCAGCGAACCGGCGCCTGAACCCCGGCCCGGCCCGACCGGAATGTCGTGCGCCTTGGCCCACTTGATGAAGTCGGCGACGATCAGGAAGTAGCCGGGGAAGCCCATCTGAGCGATGACCCCGATCTCGCGCTCCAGCCGGGCCTCATACTCCTCGACCGGCAAGGCCGAGGCCTGGCCGAGCGCGATGCGCGACTTCAGCCCTTCGCGGGCTTGGTAGGCCAGTTCGTCGGCCTCCGAGCGGCCGCCGTCGGTGTCGAACCGCGGCAGGATCGGGTCGCGCTTCTTGACCATGAAGGCGCAGCGGCGGGCGATATCGAGGGTGTTGTCGCAGGCTTCCGGCAGGTCGGCGAACAGCGCGCGCATGTCGGCGGCCGGCTTGAACCAATGCTCGGCAGTCACCCGCCGGCGCTCATCCTGCATGATGAAGGCGCCGTCGGCGATGCAGAGCAGCGCCTCGTGCGCCTCGTACATCGACTGCTTGGCGAAATAGACGTCGTTGGTGGCGACCAGCGGGATGTCGTGGTCATAGGCATAGGCGACCAGTTCGCCCTCCGCCGCCGCCTGGGCCGGCAGGCCGTGCCGTTGCAGCTCGATATAGAAGCGGTCGCCGAATACCCGCGCCATTTCCGCCAGCGCAGCCTGGCCCTCGGCCACCTTGCCCTGCGCCAGCAACGGATCGACCGGCCCGTCGACGCCGCCCGAGAGCAGGATCAGCCCCTCGGAGTGCTCGATCACCTTGCTCCAGGGCGCAGAAACGTCCTCCGAGCCGTCGGATTCCAGATAGCACAGTGACGAGAGCACGCTGAGGTTCAGGTAGCCCTGCTCGCTCTGGGCCAGCAGCACGATGGTCGGGATCTTGGCCCAGCGTTCGCTCTGGCCGCCACCGATACCGGTGACCGGCAGGGCGCAGCCGACGATCGGCTGGACGCCCGCATCCTTGCTGGTGACCGAGAATTCCAGGGCGCCGTAGAGATTGGCCCGATCCGTCAGGGCCACCGCCGGCATGTCCGCGGCCTTGGCCAGGCCGCTGACCTGCTCGGCCTTGATCGCCCCTTCGAGGAGCGAATAGGCGGAGCGAACCCGCAGGTGGACGAAACCCTCGTTCCCCGCTTCGCTCACTCCGACACCTCCTACATCAGGCGGCGTACTGGGCCACCGCGCACATCATCCAGACAAAGCCTGCAACCGATACAAAGGCCAGCGATTCCCGAGCCAAGCGAACCATCTGCGACGTCCTCACTGTGGATGTTCTAGTTGTGTTCTTATTTCTCGTTTTGTTCTCATCGTCAAGAGGCTAAGCTTTGCGCACGCAAGGAGGCCAATTTGGACCAGAGATTGTCGCTCATCACCCTTGGGGTCGACGACCTCGCACGCTCCCGGGTGTTCTTCGAGCAGGGCCTGGGCTGGACGCCAGGCTTCGCCAATGAGGAGGTCTGCTTCTACCAGTTACCGGGCCTGGGCCTGGCGCTGTTTGGGCGTGGCGACCTGGAGAAGGACGCCAAGCGGCCGATCGACGGCAGGTTCTCCGGCATCACGGTGGCGATCAACGAGCCGTCGCGCGAGGTGGTCGACTCCACATTCGCACAAGCCCTCGCCGCCGGCGCGACCACGTCGAAGCCGCCGGAAGATGCCGTCTGGGGCGGATATTCGGGCTACTTCGTGGACCTCGACGGCCACGGATGGGAGGTGGCCTACAATCCAGGCTGCACCATCCACCCGGACGGCTCGACGACGTTTACGCCGGCGGATGGGTGACGATCCCCAGGATCGTTGTCAGCCCCCGCTGAGGCGCCAAGCAAGGCGCCTTGCTGACGTAGGCGCAGCTCTTATTTCGACTTCGCGGAGGTTTGGAACACGAAGGCCCAAAGTCAGCGCAACGCCAGGAGCGGGCATTCCCATCCGGATGTAGGCGGACCATCAGCTTGGTGCGGTCGCCATGCCCAGCAGCGCGGCGATCTTCTCGGCGTCCGATCGGCTTGTGGGATTGTAGACCAGCAGGCTGAGGTCCGAGCGGCCATCCACGGAGAAGGTGGAGTACTCGACGGCGATGCGGCCCAGGACGGGGTGGCGGATCTGCTTGACCGCCTCGCCGTGGCTGAGGACCTCGTTCTCTGCCCACATCGCCCTGAACTCGGGGCTCAGCCGGGAGAGTTCGTCGACGAGCGGCTCCACCTCGGCCGCCGCGCCGGCCCGCGCGGCGTCCACCCGGAACGCGCTCACGACGAACCGGGCCACGCTCTCCCAGTGGTCGTGGGCCTGGCGAACCTGCGGATCGAGAAAGATACGGCGCAACAGGTTGCGCTCCTGCGGCGCCACCGCCCCATAGTCGCTCAGAAGGAGCGTCGCCGCCCGGTTCCACGCGACCACGTCCCAAGTGGCGGTGCGAATGAGCGCGGGACAGGGCTCCAGGGCTTCGAGGACGCGATGCAGCCGCGGGGTGACGCCCTCATCCTTCCGGTAGCGCGCCTCGGGCGGGCGGCCGAGGCCCAGCAGGAAGAGGTGCTCGCGCTCCAGTTCGGTCAGCATCAGGGCCCGGGCCAGCCGGTCCAACACGTCAGCGGAGGGCGGGCCGCCACGTCCCTGCTCCAGCCAGGTGTACCAGGTGGGGCTGATGCTGGCCCGCTGAGCGACCTCCTCGCGCCGCAGGCCCGGCGTGCGCCGGCGGCCCGTCGCAAACCCGAACGCCGCCGGATCCAGCTTGGCGCGTCGATCCTTCAGATAACTCCCAAGCCGTCTGTCCGTCGCGGTCTGCATGCTTATCTGGGTGATCATTATACCATGATAATGTTATATCTTTACCAGGATATCTCCAGGGCGCACGCTTGTCTCCATTGACGTGAGGAGATCCTGTCCAATGCGTGTCTTCATCACCGGCGCGACTGGATTCATCGGCTCAGCCCTGGTCTCCGACCTGATCGCGGCGGGCCACCAGGTGCTCGGTCTGACCCGCTCCGAAGCCGGCCGGCAGGCGCTGGCCGCCGCTGGAGCTGAACCGCACATGGGCGCGCTCGATGACCTTGAGAGCCTGAGGCGCGGGGCCGCCCAGGCGAACGCGGTGGTCCACCTGGCCTTCAACCACGACTTCTCGACCTACCTGGCGAACTGCGAGGATGATCGCCGCGTCATCGCCGCGCTGGGCTCCGCCCTGGCCGGATCCGACCGGCCGATCCTTGTCACCTCCGGGACGGGCATGGCCGCGCCGGGCCGCCCGGGGACCGAGGACGATCCGCCGCCCAGGTCCACCGACATCCCGCGCGCCGCGTCCGAGGAAGCTGCGGCCGCTCTCGCCGCCCATGGCGTCAACGCCGGCGTCGTGCGCCTACCGCAGGTGCATGACATGCGCCATCACGGCCTGCTCACCCATGCCGTCGAGGTGGCGCGTCAAAAGCGCGTGTCGGCCTATGTCGGCGACGGCGACGCCCGCTGGGCGGCCGCCCACGTGCTCGATACGGCGCGGCTATACCGGCTGGCCCTTGAGCGGGCGCAGCCCGGCGCGACCTGGCACGCGGTGGCGGACGAAGGGGTCTCCATGCTCGACATCGCCGAAGCGATCGGCCGCCGACTGAACCTGCCCGTGGCCTCGATCCCGCAGGAGCAGGCGGGCGAGCACTTCGGCTGGCTCGGGATGTTCATCGGCCGCGACGGCCAGGCCTCCAGCGCGCTGACGCAACAGCGGCTGGGTTGGCGCCCGACAGGGCCCGGCCTGATCTCCGATCTGGAAAGTCCGGAGATCGCCCGAGCACCCGAAGCCATCTAATCCTACGCTGAGGCGGGTTGTTCCAAGATCCAGACGGGGAGATCGGCGACCAGCTCGAAGCCAAGGCTTGTGTAGAGCGGCCGGCCTGCATCGGTCGCGCCCAGGTGGAAGCGCTCCATGCCGCGGCGCCGGTAGTCATAGATCACCTGACTCAGCAGGGCGCGGCCCATGCCCTTGCGTTGGTGCTCAGGCGGCGTGGCCATAAGCGAGATTCCCCCCGTGTTACCCGTTGGGGTGACGGAGACGGTGCACATGGGCCCTTCGTCGCCCCAGGCGATATAGGTCTCCACGCCCGAGGTCTCGGTCATGCTGACTTCGATACACCTGGCGATGACATCCCGTGGCTCGTCAAAGGCGGCGGCGATCAGATCGCCGGCGACGCCGACAAGCTCTGGGCCGAGTGCGCGGACGACGTGCGTGGGGCAGCTCGGTTGAACGGGAACGTTCGGGCGAAGCACCATGAGCGGCGCAGCGCCGACAGCGGTGAGGCCTAGCCTCGTCGCGACCGGCGCAAGGCTCTGCGCCACATGGGGGCTCATGATGGCCGTGAGCGGCCGACCTCGTTCTCTCGCCCGCGCCACCGATCGAATGAGAAAGCCCTCGGCGTCAGGATCGGCGCCCAAGGTCAGTCTATTGTGGTCGGCCAGGAGCTCGTCCGTCAGACCGAGAATACAGTTCCGGGTCATGTGAAGTTCGATCCCAGGCGCTGCGTTCATCTGCGAGGCGAGCGCACGCACGCAGAGCTGGATCAGCTCTTCGGTCTCATCCATGGATCGCGCCCCTCCCCGGCTCGTCCAGAGTTCCTAGAGGACGTGCGCTTCCAGGTGGCCGTCCTTCAGCGCCAGGACGCGGTCCATGTGCTTGGCGAGCTCTAGGTTATGGGTGGCGACCAGGGCCGCGACGCCTTCGCTGCGCGCCAGGGCGTAGAGGCTGTCGAACACCGAGGCGGAGGTGTGCGGGTCGAGGTTGCCGGTCGGCTCGTCGGCCAGCAACAGCCGAGGCGAGTTGGCCAGCGCCCGGGCGATCGCCACTCGCTGCTGCTCACCGCCTGACATCTGGGCGGGCTGATGGTCGACGCGTTCGGCCAGGCCGAGGTTGGAGAGCAGCTCGGCGGCGCGGTCCCGAGCGGCCTTGCGCGAGCGGCCGGCGATCATCTGCGGCAGGGCCACGTTGTCGAGAGCTGTGAACTCGGCGAGCAGATGGTGCGCCTGATAGACGAAGCCGACGGTGGCCAGGCGCACGCGGGTGCGCTGGCGATCGCTGAGGTCGGAGCAGTCGCGGCCCTCGACGGTGATCTGGCCGGCGTCCGGGTGTTCGAGCAGGCCGGCTGCATGCAGCAGCGAGGACTTGCCCGAGCCGGACGGCCCGATCAGGCCGACGATCTCGCCGGGCCGCACGTCGAGATCGACGCCGTTGAGCACCACCAGGGTCTTGTCGCCGCTCTTGTAGGTCCGCCGCAGGCCGCGGATGGAGAGCACCGGCTCACTCATAGCGAAGCGCCTCCACAGGATCGAGGCGCGAGGCACGCCAGGCCGGCGGCAGGGTCGCCAGGAACGACACGGCCAGCGCCCAGCCGGTGATCACGGCGACTTCCTGCCAGTCGATCTTCGCGGGGATACGGTTGAGGAAATAGATGTCGGAGTTGAAGACCTGGGCGCCCGTGGCCCACTCCACGAAGGTCTGGATCTCGCCGATGAAGACGCAGAACAGTGAGCCGACCAGCAGGCCGGCCAGCGTGCCGAGCACGCCGACAGCCGCGCCGGACATGAAGAAGATGCGCAGGATCGAGCCCTGCCCCGCCCCCATGGTGCGCAGGATGGCGATGTCGCGGCCCTTGTTCTTCACCAGCATCACCAGGCCCGAGATGATGTTCATCGCGGCGATGGCGACGACCAGCATCAGAATCAGGCGCATGACGTTGCGCTCGACCTTCAGGGCGCCCCAGTAGGCGGAGTTCTTCTCGGTCCAGTCGGTGACCAGGGCCGAGGGTCCGGCAGCGCGGGCGACATCGCCCTTCATGGCCACGGCCCGGTCCGGATCGGCGAGCTTCATCTCCAGATAGTCGACGCCGCTGTCGCGGCCGAAGAACAGCTGGGCCTGCTCCAGCGGCATGTAGATGAAGGCCTGGTCGTATTCGCTCATGCCGACCGTGAAGGTGCCGGCGATGGTGTAGGTCTTGCGCAGCGGCGTGGCCCCGAACGCCGTGGCCCCGCCGACCGGCGAGATCAGGCTGAGTTCGTCGCCCGCCTGGACGCCGAGGCCCTCGGCCAGGCGGTCGCCGACAAGGATCATGTCGCCGCCGTATTCGCCCTCGCCGAAGCCGGCGATGCTGCCGCGGGTGATGTTGCCCGAAACGATCTTGGTGGCCTTCAGATCGGCCCGGGTGACGCCGCGCACGATGGCGCCGCTGATCTGGCCGGCGCCGAGCGCCATGGCCTGGGCCTCGATGACCGGTGTCACCTGGACCACGCCGGGGATATCCGACAGCCGTTTGACGATCGCGCCTCGGTCGGGGTCGGTCAGCACGCCGCCAGTGACATAGAGGTGACCGCTGAAGCCGAGGATCCGCGACAGCAGCTCGGCCCGAAAGCCGTTCATCACGCTCATGACGATGATCAGCACTGCCACGGCCAGCATGATCCCCACGAAGGAGATGATGGAAATCAGCGCCACGCCGCCCTGGCTGCGCTTGGCCCGAAGGTAACGGGCGGCCACCGACCGCTCCCATTGCCCGAACGGAGGCGCGCGGCCGTTCAGCGCGCCGTTGCTGCCGTTCTGCGCGCTCAAACCTTGGGCGCTCCAGTCGCGAGCGAAAGTCTCGGAAGATGCATGCCTGGGGATGTGTCCCGATGATCTACTGGCCGTGATAGCCGGGTTCGCGAGCTTTGCAATGCAAGCTGAGCGAAAAGAAGGCCGCCCACGGGAGGGCGGGCGGCCTTCAAGTCGTCGGGGAAAACGCCACGGACGAACCGGATGGCCGTCTGTGTCTGCCTCAGAGGTAACTCGGGTTACGCCCCATGGCTCGGCTGAGTTTCCCCTGGCGTGGAGGATTGGCGATTTCGCCTAAAACTTGTGCGCAGTGGAGCCTCGCGCGGGCAATCCGGCGACGCCAGCCGCCCTCAGCTCCAGTTGTCGGGCACCGGCGGCAGGGTCACCAGCTTGAAATGCAGCACCAGGAACAGGATCACCCACAGCACCGTGGTGATGATCGTCGTGGTGAGGAACTTCTTCTTCAGCTTGGGATCGACCGGCGCGCCGGGGTCGCCGCCGTCGCCCTTGTCGATGCCGGCTTCGGCATGGCTGGTCACGCCGATCGGCAGGACGGAGAACAGCACCGTCCACCAGATGGTCAGATAGATCGCAATGCCGGTGAACACGCTCATGCGTGAGCTTCCTTCGGAGTTTCCATCAGTTCGACCAAGACCCCGCCCATGTTCTTCGGGTGGACGAAGATCACCGGCGTGCCGTGCGCGCCGATCCGCGGCTCGCCCGTGCCCAGCACCGTCGCGCCCTTGGCCCGCATGTCGTCGCGCGCGGCGATGATGTCGGACACCTCGAAACAGACGTGGTGTTGCCCCCCGGCCGGGTTCTTCGCAAGGAAGCCCCTGAGCGGCGAATCGTCGCCAAGAGGCTCGATCAACTCGATCTGGCTGTTGGGCAGGTCGACGAAACAGACGTAGACGCCCTGCTCCGGCAACGCCTTGGTCTCGGTGATGTTCGTCGCGCCTAGCACGTCGCGATAGAGTTTCACCGACTCGGCGATGGAGGGCGTGGCGACGCCCACGTGGTTCAGTCTTCCGATCATGGCGGCGGTATAGACCTCTCCGGGCGCGGGCGCGAGGGCGCCGGAGCGTCACCCTGCCGTGTCGTCCCGGTTTGCGAAGCAAGACCGGAACCCATTTGCGCCGCGCTGAAGAAGGACCGAGCTACAGCTTGATCCATCAGGTGTTCATTGGTCCCGGGCAGCCGCTATGCGGCTTCCGGGATGACACGCGATGGTGCGGCGAAATCTAGACCCGCAGGACCGTGGTCTCCACGACCGGACGCTTGCCCCAGATCCGCTGGCTGGCCTTCTTGACGGCGCGGGAGATGGCGGTCTCGACCTCGGCGTCGAACTCGCGTTGCTCGCCCGTCACGCGGGCCAGGGCCTGGCGGGCCTCGCCGGCCAGGTCGTCGAGCACCTCGTCCATCGGATAGTCTTCGTCGGCCGGCAGGCCGAGCGCGCGGACCTGCGGCTCGCCCAGCAACTTACCGCGGCCGTCGAGGACCACGCTGACGGCCAGCACGCCGTTGTAGGCCGCGTGGCGACGCTCACGCAGCGCGTCGCCGTTCTCGGGTGTCAGCACGCCGGCGTCGACATAGATACGGCCGGCGGGCACTTCATCTATGATCTCGGCCCGGCCCGGGGCCAGGCGGACCATGTCGCCGTTGCGCGGGGCGATCGACTGCGGGACCTGGAGGTCCTTGGCGAAGGCGGCGTGCTCGAGCAGGTGGCGGCGCTCGCCATGGGTCGGCACGGCGATTTGCGGCCGCGCCCAATGGTACATGCGGGCCAGTTCGTCGCGGCAGGGGTGGCCGGAGACGTGGATGCCGGGATGGTCGCGCTCGGTGTAGAGCCGCACGCCGCGGTCGGCGAGGCGGTTCTGCAGGTTGCGAATCGGGATCTCGTTGCCGGGAATGACCCGCGAGGAGAAGACGCAGGAATCGCCCGCGCCGAGCTTCACGTGCGGATGAGAACCGTCGGCGATGCGCGACAGCGCCGCGCGCGGTTCGCCCTGGCTGCCGGTGCAGAGGAACAGCACTTCGTTCTCGGGCAGCGAGGCGGCCTGCTGCTCGGAGATGAACTCGGCGACGCCCTCGAGCAGGCCGACCGACTTGGCGGCGGCCGACATGCGGTGCATCGAGCGGCCGACCAGGCAGACGCTGCGGCCGGCGGCCTCCGCGGCCCGGATCACGCTGTCCATGCGCGCCACGTTGGAGGCGAAGCAGGCGACGGCGACCTTGCCCTTCAGCCCGCCGATCAGGCCGGCCAGGGCGGTCTTCACGTCGGCCTCGGAGCCGGCCTCGCCGTCGACGAAGACGTTGGTCGAGTCGCAGACCATGGCCAGGACGCCCTCGTCGCCCAGCTTCTGGATTGCGGCCTCGTCGGTGGTCGCGCCCAGTACTGGGTCAGGGTCGATCTTCCAGTCGCCGGTGTGCAGGATCACGCCCAGCGGCGTGCGGATCGCCAGGCCGTTCGGCTCGGGAATCGAATGGGTGAGCGTCACCAGCTCGACCTCGAACGGGCCCAGCTGCACCTTCCCGCTCAGCGGCACCTCGGTGATCTCGGCGTCGGCGCAGTCCTCGTTCTCGCGCAGCTTCTCGCGCAGGAGGAAGGCGGTGAACGGCGTCGCATAGAGCGGGGCGCGCAGCTTGGGCCACAGCCAGGCGACGGCGCCGATGTGATCCTCGTGCGCGTGGGTCAGGACGATGCCGATGATGTCCTTGGCGTAGTCGAGGATGAACTGCGGATCGGGCAGGATGATCTCCACGCCCGGCGTGGTCTGGTCGCCGAAGGTGACGCCCAGGTCGACCACGATCCACTTGCGCGCATGCGCCGGGCCGTAGCCGTAGAGATTGAAGTTCATGCCGATCTCGTTCGAGCCGCCGAGCGGCAGGAAGACGAGCTCGTCTTGGTCTTTTGCTTTCATTACGTCCTTGCCGCCGTGTTCCGGCGGTGAATCTCAAGTAGGCCGCGGATCGTCAGATCCGGGTCGAAGTGGTCGATGGCCAGGGTGGCCCCATGGAACAGCGAGGCGACACCGCCCGTGGCGATGACCGTCATCGGCGCGCCGCGTTCGGCCTTGATGCGGGCGATCAAGCCCTCGATCAGGGCCACATAGCCCCAGAAGACGCCCGACTGCATGGCCCCGACCGTATCGGTCCCGACCACCTTCTGGGGTTTCTGGATCGCGACGCGCGGCAGCTTCGCCGCCGCGCTGTGCAACGCTTCCATAGATAGGTTGATGCCGGGCGCGATCACACCCCCCTCGAACCCGCCGTCGCCGGCGATGACGTCGAAGGTGGTGGCGGTCCCGCTGTCGATGACGATCAGGTCGCCCGGATAGACGATGTGCGCGCCCAGGGCGTTGACCAGGCGGTCAGCGCCGGCTTCCGAGGGCTTGTCGATCCGCACCTCGATGCCGAGGTCGGCGTTCTCGCCGATCACCAGCGGCTCGACGTGCAGGTAGCGGCGGGCGAGGTTGCGCAGGTTGAAGATCGACTGCGGCACCACGCTGGAGATGATGCAGGCGTCCAGCACGCCGAACTGCAGCCCGGCCATGTGCAGCAACTGCGAGAGCCAGACCGCGTACTCGTCCGCCGTGCGGCTGGAGTCGGTGGCCGCGCGCCACTGGGCGATCCAGCGATCGCCGTCATGAACGGCGAACAGGGTGTTGGTGTTGCCTTGCTCGATGGCCAACAGCATTGGGTTCAAGCCTCCCCGAAGAAGACGTCGCCTGCGGTGATCCGCAGCACGGTTCCATCATTCAGCCGCAGGCGCAGCGCGCCGTCGGCGTCCAGCCCCTCGGCCACGCCCTTGTGCGTCTGGTTGGGCAGCCGCGCCTCGCAAGTCTGGCCCAACCCATGCGCATGGAGCGTCCAGGCCTGCGCGATGGGCGCGAAGCCCTCGCGGTCCCAAAGCGCGCGCCAATGCTCGAAACGCGTGGCGAGGATTTCCAGAGCATCCAGCGGCGCCGGCGGCGGGCTGGCCATGTGCTCGGCAAATGCGGTAGCGGGCCGCTCGACGTTCTGGGGGGCTTCGGCGAGGTTGACGCCGATGCCGACCGCCAGCCAGAGCGCGCCGTCAGGCCGGGCTCCGGACTCGATGAGGATGCCGACCGCCTTGCGGCCGAAGACCATCACGTCGTTGGGCCATTTCAGCTTGGCCGCGCCGGGACCAAGGCAGGTCTGCGCCAGCTCGGCGGCGGCGAGCGCGGCCACGAAGGAGAGCTGCGCGGCCTCGGCGGCCGGTTTATCCGTGGTCAGCAGCAGGGTCGCCGCCAGATTTCCGGTCGAGGTGGTCCAGGCCCGGCCCCGCCGGCCGTGGCCGGCGGTCTGCCGCAGGGCGGTGATCCAGAGCGGACCGCCCTCCCCCGCCTCGGCGCGGCGGCGCGCCTCGGCGTTGGTGGAGTCCAGTTCTTCGTGGGCTTCGATCGGCGGGTGGCCGCTCACCTAGGAGGCGAGCCCGAACGCCACCGCCGCAGCCTTGGCCAGCGGATCGAGGAAGATCAGCGCGCCGAGCACCAGCGGGAACGAGAAGAACGCCGCGCCGATGGCCACCACGCGCGCCTCGGTCGGCGATGCGTCGACGGCGCTGGGGGCGGTGTCGAACCACATCACCTTGATCAGGCGCAGGTAGTAGAAGGCGGCCACGACGCTGCCGACCAGGCCAAGCACCGCCGCGATCTGGATCATCGGATCTCCGACATTGATGGCGGCCTTGAACACATAGAACTTCGCCCAGAAGCCCGAGAATGGCGGCAGGCCCAGCGCCGACAGCGAGAACGCGGTCATGGCCAGGGCGATGCCGGGGCGTTCCTTGAAGAGCCCCGCCATATCGTCAATGGTCTCCATCGGGCGGCCTTCACGCGACAGCGCCGTCAGGCAGGCGAAGAAGCCGGTCACGTCGACCATGTAGAGGATCATGAACACCAGCATGGCCTGCATGCCTTCGGTGTTTCCGGCCGCCAGGCCGAGCACCGCGTAGCCGACGTTGGCGATCGACGAGTAGGCCCAAAGGCGCTTCAGGTTCTTCTGCGCCAGGCCCGCGAAGGCGCCGACGAAGATCGACAGCAGGGCGATGACCACCAGCACCTGGCGCCATTGGTCCGCCGCGCCCTCGAAGCCTTCCGAGAGCACGCGGGCGAACAGCACCATGGCGGCCAGCTTCGGCGCGCCGGCGAAGTAGGCCACGACCGGGGTCGGGGCGCCTTCATAGACGTCGGGGGTCCACATGTGGAACGGCGCGGCCGAAACCTTGAAGGCCAGGCCGCAGATCAGGAAGACCAGGCCGAACAGCACGCCGGTTCCGGCCCCGCCCTCGACCGCCACTGCGATGTCGTCGAATTTGGTCGAACCCGCGAAGCCGTAGATCAGCGAGGCGCCGTAGAGCAGCAGGCCCGAGGACAGGGCGCCGAGCACGAAGTACTTCAGGCCCGCTTCGGACGCCTTGGCGTCGTCGCGATGCATGGCCGCCAGCACGTAGAGCGCCAGCGAGTGCAGTTCCACGCCCATATAGAGCGAGATCAGGTCGCCGGCCGAGGCCATCATGCCCATGCCGAGCGCGGCGAGCAGGATCAGGATCGGGAACTCGAAGTTGCGGATCGCCTTCCGCTCGAACCACTTCTGGCCGAGCAGGACGGCGATGGCGCTGGCGACGTAGATCGCCACCTTGGCGAAGGCCGAGGCGTTGTCGGAGATCATGCCGCCGGCGAAGCCGCGGCCGATCGGGCCGACCGCAGCGGCCCAGGCCGCCAGGATCAGGGCGCCGATCGAGGCGAGCATCAACGCCGTGGTGGCGCGCGGCGCGAAGGCCCCGACCACCAGAAGGCCGAGGGCGGCGATCGCCAGGATCAGTTCCGGCGCCGCGAGGGCGAGGTCTTGAGAGAAGGTCATGGGTCTCTAGGTCCTCACCCGCCGATGGCCGCGCGGTAGACCGCCGCGAGGTTGTCGACTGAAGCTTGGGTCAGATCGAAGACGGCGGCCGGATAGACGCCGAGGTACAGGGTCATGGCGATCAGCGGGGCGAAGATCGCCACCTCTCGCCAGTCGAGGTCGGTGATGTCGGCAAGGGCCGGGTTGGTGATCTCGCCGAAGATGACCCGACGATAGAGGGTCAGGGCGTAGACCGCCGAGAAGATGACGCCCGTGGCCGCCACAACCGCCGTCCAGGTGGAGACCTGATAGGCGCCGGTCATGGTGGTGATTTCGCCGACGAAGCCCGAGGTGCCCGGCAGACCGACATTGCCCATGGTGAAGAGCATGAAGGTCGCGGCGTACCAGGGCATGCGGTTCACCAGACCGCCGTAGAAGGCGATCTCTCGGGTGTGCATGCGGTCGTAGACGACGCCGACGCACAGGAAGAGCGCGCCGGAGATCACCCCGTGGCTGAGCATCTGGAAGATCGCGCCCTGCACCCCGACGGCGTTGCCGGCGAAGATCCCCATGGTCACGAAGCCCATGTGGGCGACTGAGGAGTAGGCGATCAGCTTCTTGATGTCGGTCTGACGGAAGGCGACCAGCGAGGTGTAGACGACGGCGATCACGCTGAGCGCGAAGACCAGCGGCGTGAACAGGTCCGAGGCGATCGGGAACATCGGCAGGCTGAAGCGCAGGAAGCCGTAGCCGCCCATCTTCAGCAGGATCCCCGCCAGGATGACCGAACCGGCGGTCKGCGCCTCGACGTGGGCGTCGGGAAGCCAGGTGTGCACCGGCCACATCGGCATCTTCACCGCGAACGAGGCGAAGAAGGCCAGCCAGAGCCAGGTCTGCAGGTGCTCGTCGAACTTGTAGTTCATCAGCTCGGGGATCGAGGAGGTCCCCGAGACGCCGATCATCACCAGGATGGCGGCCAGCATCAGCACCGAGCCAAGCAGGGTGTAGAGGAAGAATTTGTAGGCCGCGTAGACCCGGTTCTTTCCGCCCCAGATGCCGATGATCAGGAACATCGGCACCAGGCCGAACTCGAAGAACAGGTAGAACAGCACCAGGTCCAGGGCGCAGAACACGCCGATGACCAGGGTCTCTAGGACCAGGAACGCCACCATGTAGGCCGGGACCCGCTTGTCGATCGAGTTCCAGGACGCGGCGATGCAGATCGGCATCAGGAACGCGGTCAGCAGCACGAACAGGATCGAGATGCCATCCACGCCCATTCGGTAGTGGATGCCCGCGAACCAGGCGTGGTCTTCCACGAACTGGAAGCCCGGGTTGGCCGGGTCGAACTGGCCGACCAGCAGCAGGGACAGCCCGAAAGTCGCCAGCGTGGTCACGAAGGTGATCCACTTCACGGCGCGGATGGTCTGCGCGTCCTCGTGCGAACGGAAGGTCCGCAGGAACAGGATGGCCGCCACGCCGATCAACGGCGTGAAGGTCGTCAGGGAGAGAATACCGGTCATGGGATCGCCCTCCCCCTTAAGCCTGCCAAGCCCACAGCGCGTAGGACAGCAGTCCCGCCACGCCGAGGAGCATTACGAACGCATAGTGATAGACGTAGCCAGTCTGGAGACGGCCGGCCCGACGCCCGACGGCGTAGGACAGCGCCGAAACCCCGTCGGGGCCCAGGCCATCGATGATCTTCTGGTCGCCGCCCTTCCAGAACAGGTCGCCCAGGAACTTGGTCGCCCGCACGAAGGTCGCCTCATAGATCTCGTCGAAGAACCACTTGTTGTAGAGGAAGGTCCACAGCGGGCCCTTCCGCGCGGCGAGCGTCGCACCGAGGCCCTCGCGCATGATGTAGACGTAGAAGGCGCTGGCGAAGCCGATCGCCGAAACCACCAGCGGCGCCCACTTCACCCAGGTCGGCGAATGGTGCGCGTGCTCAAGCACGTGGTTGTCCGCGCCGTTGAAAATCGCGCCGCGCCAGAACTCCTTCCAGCCCTCGCCCACGAAGTGGTCGACGAAGACGAAGCCGGCGGCCAGGGCGCCGAACGCCAGCAGCAGGAGCGGAACCAGCATCACCCACGGGCTCTCGTGCGGTTTGTGCTCGTGACCGGGGTCATGATCGGGCAGCGGCTCGTCGTGGGTCTCGATCTGCGCCGAGGAGGCGTGATCGTCATGCGCATGTCCGTGCTCGTCGTCATGGCCATGGCCCCACTTGGCGGTGCCGTGGAAGGTCATGAACGCCAGGCGCCACGAGTAGAAGGCGGTCAGGCCGGCGGCAAAGATGCCGACGATGAAGGCGAAGTACGCCGTGCCACCGAACTCCTGGCCAGCCGCGAAGGCGCTCTCGATGATGGTGTCCTTCGAGTAGAAGCCCGCAAAGCCCAGGTGCAGGTTCGGCAGGCCGAAGCCGGTGATCGCCAGGGTGCCGATGGTCATCACCACATAGGTGACCGGCAGGTACTTCCAGAGCGCGCCCATGCGGCGCATGTCCTGCTCGTGGTGCATGCCGTGGATCACGGAGCCGGCGCCCAGGAACAGCAGCGCCTTGAAGAAGGCGTGCGTGAACAGGTGGAACATGGCGGCCTGGTAGGCCCCGACGCCGGCGGCGAAGAACATGTAGCCGAGCTGCGAGCAGGTCGAATAGGCGATGACGCGCTTGATGTCATTCTGCGCCAGGCCGACGGTCGCGGCGAACAGGGCCGTGACCGCGCCGATCAGGGTGACGATCTGCTTGGTGTAGGGCGCGTACTCGAACATCGGCGACAGCAGGCAGACCATGTAGACGCCGGCGGTGACCATGGTCGCCGCGTGGATCAGCGCCGACACAGGGGTCGGACCTTCCATCGCGTCCGGCAGCCAGGTGTGCAGGAAAAACTGAGCCGACTTGCCCATCGCGCCCACGAACAGCAGCGCGCAGGCCAGGTCGACGGCGTGCCAGTAGGAGCCGGCGAACCACCAGCCCTGGTCGGCCATGCCGGCGACCTTCGGGAAGATCTCGGCGAACTGGATCGAACCGAACATCCAGAAGACGGTCATGATGCCGAGCGCGAAGCCGAAGTCCCCGACCCGGTTGACCACGAAGGCCTTGATCGAGGCGGCGTTGGCGGTGGGCTTCTTGAACCAGAATCCGATCAGCAGGTAGCTGGCCAGGCCCACGCCTTCCCAGCCGAAGAACAGCTGCATGAAGTCGGCGGCGGTCACCAGGGCCAGCATGGCGAAGGTGAACAGCGACAGGTAGGCGAAGAAGCGCGGCTTGGAGTCGTCCTCGGCCATGTAGCCCCACGAATAGACGTGGACGAGCGAGGAGACGCTGGTGACGACCACCAGCATGACCGCCGAGAGGCCGTCGAGGCGGATCGACCAGTTCGACTGGAAGTCGCCGATGTTGATGAACGGCAGCAGCTGGATGGTGAACGGCTCGAGGCCGCCCCAAGTCCACTTGCTGAAGATGGTCCAGGACAGGACCGCCGACAGCAGCAGCAGGCCGGTCGTCACGCTTTGCGAGGCGACGTTGCCGATCCGGCGCCCGAACAGGCCGGCGATGATCGCGCCGATCATCGGCGCGAAGACCACGGTTGTGATGAGAGACTGCGGTGTCATGTTTAGGTCCGTCAGCCCTTCATCATCGAGACGTCGTCCACGGCGATGTCGCCGCGGTTACGGAAGAAGGTGACAAGGATGGCGAGGCCGACGGCCGCCTCGGCGGCGGCGACGGTCAGTACGAACATGGCGAAGATCTGTCCGGCGACGTTGTGCAGATAGACCGAGAACGCCACCAGATTAATGTTCACGGCGAGCAGGATCAGCTCGATCGACATCAGGATGACGATGATGTTCTTGCGGTTCACGAAGATCCCGAACACCCCAATGGTGAACAAGATCGCGGCCACCGCGAGATAGTGGGTGAGCCCGATCATCATTGCTCGATCCCCTGTCCCGGCTTGATCTGAACGACGCGCATGCCGGTCTTCGGCGTACGGGCCACCTGGTCGACGATGACCTGGCGGCGGACGCCCGGCTTGTGGCGCAAGGTCAGGACGATGGCGCCGATCATGGCCACCAGCAGCACCAGCCCAGCGGCTTGGAAGAAGTAGACGTAGTCGGTGTAGAGCACCCGGCCGATGCTCTCGATGTTCGAGACGTCGGAGTGCACCATCGGCTCGCTCTTGCTCGCCCCCTGTGTGGCCACAGCGGTCGAGACGGTGATCATCTCGACCACGAGGATCAGCGCGACCAGGCCGCCGAGCGGCATGTAGCGCGCAAAGCCCTGGCGCAGCGCCGCGAAGTCGACGTCGAGCATCATGACGACGAACAGGAACAGCACCGCCACCGCGCCGACGTAGACGACGACGAGCAGCATCGCGAGGAACTCCGCGCCCAAGGTCACGAAGAGGCCCGCGGCCGAGAAGAAGCTGAGGATCAGGAACAGCACCGAGTGCACGGGATTTCGGGATGAAACCACCCCGAACCCTGCGCCTACGGTCACCGCCGCCAGCAGGTAAAATGCGATCGCCAAGGCCATGACGGCTCTTCTCAGCCCCTTAGTTTACTTGGGTCCGTCACCGCCGGCCGAGGCCCGCAATGACGAAGGTGGTCGTCTCGGAATCGCGCCCGGGTTCTTACCGGTAGGGCGCGTCCAGTTCTAGATTCTTCGCGATCTGCCGCTCCCAACGATCGCCGTTCTCGAGCAGGCGTTCCTTGTCGTAGTAGAGCTCTTCACGCGTCTCGACGGCGAACTCGATGTTCGGCCCCTCGACGATGGCGTCCACCGGGCAGGCCTCCTGGCACAGGCCGCAGTAGATGCACTTGACCATGTCGATGTCGTACCGGGTCGTACGGCGGCTGCCGTCGTCACGCGGTTCGGCTTCGATGGTGATGGCCTGGGCCGGGCAGATCGCCTCGCACAGCTTGCAGGCGATGCAGCGCTCTTCCCCGTTGGGATAGCGCCGCAGGACGTGCTCGCCGCGGAACCGCGGCGATTGCGGGCCGCGCTCGTGCGGGTACTGCACGGTCGCCTTCGGTTTGACCATGTACTTCATCGCCAGGCCGAACGCCCCGACGAAGTCCATCAGCGCCGCGCCCCTGATCGCTTGTGAAATTCGCTGCATCATCTCGCGGTTACTTTCTCTTGCAGACGTAGTCGGACATGCGCTTGCCCGAGCTTTCGTCGCTGCGCACCAGTTCACCGCCCTTGGCGACGCAAGCCCCGCGCGCGTTCTTCAGCGCGTCGTAGCTGGCGACGCCGCCAAGCGGATCGGGACCGCCGGGCGAACTGGCGCAGGCGCTCAGGGTGATCAGGAGAATGCCGGCCATCAGCGTCCTCATGCGCCCCCCGGACCGAAGACCCGCCAGGCCGCGACGATCGCCACGGCGACGAGGGAGGTCGGCAGGAATACCTTCCAGCCCAGCCGCATCAGCTGGTCGTAGCGGTAGCGCGGGACGATGGCCTTCACCATGCCGAACAGGAAGAAGAAGAAGCAGATCTTCAGCACGAACCACATCAGGCCGTAGAAGCTCTGCGCCGTCGGCGCCCAGCTATGGACGAAGGGCAGATCGATGGGCGCCTGCCAGCCGCCGAAGAACATCAGCGAGATCAGGGCGCACATCAGCACGATGTTCACCAGCTCGCCGATCATGAACAGCAGGAACGGGCTGGAGGAGTATTCCACCTGATAGCCGGCCACGAGCTCGGACTCGGCTTCCGGCAGGTCAAAGGGCGGACGGTTGGTCTCGGCCAGGGCCGAGATGAAGAAAATCACCGCCATCGGGATCATCACCAGCGCCATGGGCAGGTTGTGCAGGCCGCCACCGAAGACGTTCCAGTTCCAGAACCCGCCGGCCTGCTTCTCGACGATGGTCTGCAGGTTCATGGTGCCGGCCAGCAGGATCACGGTGACGATGACGAAGCCGATCGAGACTTCGTACGAGACCATCTGCGCCGCCGAACGGAGCGAGCCGAGGAACGGGTACTTCGAGTTCGAAGCCCAGCCGCCCATGATGATGCCGTAGACGCCCAGCGAGCTGATCGCGAACAGGTACAGCACGCCGACATTGATGTTCGAGACGACCCAGCCCGGCGCGAACGGGATCACCGCCCAGCCGACCATGGCGAGCACGAAGGTCAGCACCGGGGCTAGCAGGAAGACGAATTTGTCGGCCCCGTCGGGGATGACGATTTCCTTCAGCACGAACTTGATCAGGTCGGCGAAGGACTGCAGCAGACCGAAAGGCCCGACCACGTTGGGGCCTTTGCGCATCTGCACGCCGGCCCAGATCTTGCGGTCGGCCAGCATGAAGAACGCCAGCGCGACCAGCAGCGGCAAGATCACCGCCAGAATCTGAGCGACGGTGATGAGGGTCCAGCCGCCTGGCGTGGCCCAGAAGGTGTTGGCGAGCGCGTCCATGCCCCTACTCCGCCGCGATCTTGGCGGCGCCGGAAGCGACGGCGGCGCACTCAGCCATCGTCACGCTGGCGCGCGCGATGGGATTGGTCAGGTGGAAGGCTTTCACGGCGCTCTCGAACGGCGCGTCGGAGACCTCGCCCTTGGCGCCCAGCGAACCGAAGTCCACCGCCGCGCCCGTCGAGCCGGGCGCGAAGTCCACCTGGCCGAAGCTTGGGTGGTCGGCGAACAGCTTGGCCCGCAGTTGGGCCAGGGTGTCGTAAGGCAGGGTCGCGCCGAGACGATCGGACAGGGCCCGGAACACAGACCAGTCCTCGCGGGCGTCGCCCTTCGGGAAGACCGCGCGGTAGCCGAGCTGAACCCGGCCCTCGGTGTTGACGTAGATGCCGTCTTTCTCGGTGTAAGCCGCGCCCGGCAGGACCACGTCGGCGACATGCGCGCCGGCGTCGCCGTGCGTGCCCAGATAGACCTTGAAGGCGTCGCTGGCCTTGGCGTCGATCTCGTCGGCGCCGAGCAGGAAGAGCACGTCGAGCGCGCCGGGCTGGACCATTTCCTTGGCGCTCTTGCCGCCTTCGCTGGGCACGAAGCCCAGGTCGAGGCCGCCGACCCGCGAAGCCGCGGTGTGCAGCACGTTCCAGGTCAGGCCGAAGCTCTTGGCCGCAGCGGCGGCGGCGGCGAGCACCGCCTGGCCGTCTTCACGGGCCAGGGCGCCGGCGCCGATGATGATCGCCGGCTTCTTGGCTTCCTTGAGCGCAGTGACGAAGTCGTTCTTGGCGCGGGCCAGGCCCGACAGGGTCGAGGCCCCCGCGCCGAGATAGTCATACTTGTAGGTCAGGTCGGCCTGCTCGCCGATCAAGCCGACGCGCAGGGCGCCAGCGGCCCAGCGCTTGCGCAGGCGGGCGTTGAACACCGGAGCTTCGATGCGCGGATTGGTCCCGACCAGCAGGACCACGTCGGCGTCTTCGATGCCGGCGAGGGTCGAGTTGAACAGCCAGCTCTCGCGCTGACCGCCGCCCAGGGCCATGCCGTCCTGGCGGCAATCGATGTTGGCCGAGCCGAGCGCCGAGAACAGGTCCTTGGCCGCCTTCATCGACTCCACGTCCTGGACGTCGCCGGCGATCACGCCGAGACGCTCAGGGCTGGCGGCCTTCACCTTGCTCGTGATCAGCTCGAAGGCCTCGCCCCAGGTGGCCGGCTGCAGCCGACCGCCCTTGCGGATGAACGGCCGATCGAGGCGCTGGCGGGAGAGACCATCAACCGCGTAGCGGGTCTTGTCGCTGATCCACTCCTCGTTGATCTCTTCGTTGAGGCGCGGCAGCACGCGCAGCACGGCCGGGCCGCGGCTGTCGACGCGGATCGCCGAGCCCAGCGCGTCCATCACGTCCACGCTCTCGGTCTTCTTCAGCTCCCAGGGACGGGCGTTGAAGGCGTAAGGCTTGGAGGTGAGCGCGCCGACCGGGCAGAGGTCGATCACGTTGGCGGACAGCTCGGACGCCACGGCTTTGTCGAGATAGGTCGTGATTTCAACGTCTTCGCCACGGGAGATGAGACCGATGTCCGGCACGCCGGCCACTTCGGTGATGAAGCGGACGCAGCGGGTGCACTGGATGCAGCGGGTCATGACCGTCTTGATCAACGGCCCCATGTACTTCTCTTCGACGGCTCGCTTGTTCTCTGCGTAGCGGCTGCCGTCGCGGCCATAGCCCATGGCCTGGTCCTGCAGGTCGCACTCGCCGCCCTGGTCGCAGATCGGGCAGTCCAGCGGGTGGTTGATGAGCAGGAACTCCATCACCCCTTCGCGGGCCTTCTTCACCATCGGCGTGTTGGTGAAGATCTCCTGGTTCTCTGCGGCCGGCAGGGCGCAGGAAGCCTGGGGCTTCGGCGGGCCGGGCTTCACCTCGACCAGGCACATGCGGCAGTTGCCGGCGATGCTCAGGCGTTCGTGATAACAGAAGCGCGGGATCTCTTCCCCGGCCAGCTCCGCGACCTGCAGAACCGTCATGCCGGGTTCGAACTCGACCTCGACGCCATTGACCTTAGCGATGGGCATTAGGGGTTACTCCGCCGCTTGCAGGGACGCGCCCTGCACATGCGGCCTTCCGGCCCGATATTGGGTGATCCGATCCTCCACCTCGTGGCGGAAGTGCCGGAAGAGGCCCTGGATCGGCCAGGCGGCCGCATCGCCGAGGCCGCAGATGGTGTGGCCTTCGACCTGGCTGGCCACGTCGAGCAGCATGTCGATTTCGCGCATCTCGGCTTCGCCGGTGACCATGCGCTCCATGACCCGCCACATCCAGCCGGTGCCTTCGCGGCACGGCGTGCACTGGCCGCAGCTCTCATGCTTGTAGAAGTACGACAGGCGGGCGATCGCCTTCACGATGTCGGTGGACTGGTCCATCACGATCACCGCCGCGGTGCCCAGGCCCGACTTCAGCGCCGAGAGGCTGTCGAAGTCCATCAGCGCAGTCTCGGCCTCGTGGGCCGGGATCATTCGCACCGACGAACCGCCCGGAATGACCGCCTTGAGGTTGCCCCAACCGCCGCGGATGCCGCCGCAGTGGTCTTCCAGCAGCTGCCGCAGCGGGATCGACATGGCCTCTTCGACCACGCACGGCTTGTTCACGTGGCCGGAGATGGCCATCAGCTTGGTGCCGGTGTTGTTCGGACGGCCAAAGCCCGCGAACCATTCGGCGCCGCGGCGCAGGATCGTGCCGACGACCGAGATCGACTCGACGTTGTTGATGGTGGTCGGACAGCCGTAGATGCCAGCACCGGCCGGGAACGGCGGCTTCAGGCGCGGCTGGCCCTTCTTGCCTTCCAGGCTTTCCATCAGCGCGGTTTCGTCGCCGCAGATATAGGCGCCGCCGCCGTGGGTGACGTGCAAGTCGAAGTCCCAACCGTGAACGTTGCCCTTGCCGATCAGCTTGGCCTCGTAGGCCTGGCGGATCGCCGCTTCCAGGCGCTCGCGCTCATGCACGTACTCGCCGCGGATGTAGATGTAGCAGGTGTGCGCGCGGATCGCGTAGCTGGCGATCAGGCAACCCTCGATCAGCAGGTGCGGATCATTGCGCATGATCTCGCGGTCCTTGCAGGTGCCCGGCTCGGATTCGTCAGCGTTGACCACCAGGTAGTGCGGACGCTCGCTCTCCTGCTTGGGCATGAAGGTCCACTTCAGGCCCGTGCCGAAGCCGGCGCCGCCCCGGCCGCGCAGGCCGGACGCCTTGATCTGGTCGCAAAGCCATTCCGGCGTCTGCTTCAGCATTTCACGGGTCCCGTTCCAGGCCCCACGCTTCTTCGCGCCCTCCAGGCCCCAGTCATGGAGGCCGTAGAGGTTCGTGAAGATGCGGTCCTTGTCTTCGAGAATACCGACCAAGGCCCCTACACTCCCTTGTCCGCGCCCAGCAGGCGCGCGATCGCATTCATTCCGCTCATTGGGCCGGCTCCTTGGCGCCCTTCGAAGGCTTGGGCGCGTTGGGGAGGGACTTGATCGGCTTGGCCCGGGTCCCGTCGTAGAGCGATGCATCGCTCAGGGTCAGCGGACCGCCTTCCGGCGCAGAGCCGCTGCGGCCGATCACCGAGCCCGGCGCGCGCGGCTTGCCGGCGGCGAACTCGTTCAGCACCTCGTCGAGGGTCTCGACCGTGAGGTCTTCGTAGTAATAGTCGTTGATGGCGGCCATCGGCGCGTTGGAGCAGGCGCCCAAGCACTCGACTTCTTGCCAGTAGAATTTGCCGTCGGCCGACAGGTGATCCTTCGGGCCGATCTTCTTCTTGCAGTGGGCCATCAGTTCATTGGCACCGCGCAGCGCGCAGGGCGTCGTGCCGCAGACCTGAACCAGGGCGTGGCTGCCGACCGGCTCCAGCATGAACATGGTGTAGAAGGTCGCGACCTCCAGCACCCGGATCTGGGCCATGCCGAGCAGCTCGGCGATCAGGCGGATGGCCGGCTCCGAGACCCAGCCCTCCTGCTTCTGCACGAGCCACAGGATCGGGATGACCGCCGATTGCTGGCGGCCGGCCGGGAACTTGGAAATCCACCAATCCGCCTTCTGCTTCGTCTCGGCTGAGAAGGCGAAGCTGGCGGGCTGGTTCGGAGAGAGGCGGCGAACGCTCAAGCGATCCTCACTTCACGAAGTCGACGCGGACGATCTTGGCGTCCGAGACGGTGTAGATGGCGGCCACCTCGAAGGTGTCTCCGCCGGGTTTGCGCGCAACGCGCTCGTGGTCGATCACCGTATTGCCCACGACGATGCGGTGGCGCAGCTCGGCCTTGTTCTCAGGGAAATCGGCGAACAGCTTCTGGTGGCGGGCGCGGATCGCCTCGAGGCCGTCAGCCGTGATCGCGCCGTTGAAATCGCCCAGAGTGGCGTTGTCGGCGTAGAACGAGCAGAAGGCTTCAAGATCCTGGGCGTTGTAGGCCTCGAACTGGGCGTCGACCACGTCGAACGGGCTGATGCAGGCGGGCGCGCTCAACGGTCGATCTCCCCGAAAACGATATCCAGCGAGCCGAGGATCGCCGAGACGTCGGCCAGCATGTGACCGCGGTTCATCCAGTCCATCGCCATCAGGTGCGGGAAGCCCGGCGCGCGGATTTTGCAGCGGTACGGACGATTGGTGCCGTCCGAAACCAGATAGACCCCGAACTCGCCCTTGGGCGCCTCGACGGCGGCGTAAACGTCGCCTTCCGGGGTGCGGAATCCTTCGGTGTAGAGCTTGAAGTGGTGAATGAGCGCTTCCATCGAACGCTTCATCTCACCGCGGCGCGGGGGCGAATACTTGTTGTCCTCGGTCATCACCGGGCCCGGCGTTTTCTTAAGCCGTTCAACGCACTGAATGATGATCTTCGCGCTCTGGCGCATCTCTTCCATGCGGCAGAGATAGCGGTCGTAGCAGTCGCCGTTGACGCCCAGCGGGATGTCGAACTCGAAGTCGTCGTAGCACTCGTAGGGCTGGCTGCGGCGCAGGTCCCAGGCGATGCCCGAACCGCGCACCATCACACCGGAGAAGCCCCACTCGATCGCCTGCTCCTTGCTCACCACGCCGATGTCGACGTTGCGCTGCTTGAAGATGCGGTTGCCGGTGATCAGTTTGTCGATGTCCCTGAGCGGACGCTCGAAGGCCACGGCCCAGTCGCCAATGTCGTTGACCAGCGCTTCAGGCAGGTCCTGGTGGACGCCGCCGGGACGGAAGTAGTTGGCGTGCAGGCGAGCGCCGCAGGCGCGCTCATAGAACACCATCAGCTTTTCGCGCTCTTCGAAGCCCCACAGCGGCGGGGTCAGGGCGCCGACGTCCATGGCCTGGGTCGTCACGTTCAGCAGGTGGTTCAGGATCCGGCCGATCTCAGAGAACATCACGCGGATGATCGAACCGCGGATCGGGGTCTCCAGGTCCAGCAGCTTCTCGATGGCCAGGCAGAACGCATGTTCCTGGTTCATCGGCGCCACGTAGTCGAGGCGGTCGAAGTACGGGATGTTCTGGAGGTAGGTCCGGTACTCCATCAGCTTTTCGGTGCCGCGATGCAGCAGGCCGACGTGCGGATCGACCCGCTCGACGACTTCGCCGTCCAGCTCCAGGACCAGACGCAGCACGCCGTGGGCCGCCGGGTGCTGCGGGCCGAAGTTGATGTTGAATTTGCGGACCGGGGTTTCCGGGATCACAGCGGGGTTCGAAGCGTCGTCAGCCATCACTTCGGTCCTCCGGCAGCGGGCGCCTTCTCGTCGCCAGGCAGCAGGTACTCCGCGCCCTCCCAGGGGCTCAGGAAGTCCCAGTTGCGGTATTCGACCGACTTCACCGGCTCGTAGACGACGCGCTTGAGCTCGTCGTCGTAGCGCAGCTCGACATAGCCGGTCATCGGGAAGTCCTTCCGCAGCGGATGGCCGTGGAAGCCGTAGTCGGTGAGGATGCGGCGCAGATCCGGGTGTCCTTCGAAGAACACGCCGTACATGTCGAACGCCTCGCGCTCATACCAGTCGGCGCAGGGGAAGACGCCGGTCACGGTCGGGACCGGGGTGTCTTCGTCGGTCTGCACCTTCACCCGCAGGCGGGCGTTCTTGGTCAGCGACAGCAGGTGATAGACCACGTCGAAACGCTGGGCGCGGTCGGGATAGTCGACGCCGCACAGGTCGATCAGCTGGTGGAAACCGAACTGGTCACGCAGCTGGGTCAGGGTCTCGACGATCCGGTTGGTCGGCGCGGTCAGCGTCAGCTCGCCATAGGCGATGTGGAAGCCGGCCACCTGGCCGGTCCCCGAGGTCAGGATCTCGTTGCCGAGCGTGTGCAGGGCGTCTTCGGTCAGGGGCCAGCTCATCGCTCGATGGTCCCCGTCCGGCGGATCTTCTTCTGCAGCTGCAGCACGCCGTAGACCAGCGCCTCAGCCGTGGGCGGGCAGCCGGGCACATAGATGTCGACCGGGACGATCCGGTCGCAGCCGCGCACCACCGAGTAGGAGAAGTAGTAGTAGCCGCCGCCGTTGGCGCACGAGCCCATGGAGATGACGTAGCGCGGCTCCGGCATCTGGTCGTAGACCTTGCGCAGGGCCGGAGCCATCTTGTTGCACAGGGTGCCGGCGACGATCATCACGTCCGACTGGCGCGGTGAGGCGCGGGGCGCGAAGCCGTAGCGCTCCAAGTCGTAACGCGGCATCGAGGCCTGCATCATCTCGACCGCGCAGCACGCCAGGCCGAACGTCATCCACATGAGCGAGCCGGTGCGCGCCCAGGTGATCAGGTCGTCCGCGGCCGCGGTGATGAAGCCCTTGTCGGCGAGCTCGTTCGAGACGCCGTCGAAGAAGGGGTCGTGGAGCTTGGGGTTATAGCCCTCGACCGTGGTGCGGCCGGCCGAACCCGCAGGAACGATCACTCCCATTCCAGGGCGCCTTTCTTCCATTCGTAGATGAAGCCGACGGTCAGCACGCCGAGGAAGGTCATCATCGACCAGAAGGCGAACTGTCCGAGCTCCTGGGGCAGCTTCATGAGCGAAACGGCCCAGGGGAACAGGAACGCCACTTCCAGGTCGAAGATGATGAAGAGGATCGAGACCAGATAGAACCGGACGTCGAACTTCATTCGCGCATCGTCGAAGGCGTTGAAGCCGCACTCGTAGGTGGACAGCTTCTCAGGGTCCGGGGCCTGCGGCGACAGGGTCGCCGAAGCCACGATGAAGGCGAGGCCCAGGACGGTCGCGATCCCAAGGAAGATCACGATGGGCAGATACTGCAAAAGAAAGGCGTTCATGGAATCCTCGAAGGAGTCGCGCGCCCTTCTAGACCAGCATTGCGCAGGGTTCAAACGGCGTGGTGCGACCGGTGGTATCGCAAATGCGCGCAGCCAGCATTGTTCGAGAAATCCGCAGCTTGCGCTCGCGCCTCAGGCTCACGAACAGGCGGCCTGAACTTCACTTGGTCAGATAATACGAATGATAATCGTTATCAATTCTTGAGGCCCCATTCCTGCCGAATGGCGGGAAATCGTCGGGCGGGGCGCTTTATCCACAGCTGAACGAGATTGGCCGTTGACACGATTCCGGGTCGGTCATATCAGACGCCCCTCGCGGCGACGTCGCCGTCACGCGGATGTAGCTCAGTTGGTTAGAGCGCCGGCCTGTCACGCCGGAGGTCGCGGGTTCGAGCCCCGTCATTCGCGCCACTTCTTCTTTTCCGAACAGATAGATAGACCCACCGCCGCGCTCACGGCGGGTTTCGGCATGTCTGAGGCCTATCGGCAGGTTTCCTGCTGAATCGCGCAGGAACCTGCCGCAAGAAAGCTTGGCTAGCCGCCCGCCCGCATCGCTTTCAACGCCGCGCCCCAGCGGGCCAGCTCGTCGAGCATGGTCTTGGCCGAGGTCAGGTGGATTTCGTTCGGGGTGAAGTTCTTTTCCGCATCCAGGTGCTGGGGGAACATCGGAATCATCACCAGCTCCGGCAGAGGCATGATCTTGAAGCTGGTCAGCATCAGCTTTTCGGTCTGCACGGCGCGGATGCCGCCGGAGACGCCGCCGTAGCTGACGAAGCCGGCCACCTTGTTCTGCCATTCCAGGACCAGGTAGTTCATCGCGTTCACGAACGACGGCGGCGGGCCGTAGTTGTACTCCGGCGTCACGAACACGTAGGCGTCGGCCCGCTCGACCGCGGCGCTCCAGGCCTTGGTGTGATCGTGCTCGTACTTGCGCAGCCGCGGATGGTGCGGCTCGTCGAAGACCGGCAGGTCGTAGTCGGCCAGATCCTCCAGCGTCACATCGAAGCCGCCGTGCGCCTTGGCGTAGCCCTCGAACCAGCGCGCGATGGAGATGCCGACCCGGCCAGGGCGGGTAGAGCAGACGATGACGGCGAGCTTCAGGGACATGCGGAAATCTCCAGCGAACGCGTCGAGCGATCAGCTATAGCGCCGGCGCCCCCCGCCGCCATGCGCGGCCGGCCTAGCCGGGCGGGCCGCGCTCGAACGCCGGCAGACCGGGCGTCATCTGGTGCCAGGAAGGCGCCTCGACGGTCCAGATGTGCATTCCGGGCGACAGCGCCGACGGATCGTCCAGCCCGCCCAGCTTGACCGCCAGGAACGGGATCGAGCCCGGATCGGAGTAGAGCGGCGTGCCGCAGTCCGGGCAAAAGGCGCGCAGCACGTCCTGACCGCTGCCGCCGGGGCTGGCGAAGGTCTTGGGCTCGCCCTTGGTGACCTCGAAGTCTGAGCGCAGGACCAGCGCTACGTAGTTGGGGCCGCCGCCGCTGCTGTACTGGCACTGGCGACAATGGCAGACCCCAACGCCCATCGGGGCCTGGCTGATCTTGTAGCGCACCTTGCCGCACGCGCAGCCGCCTTGAAGTTCGCTCATCCGGTTCCCCTCCCTCTCGCTAACCGACCAGTTCGGCGCTCTTGCTGAGCACGAAGTCCTTCGGATCGGGCGCCAGGGTGGCGCGCCAGTAGTCGACCAGGGCGAAGGGCCAGTTCTGGCTCACCCTGCCCTTCTCGTTCTTGTACCAGCTGGACACCTGCGGGGCGCCCCAGGCCATCAGGCGATTGCCCTCGTCGATCTTGACGTTGAAGGCGTCATGGACCTCGCGCTTGGGCTCCATCGCCGCCGAGCCGGTTTCCGCCAGCAACTTCAGGCAGCCGACGATGTAGCGGACGCTGCACTCCGAGAAGAAGATGATCGAACCGTTGACCACGATGTTGGTGTTGGGGCCGTAGATCATGAACAGGTTCGGGAAGCCCGGCGTGGTCATGCCGAGATAGGCCTTGGCGTCGCCGCCCCAGGTCTCGTGCAGGTCGGCCCCGCCGCGGCCCTTGATCTGCATCGGCCACAGGAACTTCGAGGCGTAGAAGCCTGTGCCGTAGATGACGACGTCGAAGTCGCGGACCTGGCCGTCGGCGGTGACGACGCCCGTCTCGGTGATCTCGCTGATCCCCTCGGTCACCAGTTCGACGTTCGGGCGCTGCAGGGCGGCCATCCAGACGCCGTTGTCCAGCAGTGAGCGCTTGCCGCCGATCGGATAGGTCGGAATCACCTTCTCGACCAGGTCGGGGCGCTCCGGGGCCTGGGCCGCAATGGCCATGGCGATCATCTCACGGAAGCCCTGGTTGAGCTCGCTGACCGCGGTCGGGGGACCATTCCAGCCCGGATCGGCGGTGACCATCGGCAGCAGGCCGTCGGTCACCATCCAGAACATCCAGAAGCGGTACCATTTGTCATAGAGCGGCACGTGCTCCATCAGCCAGTTCATCCCTTCCGGGACGTCCTCGTGATAGTGCGGCACCGGGAAGCCCCACGGCGGCGTGCGCTGGAAGACGGTCAGACTGCCGACCTTGCCGGCGATCTCGGGGACAAACTGGTAGGCGCTGGCGCCAGTGCCGATCACCGCCACCCGCTTGCCGGTCAGGTCGACGTCGTGCCGCCATTCGGCCGAGTGGAAGGCCGGCCCGGAGAAGCGCTCGCGGCCCTTGATCTCCGGATAGCGCGGTCGATTGAGCTGTCCGACCGCCGTGACGACGGCGCTCGCCTCGGCATGCTCGATCCCATTGGGCGTCTTCAGGCGAACCTTCCAGAGGGCGCGATGCTCGTCCCAGACCATCTCCTCGACCGTGGTCTCGAAGCGGATGTGCTTCTTCAGGTCATGGCGCTGGGCCACCCCGCGGAAATAGTCGAGCAGCACCGGCTGGGTCGAGAAGTGCTGAGGCCAGAAGTGATTGGGTTCGAAGCTGTAGGAGTACATGTGGTTGGAGGAGTCGACCCGGCAGCCGGGATACGAGTTCTCCAGCCAGGTCCCGCCGACGTCGGCGTTCTTGTCGACCACCTCGAACGGCACGCCGGCCTGTTCCAGGCGCAGAGCGGTCAGCAGGCCCGACATCCCCGCCCCGACCACCAGCACATGCATCCGCCGCGCGACGCTCTTCACCTCCGGCGACCACTGCGGGTCCTTGGAGGAATGGCCGTCGAGGGCCAGTTCGTCGGTGAGAAACTCGCCATAGCCGTCGGGAATGTCGGCCCCGGCCACGAAGCTCATCATCTGGCGGACCAACTCGGGCCCAGGGGTCGGCGCCATCGGCGTCTTGCCGGTCAGGTAGTCGGTGATGGCGACCTTGGCCAAGGCGCGCATCTTGGCCTGCTCGTCCTCGGGGACCCCGGTCTCGCCGCGCGACAACGGCGTATACATCGGCCGCCATTCGGGCCGCAGCCACGCCGGATCGCCGGTCAGATGGACCAGGGCTGCGGAGAGCGCCGGCAGGTGCGCCGTCTCCAACGCCTGATCAAGAGGCCCAAGGTCGACGCCGGCAGCCATGTCTCGTCTCCGCCCGTTTATCGTTGTTATGCGGGCAGACTACGCCTCTCGCGGACGAGGAAAAGGGCGCCGTCGCGGAAGGGTATTTGGGCGGGCGGGGCCATCATTGCTCCCCCTCTGGGGGAGCTGCCAGCCGCATGGCCGGCTGAGGGGGACGCCGTCCATCGGCATACCCCCTCTCGGCGCTGGTGCGCCGATCCACCTCCCCCAGCGGGGGAGGAACTATTTAGCGTGCAGCCGCACCGGCAAGGTCTCGTAGCCTTTGACGAAGCTGGAGCGGACGCGGCGCGGCTCGCCGACCACCTCGACGAACGAGAACCGCTTGAGGATCTCCTCCCAGACGATGCGGAGCTGCAGCTCGGCCAGCCGGTTGCCGACGCAGCGGTGGATGCCGAAGCCGAACGACAGGTGCTGACGCGGCCGCTCACGGTCGATGATAAAACGATCCGGGCTGTCGATAACGGTGTCGTCGCGGTTGCCCGAGACGTACCACATGACGACCTTGTCGCCCTTGCGGATGGTCTTGCCGCCGACCTCGACATCGGCCAGGGCGGTGCGGCGCATGTGAGCGAGCGGGGTCTGCCAGCGGATGATCTCGGAGACCATCGACGGGACCAGCGACGGATCGGCGCGCAGCTTGTCGTACTGGTCGGGATTCTGGTTCAGCGCCAGGACGCCGCCGCTGATCGAGTTACGGGTGGTGTCGTTCCCGCCGACGATCAGCAGGATGATGTTCCCGAGATACTCGTCCGGGCTCATGTTCCGAGTCGCCTCGCCGTGGGCCAGCATCGAGATCAGGTCGCCGGTGGGCGGCGCGTTGACCCGCTGGTTCCAGAGCTCGTTGAAGCTGGACAGACACTCCATCAGCTCGGCCTGCTTGGCCTCCTCCGTCTCCACCAGGCCGCCGGGCATCGGCATGGAGGTCGCCACGTCGGACCAGTGCGTGAGTTCGCGCCGGCGCTCGAACGGATAGTCGAACAGGGTGGCCAGCATCTGGGTGGTCAGCTCGATGGAGACCCGATCGACCCAGTCGAAGGTCTCGCCGATCGGCAACTCGTCGAGGATGCGGGCGGCGCGCTCGCGGATCAGCGGCTCCAGCACCTGCAGGTTGGCGGGGGAGACGACGGGGCTGACGGTCTTGCGCTGCACGTCGTGCTTGGGCGGGTCCATGGCGATGAAGCTGGGCCGCCGCAGGTCAGGCCGGGCATCGCGGATAGTGATGCCGCCGAGCGCCGCCTCGGACGAGAAGACCCCGTGATTGGTGTCGACCGCCATGATGTCGTTGTACTTGGTGACCGACCAGTACGGGCCAAACTCGCTGTCCTTGCACCAGTGGACCGGGTCCTCGCGGCGCAGGCGTTCGAAGTACGGCCAGTGGGTGTCGGTGCGAAACAGCTCAGGATCGCCGGGGTGGATCTCATCCAGCGGGATGGAAAAGGCGCGGGCGCGCGCCTCGTCGGCCAGCTTCATGGCGCCGTCAGCCATCGCACGAACTCCCTGTGGTCGGCGCTCGGGGCGCCGTTGGGAGCGATCAAAGACCAATCGGACCGAGCCGACAACAAGCCATTGAAACCAAACTAAGTTCGGTTGGCGCGGCTAGCTTGAGCGTGTCGCCGCCCAGATCCGGTAAGCTTCGGGCTCGCCGACGGCGACCTGCCGGATGTCGAGCGCCTGGGCGTCCAGGGGTTTAGCCAGCTCGGCGTAGACCGCCGCGGTGGAGAGGCCAAACGGCTCGCCTTGCACGTTGGAAAAGGCGAAGCGGACCGCCTTCACGCCGGTCAGGTACATCGCCGAGAGACACATCGGGCACGGCTGGCCGCTGGCGTAGACCACGCAGTCGTCCAGACGGGGCGAGCCCAGGACCTGGGCCGCCCTGCGGATGGCGGATAGCTCCGCGTGCGCGGTGGGGTCCCCGGTGACGCCGATCTCGTTGACGCCGCTCGCCAGCACCGCGCCGTCCTTGACCACCAGGGCGCCGAAGGGACGGCCGCCGCTGTCGCGCACATTGGATTCGGCCAGAGCCACGGCCCGTTTCAGGAAGTCCTCGTCGCTCACCGCCCTACTCCATGCCCTGGGCGCGGCGTATTTGCGCCAGGGTCGCTGTTGGCAGGCTCATGCCCGATGCGGCCAGGTTCTCCAGCAGGTGGCCCATCCGCGTGGTGCCGATGACCGCGCAGGAGACGTGGGGATTGGCCAGCACATAGGCCAGGGCGGCCTGGGCGGCGCTCATGCCCGGCGTGTCGGCGAGAAAGCCGAAGCGGGCGCCCTTGGCGATGTCGGTCCGGTGGTTCTTCAGCGCGCGCAGGGCGTACCAGACGTCACGGGGGGCACGGATACGCAGCACCTGGCGATTCGGATGCCCCATGGCCAGCGCCATGCCGGCCAGCACGCCCTTGCCCTGCTCGGCCGCTTCGGCGATCAGCGGCGCGCGCTCCGGCCGCAGAACGTTGTAGTCGACCATCACGACGTCGAAGGTCGGCAGGCTGGCGACATGGGCGGCGACCGCCGGATCGAAGCTGTTGGCGCCCACAACGCGGACCAGGCCGCGGCGCTTGAGGCCTTCCAGCATGGCCAACATGTCGTCATTCAATTCGGCGATGGCGGGGCCGTGCAGCTGAAGCAGCGGCAGGCTTTCGAGGCCGAGATGGCGCAGGCTACGCTCGACGCTGGCCTCGATGGCGGCCGGGCGGAAATCCCGGAGGACGCGATGACCGTCATGCCAGGTGCCGGCCTTAGTGGCGATGACCAGACCGTCCAGCGCCCTGCCCTTCAGCGCCCGACCGAGCCGCGGCTCGGCCTCGCCGCCCGAATAGGCCGGGCCGGTGTCGAAGAAGGTAACGCCGTGATCGAGCGCGGCATGGACCAGGGCGATGGCCTGGCGCTCGTCAAACGCCTTCTGGCCCCACCAGCTGGCGCAGCCGAGGCCGATTTCGGAGACGCTGAGGCCAGTGGCGCCGAGGGGGCGGTGGAGCATGCTCAAAGTCGTTTCTTAGCAAACGCGCGCCCAGAAGCGCTCTTCAGGTATTTCTCGAACGCTATGGCCTTGAGTTCGTCGGCGAAGGCGAAATAGGACTTCACCCGCCAGGGTGCGAACTTGGAAGTGTGGCTGACCTGTCCAGCATTGTGGCGTTCGAGCCGCGCACGCAGGTCGCTGGTGAGGCCGACATAGTGGCGACCCGGATCGTCAGTGCTCTCAAGGATGTAGACGTACTTCAGGATTGCCCCCTCACGTCTTGTCCCGGCCCGGCCTTCAGCCTTCGCCCTGGATGGGGCTTGCCGAGCCGTAGCCCGWGRAACGGGCCGAGCCACTCACTCAACTCAGAAGCCCGCCTTCGCTACGCTTCGGCGCGGCAGCCTTCGCCCTGGATGGGGCTTGCCGAGCCGTAGCCCGWGRAACGGGCCGAGCCACTCACTCAACTCAGAAGCCCGCCTTCGCTACGCTTCGGCGCGGCAGCCTTCGCCCTGGATGGGGCTTGCCGAGCCGTAGCCCGTGGAACGGGCGAAGGCTGGTGGGCGGCGAGGGGTTCGAACCCCCGACCCCCTGGGTGTAAACCAGGTGCTCTGACCAGCTGAGCTAGCCGCCCCATATAATGCGAAAAGGGGCGGCCTCCGAAATCCCGGAGGCCGCCCCTTGAACGCTAAACCGTATGGACGGTTCTTAGTTCAGCGAGCCCTTCAGGCCTTCGCCGACGCGGAAGCGCGCGGTCTTCGAAGCCGGACGGCTCACGGTCTCGCCGGTGCGCGGGTTGCGCGCAGTGCCCGCGGCGCGGGTCACCGGAACGAAGCTGCCGAAACCGACGAGTCGGACTTCCTGCCCCGCCTTCAGCGACTCCGTGACGCTATCGATGAACGCTTCCAGAGCGTCCTTCGCCTGCGCCTTGTTGAGGCCCGCCTTGTCGGCGATCGCCGTGACGAGTTCGGCCTTGGTCATTTCCTGTCTCTCCCAGCCCGTTATTCAAACCGCGAACCCCTCGCGGAAGCGCGAGGCTGCTTCGCGTTGCGCGATTATGGCGGTCGATTCTCGCGCGTCAAACAAAGGCGGCGCGAGAAGACCTCGCGCCGCCTTATTTTTTCTCAGTTTTCCACTGATTAGTGGGTGATCACGGCCTCGTCGGCCCCATCATCGGCCTGAACCGACACCGCCGGCTGGTCCGCAGGGTTCCATTCGATGGGACTCAGGGGCTGAATCAGCGCCCGCGCCAACACCTCGTCGACGTTGGAAACCGGCACGATCTCGAGCGCCGACTTCACGTTGTCGGGGATATCGGCCAGGTCCTTCACGTTCTCCTGCGGGATCAGCACGGTCTTCACGCCGGAGCGCAGAGCCGCGAGCAGCTTTTCCTTCAGGCCGCCGATCGCGGTCACCCGGCCGCGCAAGGTGACTTCGCCGGTCATGGCGATGTCCTTGCGGATCGGAATGCCGGTCAGCACCGAGACGATTGCCGTGGCCATCGCCGCGCCCGCTGACGGACCGTCCTTGGGCGTGGCGCCGTCCGGCACGTGGATGTGCACGTCGGTCTTCTCGAAGACCGGAGGCTCGATGCCGAAGTGGGTCGCCCGGCTGCGGACATACGAGTTGGCCGCCGCGATGGACTCCTTCATCACGTCCTTCAGGTTGCCCGTGATGGACATGCGGCCCTTGCCCGGCATCTTGACCGCTTCGATGGTCAGGATATCGCCGCCGAACTCGGTGTAGGCGAGGCCCGTGATGATGCCGACCTGATCTTCAGCGTCGGTCTCGCCGTAGCGGTACTTCTGAACGCCCGCGTACTTGGCCAGCCGATCGGCGTCGACGGTGATCGAGGTGACGGCCTCGCGGCCCAGATCCCGAACCGTCTTACGCGCCAGATTGCCCAGTTCCCGCTCGAGCGAGCGGACGCCGGCTTCCCGGGTGTAGTAGCGGATCAGGTCGCGGATGGTCTCCGTTGGCACCACGAACTCCTCGGCCGTCAGGCCGTGGTCCTTGGTCAGCTTCGGCAGGACGTGGCGCTTGGCGATCTCGACCTTTTCATCCTCGGTGTAGCCGGGGATGCGGATGATCTCCATGCGGTCCAGCAGCGGCTGGGGCATGTTGAGGCTGTTGGCGGTGGTGACGAACATCACCGGCGACAGGTCGTAGTCCACCTCCAGATAGTGGTCGGCGAAGGTCGAGTTCTGCGACGGGTCCAGGACCTCAAGCAGGGCCGAGGCCGGGTCGCCCCGGTAGTCGCTGCCCATCTTGTCGATCTCGTCCAGCAGGAAGAAGGCGTTGGTCGACTTGGCCTTCTTCATCGACTGAATGATCTTGCCCGGCATGGAGCCGATATAGGTCCGGCGGTGGCCGCGAATCTCGGCCTCGTCGCGCACGCCGCCCAGGGAGACGCGCACGAATTCACGCGCGGTCGCCTCAGCGATCGACTTGCCCAGCGAGGTCTTGCCCACGCCGGGAGGACCGACCAGGCAGAGGATCGGGCCCTTCAGCGAACCGGTCCGCGCCTGCACGGCCAGGTACTCCAGGATCCGCTCCTTGACCTTCTCGAGGCCGAAGTGGTCGCGGTTCAGGATCTCCTCGGCCTTGTTCAGGTCGATAGCCTTGGTCTTGGCCTTGCCCCACGGGATCGACAGCAGCCAGTCGAGGTAGTTCCGCACGACGGTCGATTCCGCCGACATCGGGCTCATGTTGCGCAGCTTCTTCAGCTCGCCCTCGGCCTTGGTGCGGGCCTCCTTGGACAGCTTGGTCTTCTTGATGCGCTTTTCGAGCTCGAGCAGCTCGTCGCGCTGATCGTCCTGCTCGCCCAGCTCGCGCTGGATCGCCTTCATCTGCTCGTTGAGATAGTACTCGCGCTGGGTCTTCTCCATCTGCCGCTTCACGCGGTTGCGGATCTTCTTCTCGGTCTGCATGACCGAGATTTCGCCCTCCATCAGGGCGTAGACCTTCTCCAGGCGCTTCACGACGTTGAAGACCTCAAGCAGGCTCTGCTTCTCGGCGATCTTCACGGACAGGTGCGAGGCGATGCGGTCGGCCAGTTCGCCGGGCGCGTCGACCTGCGGCATCGAGGCCAGGGCCTCCGGCGGCACCTTCTTGTTCAGTTTGACGTAGTTTTCGAATTGCTCGACGACCGCGCGCGACAGCGCTTCGGCCTCCGGCGAAGCGGCGCCGTCCTCAGAAATGAAGGCGATCTCGGCTTCGTAGTATTCTTCCTGCGCGGTGAAGCGGGAAATGCCGGCGCGGGCCTTGCCTTCCACCAGCACCTTCACGGTGCCGTCGGGAAGCTTCAGCAGCTGCAGGACCGTCGCGACGACGCCGACGTCATAGATGGCCTCGGGCGACGGATCGTCGTCGTCCTTGTCCTTTTGCGTCGCCAGAAGGATCTGCTTGCCTTCGCCCCGCATCGCCTCTTCGAGCGCGCGTACGGATTTCTCCCGGCCCACGAAGAGCGGCACCGGCTGATGCGGGAACACCACGATGTCCCGCAGCGGCAGAATGGGAAGGGTTTTGATCTCGGACATGATGCGTTCTAACTCCTGCCGGCCCGTTGGAACACCAGGCTCGGCCCCCGGACCGCGGTTACTACAGACGATGCGTCTGAGTCGGACGGCCCGTCCGCCTTCGACGGCGGCTTCTCGGCTCATTTATGTGGACGCTTCGTCGCCGCATTCAAGCGCGGCCAGAGTGGTCCGCGACGAAGTGACAGGGTAGCGCGAAGAACTTGCAGACGCCGGCCGCCCGCGAGGCCTCAGTTTTCAACATTTCATCCAGAGCCTCTGCCTAGTCGTACCGCGGCGCGTACATGAACGTGCCGCAGAGCTCGGTCTCGGCGGAGGCGGCGCTGGGCGGCGCCGCGCCGCTGAACGCGACGATGACGTAGGCGGGCTGCCCGCTCCCATCGACCCCATTGTGGGTGACCAGATAGGTGGTTGGCGTCTTGCCGCAAAATCCGCCGTTCGGCGCCTTGGCCGGATCCTCGGCGACGACCTTGAACACTGTCAGCTCGGCCGCGTCCGACACGTTGATCAGGCTGGCGAAGCTGGCCTTGGTCGAAGCGTACGGCTCGCTCCCCTTCTGCATCGAGACGCCTGTAACGGCGTAGCTCTGCCCCTGAGCGAACTTCAGGGTTCCGTCCGCTGCGGTGAAGTCGCCGGTGACGCCCATGGCGGTGGTCGAAATGGGGTCGAACTCGCCGCTGGGCGCAGCGATCGGCGCTGGAGCGCGCGGGGCAGACTGTGACGCCGCGGGCGCGGCCGCCGCAGGCGGCTTGCGATCGCAGGCGGCCAGCGCCAAGGCGCTGGCGGCGAGAACGAGCAGGACCCGCATCACTTCATTTCCCCAGAGCTGCGCCGCGGCATGGTCAGCGCTCCGATCAGCCCCGCGGCGATGGCCAGGGCCGCGGCGGCGACCATCGCCCATCGGTAGCCCTCTGTCATAACCTCCGGCGCGCCGGGGGCGATGACGAAGCCGGCCAAGGCCACAGCCATCAGGCCGCCGATCCGCGCGGTGGCGTTGTTCACGCCTGCGGCCGCGCCCTCGTACTCGCGGGGCGCCGCGCCCAGCACGGCGTCGGTCAATGGAGCCACCGTCACGCCCATGCCGAACGCCAGCAGGACGAGGCCGGGAAACACCCCCAGCCAGTAGCCGCCATGCTGCGCGCTCCAGGCCAGGCTGGCGAACCCGGCGGCCACCAGCCAGGGGCCAAGCGTTAGCATCGCCCTGACCCCAATCCGGTGCGCCAATGCTCCCGTCAGCGGCGACAGCACCGCCAGCCCGCCCGATAGCGGCAGCAGCGCTGCGCCCGCCGCCGTCGCCGCATAGCCATGCACGTTGATCAGCTGGAAAGGCAGCAGGAACAGCGCGCCGCCGAACGCGGCGTAGAGCAGGAAGGTCAGCAGGTTGGCGCCGCTGAACGCCTTTGACTTGAACAGCCCCAACGGCGCCATCGGACTTTCCGCCCGACGCTCGACCAGCAGGAAGGCGATCAACAGCGCGGCGCCGACGGCGAGAACACTCCAAAGGAGCGGGCCTGCGCCCCGACCGGAGGCCTCGGTCAGGCTCCAGGTCAGCGCGGTCAGGCCAAGCGTGACGCAGGCCGCGCCCGCCCAGTCGACAGGACCGGCCGTGGCCAGCCGGCTCTCACGCGCGCCCGACAGGATGAAGGTGATGGCCAGGGCGGCCAGCGGCAGATTGATCAAGAAAACCGCCCGCCAGGAGACGGTGTCGGTCAGCCAGCCGCCCAGCACCGGGCCGACGGCGCTCATCAGACCGCTTACGCCGGCCCAGATGCCGACCGCCCTGCCCCTGCCCTTCTCGTCGAAGGACGCGCCCAGCAGCGCCAGACTGGCCGGAACCAGCAGCGCAGCCCCGACCCCTTGGAGCGCCCGGGCCATGATCAGCAGCAAGAGGTTCGGCGCAGCGCCGCAGAGGGCCGAGGCGGCGGAGAACAGCACCACGCCGACCACGAACACTCGCCGGCGGCCGTAGCGGTCCGCCGCCGCGCCACCCGCCAGCACCAAGGCGCCAAGCAGAAGCGCGTAGGCGTTCATCACCCACTGCGCCGAGGCGGCGTCGCCGCCCAGTTCGCGCTGGATTACGGGCAGGGTCAGGTTCACCGCCGAGCCGTCGATGAAGGCGAGGCTCGAACCCAGCACGGTCCCGGCCAGGACCAGCGGACCGCGGGCGCTGTCGTCGCAATGACCGGTGGCGGCGATTACGCCGCGGTCGCAGGGCGAGGTGAGCGCCTGGCTCACACTCAACCCCAAACGAAAAGGGCCCCGCGGCGCAGGTCCGCGGGGCCCTTGATCATTCAGTACGACCCGGCTTACGCCGCGCCACCCTTGTCGCGGCGCTCGGCGTAGATGACCAGGGGCTGGGCGCGGCCCTCGACCACCTCGGCGTTGACCACCACCTCTTCGACGCCGTCATAGGTCGGCAGCTCGTACATGGTGTCGAGCAGGATGCCTTCGAGGATCGAGCGCAGGCCGCGCGCGCCGGTCTTGCGGATGATGGCCTTGCGGGCCACCGCCATCAGGGCGTCGTCGGTGAAGGTCAGGCCGACGTTCTCCATGTCGAACAGGCGCTGATACTGCTTCACGAAAGCGTTCTTCGGCTCGGTGAGGATCTTCACCAGCGCCGGCTCGTCCAGGTCGTCCAGGGTCGCGATGACCGGCAGACGGCCGACGAATTCCGGAATCAGGCCGAAGCGCAGCAGGTCGTCAGGCTCCACCTGACGGAAGATCTCGCCGGTGCGGCGATCGTCCGGGTCAGACACCTTGGCGCCGAAGCCGATCGAGGTGCCTTGGCCGCGGGCCGAGATGATCTTCTCCAGGCCGGCGAAGGCGCCGCCGCAGATGAAGAGGATGTTGGTGGTGTCGACCTGCAGGAACTCCTGCTGCGGATGCTTGCGCCCGCCTTGCGGCGGCACCGAGGCGACGGTGCCTTCCATGATCTTCAGCAGCGCCTGCTGCACACCCTCGCCCGACACGTCGCGGGTGATCGAAGGGTTGTCCGACTTGCGGCTGATCTTGTCCACTTCGTCGATGTAGACAATGCCGCGCTGGGCCCGCTCGACATTGTAGTCGGCCGACTGCAGCAGCTTCAGAATGATGTTTTCGACGTCCTCGCCGACGTAGCCGGCTTCGGTCAGGGTCGTGGCGTCGGCCACGGTGAACGGCACGTCGATGATTCGCGCGAGCGTCTGGGCCAGCAGCGTCTTGCCGGTGCCGGTCGGACCGATCAGCAGGATGTTGGCCTTGCCCAGCTCAACGTCGTTGTTCTTCGTCGCGTGGTTCAGGCGCTTGTAGTGATTGTGAACCGCAACCGAGAGGACCTTCTTGGCGTGGTCCTGGCCGATCACATAGTCGTCGAGAACTTCCCGGATTTCCTTCGGGGTCGGCACGCCATCCTTTGATTTAACAAAGGAAATCTTGTGTTCTTCCCGAATGATGTCCATGCACAGCTCGACGCATTCATCGCAGATGAACACCGTCGGGCCCGCGATAAGCTTGCGGACCTCGTGCTGGCTCTTGCCGCAGAAAGAGCAATACAGAGTGCTCTTGGAGTCCCCGCTCGCGGCCTTGGTCATGGTCGTTTCTCACTCTCTCGGCGGCGTCCACCGAAGTTTTCGCCGTCGCTCGGCCCGGCGGCGTCCCTGACGCCATCAGTGCAGGATACGTGCCCGGGGTTGTCTAATCCTTGACATTCCCCGATCCGGGCCACGATCACAAGCCTCCGAGACGCTTCAGTGACATTTGGCGGCGGGGCGCCTGATGGCAGGCATGTCCGAATCCCTAGATGGGATTGTGTCGAAAAGGCGCAAGAGAGCCGCACACTACGCCGCACCTCAAGTGCTCGCGCCGCCCTGTAGCGGCTCAGCCTGAGTTGACCCGCATGCGGTTGCGGCGCGTTGGGGGACGTATGGCTAGACGACAACTGCTGCGCATCGGCGGATCGCAGACGGAAACGCTGGACGAAGGCGTTGAGGACGCCGGCGTGGTGGCTTTCGACTTCGACGGCACCCTGACGACGCACGACAGCTATACGGCCTTCCTGAAGTGGCGCGCCGGCCCGGCGCGGTACAATCTCGGCATGGCCCGGCTGATCCCGAGCGCGATTTCATATTTGGGACATCGCAATCGCGGCCGGATCAAGGCGGCGGCCACTCGCGAGTTCCTGTCCGGCGTGTCGCGCGAGCGCCTGGAGGCCGACGCCAAGGCCTTCGCCGAGCTGATGGCCCCTCGACTGCTGCGCCCCGACGCGTTGCGCACCTGGCGGCGCTGGACCCAGCGCCGGGCCAAGATGGTGATCGTCACCGCCTCGCCGGAGATCGTGGTCGCCCCCTTCGCCCGCGGCCTTGGCGCCGACCTGCTCCTGGGGACGGAACTGGCGTTCGATGAGCGGGACCGGGTGATCGGGTCGTTCGTCGGCTCCAACTGCCGGGGGGCCGAAAAAGTACGGCGGCTGGAGGAAGTCTTCGGCCCGGGCCTGCGACTGCGGGCGGCCTATGGCGACACCAGCGGCGACCATGAGATGCTGGCCATCGCCGACGAGCCTGGATACCGCGTGTTCCAGGAAAAGCCCTGATCCCTGCTGGAGGTCGTTGATGCGGTTTCGCGTCCAGAAGCTGATCCGCGATCGCCTGCCGGCCATGATGCGGGCCCAAGGCCTAGCGGTGTTCGACCGTCGGCTGGACGATGCGGAGTACCTGGCCGCGCTTCGCGAGAAGTTGGTCGAGGAGGCCTTGGAGGTCCGTGACGCCAATGACGGCGATCTGCTCGGTGAACTGGCCGACGTGCTGGAAGTGCTCCGCGCCCTGGCCGAGGCGCACGGCTCCAGCCTAGATCTGGTCGAACAGCGTCGCCTGGCCAAGCGGGACGAGCGCGGCGGCTTCGACGAAAGGGTGTTCAACGCTGCAGTGGAGGCTGAAGACGGCCTGCCGGCGGCGGACTACTATCTGGCCAGACCAGGGCAATATCCCCGCGAAGACTGAGCGCCATGAAGCACGCAGGCCAGGACGCCCTCGACCAGCTTGAGCCACTGCTGGCGGAGTTGCGCGCCCACCCGGGCATGGTCGAGAAGAAGCGCGGCGTCTTCTATCGCAAGTCCAAGGCCTTCCTGCATTTCCACGAGGACCCCAAGGGCCTGTTCGCCGATATCCGCACAGCCGATGGCGGCGACTTCGAGCGCTTTGACGTCAGCGGCGCAGAGGGCCGGGCGGCGCTTCTGGCGCTGACCGGCGAGCGGCTCAGGGCCTAGCGGCCCAGGGCTCCACCTGGCCGACGATGGTGAGCGGCCGATCCACGGTGATCGCCTCCAGCGTTCCAGCGCTGATCTCGGCGTTGGTCAGCCAGCGCGAACCGCCGTCGTCCTGCACGAACCCCAGGACGACCTGGCGCAGCCGGCAGTCGGGCAGGCCTTCAGCGACCTCCGCCGCCCGCTGCAGGCGGTCCGGATGGGCCGGATCGGCGGTCGCGCTGCCGAGCACCTGGAACATGCGCCCCCTCACCTGCTCGGCCAGCAGCCGCGGCGCGGGGATCTTCAGGGTGTGGAACCAGGCGACGGCCAGATCGATCTGCCCGTTGCGGTGTACCGCGGCCATCAAGGCGCGGCGGAAGGCCGCCTCGTCGTGGTAGTCGCAGTCGAAACCGCGATCCCCGGCGACCCGCGAGGCACGCCGCGACAAAAGCGAAAAGCGCCCGCCGTCTCCGGCGAGCGCCTCCACAAGTCCACTGAGCATTCCGGTCCCGCCTACGACGAGGAAGTGGCCCGGCATGACCGGTCTAGTCGTCGGCGCGGCGCTCGATCACGTGATCGACCAAGCCCCACTCCTTGGCCTCTTCCGGGGTCATGAAGGTGTCGCGGTCGAGCTTTTCCTCGACCTCTTCATAGGTGCGGCCGGTGTGCTTGGCGTAGATCTCGTTCAGCCGGCGCTTGGTCTTGATGATGTCCTCGGCGTGACGCTCGATGTCCGAGGCCTTGCCCGAGTAACCGCCCGAGGGCTGGTGAACCATGATGCGGCTGTTGGGAAGGGCGATGCGCTGATCCTTTTCGCCCGCCATCAGCAGGAACGAGCCCATCGACGCGGCCATGCCCATGCAGAGGGTCACGACCGGCGAGCGGATGTACTGCATGGTGTCGTAGATCGCGAGGCCGGACGTCACCACTCCGCCGGGGGAGTTGATGTACATCTGGATCTCTTTCTTCGGGTTCTCGGCCTCGAGGTAGAGCAGCTGGGCGCAGATCAGCGCCGACATGCCGTCCTCGACCGGACCGTTCAGGAAGATCACGCGCTCTTTCAGCAGGCGGGAGAAGATGTCGAAGGCGCGCTCGCCGCGGCTCGTCTGCTCCACCACCATCGGCACGAGGTTCAGGGCGGTGATCTGCGGGTCACGCATAAAAGTAAGCCTCTCTGATTGGTCGACTCTGCGCACAGAGCCGCGTTCCCCTCCGATATCGCGTGGCGGAGGGGCCAGCGCAAGGTGACCGATAGTCCTAAAGAAAATCCCTCCCGTCGCCGGGAGGGATTTCAATGCGTCAGCCTTGAGGCGATCGGCGTTTAGGCGCCGTAGCCTTCCGGCATGTCGTCTTCCTTCAGAAGCTCTTCCTTGGAGACCTTCTCGTCCTTCACGGTGGCCTTTTCGACGATCAGGTCGACGACCTTGTCCTCGAAGATCGGCGCACGGAGCTGGGCCTGCATGTTGGCGTTCTGACGGAACATGTCGAAGATCTGCTGGGCTTGCTGGCCATAGCGCATGGCTTCGGCGCGCATGGCGTCCAGCAGCTCCTGCTCGGTGACCTGGACGTTGTTGGCGCGGCCGATCTCGGCCAGCACCAGACCCAGGCGCACGCGGCGCTCGGCGATCTTGCGGTACTCGGTTTCGAGCTGGTCGTCCGACTTCTCGGCGTCTTCCGGCGGCAGGCCGCCCCGTTCCTTGTCCTGCTGGACCTGTTGCCAGATCGCAGCGAACTCGGCGGCGACCATCTTCGGCGGCAGCAGGAAGTCATGCTTCTCGTCGAGCACGTCCAGCAGCGCGCGCTTCAGTTTGAAGCGCGAGGCGCCGGCGTATTGCGACTCCAGGTTCGACTTCAGCAGTTCCTTGAGCTTTTCGAGGCTCTCGATGCCCAGGCGTTCGGCCATGGCGTCATCGGCCTTGGACTCCACCGGCGCGCGGACTTCCTTCACGGTGGTGGTGAATTCGGCGTCCTTGCCGGCCAGGTTGGCGGCTTGGTAGTCGGCCGGGAAGGCCACCTTCACGATCACTTCATCGCCCGGCTTGGCGCCGACCAGCTGGTCTTCGAAGCCCGGGATGAATTGGCCCGAACCCAGCACCAGTTCCGAATCCTCGGCCGTGCCGCCCTGGAAGGCTTCACCGTCGATGCGGCCGACGAAGTCGATCAGCAGCTGATCGCCATCCTTGGCCTTCAGCGACTTGCCGGTGCGCGGCTCGTAGGTGCGGTTCTGCTTGGCCAGCTCGTCGACGGCCTCGTCGACTTCCGTCTCGCTCGGCTCGTAGATCGGGCGGGTCAGCGAAATCTTGGTCAGGTCGGTCGGCTCGAATTCCGGCATCAGCTCGACGGCCATTTCGTAGGCCAGGTCGGCCTTGCCTTCGATCACGTCGGCGATGTCGCCTTCCGGCTTCAGGTCCGGCTCGCCGGCGGGGCGCAGCTTGTTGTCTTCCAGGACCTTCTGGGCGGTCTCGGAAATGGCCTGTTCGACCACTTCGGCCATCAGGGCCTTGCCATGCAGACGGCGGACGTGGGCGGCCGGAACCTTGCCCGGGCGGAAGCCCTTGATGTTCAGCTGCGGCGTGATTTCCACGATCCGCGCTTCGAGGCGCTCGTTCAGGTCCGCGACCGGGACGGTCACGCCATAGACGCGGCTCAGGCCTTCGCCAGACTTTTCAACGATCTGCATCGACATTCTTGAACTTCCGGAGTGCGGCGCGGGCTCGCGCCGGCAGTTCCGCCCTAGGGGTGAAAAGATATGCGCCGCCGAACCAGCGGCGGCGAGCGGGCGCTCTTATGTCATTTCGAGCGCCCTAGTCCAAGCGCAAAGGCGCGCAGTCTTGTCAACCGCGCTCTTCGCCAAGACTTCCGAGAACATCCCGCCTCGAACGACGCGACAGGACCCGTCCTGCGAAGCGCCGAAGGCGCGATACAGGATGGTGCGGGCGAGAGGACTCGAACCTCCACGCCTTGCGGCGCTGGAACCTAAATCCAGTGCGTCTACCAGTTCCGCCACGCCCGCGTTCCGCCCCTGCCATCGGCGAACCGTTGGCGCGCGTCAAGCGCCGATCAGCTCCATGGCCACCGGGACGAGTGAAAGCACCAGCAGCAGCGCCATGGCGATGTTGAAGCCGCGCAGCACAGCCGGGCGATCGAGGAAGCGCCGCAGGCCCACGCCGAAGCCGGTCCAACTCATCACGCACGGCAGGTTGATCGCGGTGAAGATCAGCGAGACCAGGAAGATGTTGAACACGTAGTTCTCGCGCGGCGCGTAGGCGGTGACCGCGCCGAGCGCCATGGCCCAGGCCTTGGGGTTCACCCACTGAAAGGCGGCCGCCTGCAGGAAGGTCTGCGGCCGCGCGCCGGCCTCCCCCAGGCCGAGTCCCTTCGACGTGCCGATCTTCCAGGCCAGCCACAGCAGATACAGTCCGCCCACCACCGCCAGGATGTCGTGCAGCGGCGGATAGGCGGCGAACAGGCCGCCCAGCCCCAGGCCCACGGCCATCACCAACAGAAAGAACCCGACCGACACGCCGAGCCCATGCGGGATGGTTGCGCGGAAGCCGAAGTTGGCGCCCGAGGCCATCAGCATCGTGTTGTTGGGGCCAGGCGTGATCGAGGAGACAAACGCGAAGAGCGTCAGCGCCGCCAGGAGTTCTGGATTGAGCGAGGTCATGGTGGGCTCCGGTGGTGGACCGGCGACGACTTAAGGAGCCTGCAACGCAAAACCCCCTCCCGTCGCCGGGAGGGGGGTTTCTGCTGTACGTCAGGTTCGAAATCGAACCCTAGACACCCCTACCCTCCCGAACACGCATGACGATCCGCCCGGTCATTACCGGACGGAGGCTAGCTGCGAGAGCTGCTGTGCGCTGGAGGCTCAAGGTCATCTTACGACGGGCGTAGCATGGCCGGCGAGGCTTGGCCATTCATCAGCACCTGGCGGTCTGCTCGGCCACGGTCGCTGCTGCCTCTCTACTGCCTTGGGCGCGATAGGCGCTTGGCGACATGCCGTAGGCCCGGATGAAGCTGCGCCTAAAGACGTCCGGGCCGGCAAAACCGACCGCGGCGGCGATGACGTCCACGCGCTGACCGGTAGCTTCCAAAAGCCGCACGGCCATTTCGAGTCTCAGCTTGGTCACGTGATCTCCAGGCGAGACCGCAAATTGCTCGGTGAACCGCCGCGAGAAGTGGCGGGGGCTGAGGTTCACGCGACGCGACATCGCCTCCACCGACAGATCCTGACTCAGGTGCCCCGGCAGCCACGCGACGAGGTCGGCGAAACGATCGCCACTGCGCATTTGAGTCTGAAGCTGCTGTGAGTACTGGGTCTGGCCGCCAGGGCGCTTGACGAAAACCACCAACTCCCGCGCCACCTCCAACGCCAGGGAGGGACCGTGATCGGCCTCAATAATGGCCATGGCCAGATCAATCCCCGCCGTGACCCCCGCCGATGTCTGGAATTTTCCGTCCCTAATGAAGATGGCCTCTGGCTGGAGCCGCACCAAGGGGAAGCGTCGGCGGAAGTCCTCAGCATAACGCCAGTGGGTGGTGGCGCTCCGGCCATCCATCAGGCCAGCGGCGGCTAGGGCGTAGAGTCCCGTGCAAACAGAAACCACACGAGGCGTGCTGGCCGCCCGATGCTGGATGAAGTTGATGACGGCCTGTGGCGGCGCGACCCGCAGGCTGCGGCCGCCCGGGACGATCAAGGTGTCAAAGGCGGGAGCCTCGTCCAAGGTGCAGTGAGGCTGAAAGAGTATGCCGGACTCCGACCTGATGGGACCAGGTTCAGCCGCGACCAACAGCACCTCGTACAGGATCCTTCCGTCCTGATCGCACGGGTTGGCGGAATGGAAGACGTCCAACGGCCCAGCGACATCCATCGCCATGACATCGTCAAATACGATCAGGCCAATTCGCCGCGGCTGCATGTGATCCCTCCGGACGCCCTATGAGGCATCCGACGTTTCGGGACTCAAGAGCGCGGGCGACCTTCGTCCGTTTTCGTCTGAATATCGGCCTATGGACGCTCCACGGCCGCGCCTATCCCCTCCTCGTCGCCACGTGGCGCGAACATTTGAGGGCTTTCCCATGCGATTGGACCGACGCGGCTACCTTCTCCTCTCGGGCGCAGCGGCGCTTGGCGGAATCACCGCAGCGGGGCTTGCGCGCTCCGTCGCCACTGCCGCGGATGTCCCCGTCGTCGCGCGGCAGGCCTCGGTGCCGGTCGCCTTCCTGATCGATGACAAGGCCAACGTGATGGACGTTGCAGGCCCTTGGGAGACGTTCCAAGACAATCCCTCGCCCGGGTTCAAGCTCTATACCGTCGCGCCCACCAAGGGCCCGATCCGGATGACGGGCGGGATGAAGATGGTCGCCGACCACGACTTCTCCGACGCCCCGCAGCCGGCGGTGCTGGTCATTGGGGCGCAGGGGTGGACGGACAAGGCCAAGATCGCCTGGATCAGGGAGGCGGCCGCCAAGGCCGACGTGGTGATGTCGGTTTGCACCGGCGCCTTCCTGCTGGCGGCGACCGGGCTGATTGACGGCCAGACGGCGGCGACCCACCACGAGTATTTCGAGCCCTTCGCAGAGAAATACCCGACTGTGCGGCTCGTGAAGGGCCGCCGCTTCGTGGACAACGGCAAGTTCGTCAGCGCGGGCGGACTGACATCGGGGATCGACGCGGCCCTGCACGTGGTCTCACGCTACTACGGCGAGGCGCAGGCTAAGGGCGTCGCCGAGTACATGGAGCATGACGGCGAGGGCTGGCGCACGGGCGTGCGCTAGAGCCCCCGCCCCTCGTACAGCCGGCGAAGGATGGTCGGCGCCAGGCCGGGCAGGTCCTCGGCGATCAGGCCCGGCCCGTGCAGTTCGGCGGCCTCGGCGTGGATCCAGGCGGCCGCGCAGGCCGCTTCGAAGCTCTCCATGCCCTGGGCGATCAGCGAGCCGATGAAGCCGGCCAGGACATCGCCGGAACCGGCCGTGGCCAGCCAGGGCGAGCCGTTGGCATTGACGCAGGCGCGGCCGTCCGGCGCGGCGATCACGGTGTCGGCGCCTTTCAGCAGCACGATGGCGTCGGCCTGCCGCGCGGCTTGCCGGGCGGCGGCGATCCGGTCGGGCGATTCCTTCAGCAGGCCGGGGAACAGGCGCTCGAACTCGCCGGGGTGCGGGGTCAGCACGTCATCGACGTCGAGCACCGAAAACAGCTCTTCTGGATCGTCGCGGAAAACGGTGATGGCGTCGGCGTCGATCACCAGCGCGGCGCCGGTGCGGGCCAGCGCCAGCACGTTGACCAGAGTGTTCTCGGTGACCCCGGCCGCGGGGCCGATGATCGCGGCGTCGACGTCGGCCGCGGCCTGCTCCAGTTCAGCCTCGGTGTCGAAGCCCTTGAGCATCACCGCTTCCAGATGGGCGGCGTTCACCGACAGGGCTTCGGAGGGTGAGAGGATGGTCACCAGGCCAGCGCCCATGCGCAGGCCGGCCCGCGCCGAGAGCCGCGCAGCGCCGGTGCTCCAAGCCTCGCCAGAGACGACCACCAAACGACCGCGGGCGTGCTTGTGCGAATTGGCGGCCGGCCAGGGGAAGTGGGCCAGCCAGGCTTCCGGGCCGTTCTCGATCAGCTTTCCATCGGCCTCGGCCAAACCGATGTCGGCAACGACCACCTCGCCGCAGAGCTCGTGGCCGGGCTGCAGCACATGGGCCGGCTTCTTGGCGTGGAAGGTAACGGTCAGGACGGCGACCACGACCGGTCCCTGCGGCGCGCCGGTGTCGCCTGGCAGGCCCGAGGGCACGTCGACCGCGACCACCAGCTCCGGATGGGCCGCTAGGCGTGTCACCACCCCGGCCGCGTCGCCGCTCAACGGCCGGGCCAGACCCGCGCCGAACATGGCGTCGACATAGAGGCGGGCGTCCATGGGAGCGCTGATCGGCGTCAGGCCGCCGTCCCAGCGGGCGGCCGCGGCCTTGGCGTCGGCGCTGGCCGGTGGCTCGAGCGCGCGGACCTCGACCGGCCAGTCGCGCTCCTTCAGCAGCCGGGCGACCACATAGCCGTCGCCGCCGTTGTTGCCAGGGCCGCAGATCACGCAAACGGGGCGGGGCGAGAAGCGCTCGACGATGGCGTCCGCCACCGCGGCCCCAGCCCGCTCCATCAGTTCGACGCCGGGCGTGCCCGCGGCGATGGCCGCGCGATCGGCGGCGGCGATCTCGGCGACCGTGAGAATCCTGCGCGCAGCCACGGCCGCTCCTTCGAAGACCTAGAGAACTCCGGTAGAGGCTTCGCGCCCCCGCTCCACCAAGGTCAAGGTCCCGCCGTCGGTTTCCAGGGTGGAGATCGAGGCGTGATCCGGACGGAAGACCAGAACGCGCTCATCGCCATCCAGATGCGACATCACCGCATTGATCGCCACATAGTGCGAAAACACCGCCGTATCGCCGCGCGAATGCAGGGCTTTCACGACGTCGCCGCGCCAGGCGTCATAGTCGAGGTCGCCCTCGACGTCCTTCCAGCGGCCTTGAAAGACGGCCCGCAGCCAGGCGGGGCGCTGCTCGGCGGTCAGCGCCTTGGGGGTCGGAATCTCGCCGACGAACGGGTCGATCTCGATTTCGACACCCAGCGCCTTGGCGGTCGGTTCGGCAGTCTCGCGGCAGCGGCGCAGCGGCGAGGACACCACTCGGGTCGGCCGTTGGCCCTCCGGCAGGCTGAGCAGATGGTCGCGGGCCGCTTCGGCCTGCGCCTGACCCGCCGCGTCGAGGCCCGGGTCCTCGTCAGCCTCGCCCCAGACGGCGGCCGGCCTGCCGTGGCGGATCAGGTAAAGTCGGGACATCAGGTCAATCCGGAATGAAGATGTTGCGCGTGCCGTCCTCGGAGCGGGTGACAATCCCCGTGCGGCCGACCGCTTCTGTAGCCTCAAGTCCAGCCAAGGTCGCCTCGTCCGTGGGGGTCTGGGCGACGAAACGGCGTCCTTCGGAGTCGCGGCCGACCACGATGCCCAACATGTAACCCTCGCGGCCGTGCACCACCGTATAGGTCTCGATAGTGGCCGCACCTTTTGGCTCTTCGATGACAGTCGGGTGCGGCAGTGCGTCGATCTGGGCCTGGATGATCTTCGGATCCTGCCGCTCGAACGGGCCGCCGAGCGGCTTGGTCGAATAGACGCCGGTCGACTGCTTGGTCAGGAACCAGCCGTTGGCGGTCACCAGCCCATAGGAGCCCGGATCGTCGCGCAGCCGCTGCATCATCACGGCGATCGAGTGCATGGCGTAGTTGTTGCCCGGCCCGCCCATATAGGGGAGCCCGCCGGTAACGGTCAGGCCGCGCGGGTCGTCTAGCGCCAGGCCCAACTCCTCCGCGCCGATCTCCACGGCGACGGGGAAGCAGGAGTAGAGGTCGATGTGGCCGATGTCGTCCAGGCTCACCCCGGCCATCTCCAGCGCCCGCTGGCCGGTGAGCCGCATGGCTGGGCTGGAATGGAAGTCCTGGCGATCCAGCGGATACCAGAGGTCCGAGGCGTCGGCGCAGCCGTGAAGATAGACCAGCTTGTCCTCCGGCACGCCCATCTCCCGCGCCGTCTTGAGGCTGGCCACCAGCACCCCGGCCGACTGGTCGACCTCCATGATGGCGTTCAGGTACTTGGTGTAGGGGAAGCCGACCATGCGGTTGCGGTCGGTGACCTCGACCAGCTCCTCGGCCGAGCGCTCAACCGGGAACCAGGCTTCGGGGTTCTTGGCCGCCACCTGGGTGAAGGGGGCGAACAGCTCGCCCAGCCGCCGCTGGTGGCCGGGGATCGAGCGGCCGTCGCGCGCGCGCAAGGCGTTCTCGAACAAGGGATAGCAGTTGATCGGCCGGCCGAGGCCATGCTTGGCCTCATAGGGCGTCACGCCGGGACGCGGATCGCCGATCCGGTCTGGCTCCGGCAGCTCTTCGACGTCGTCCCAGTCGTCGAAGCCCAAGCCTTTGGTCAGCCGCTTGGTGGCGGAGCCCAGGAATTCGCAGCCAACCACCAAAGCGAACTGGGTCTCGCCCTTGGCGATTCGCTCGCAGACGGTGTTGATCAGCTGCTGGGGGCTGTTTCCACCCATGTGCGAATAGACCGCGTGCGCCGGGGAAGCGCCGATGCGCTTGGCCAAAGTCGCGGGCGGATTGGTCGAGTGCGGCACCATCCGGCCGCCGCCGGGAGCGTCGATGGTGAAGCCCACAACGGCCAAGGTATCGATCCGGGAGAGCTTTTCCGCCCCGAGCCCGGCATCGGCCGCCGCACGTTCCGCCGCAATCTTCAGCAAACTGGTGGGAGAAGGCGAAGCACCCGGATCACCCCTGTACGTGAATTGACCCGCTCCGATCAGAACTGGCGTGCGCTCGTCCATTTTCCGTCCCTCCCAGCCCTTCTCCGACGCCGCTGAAGGCGCAGAAAAAGACCCGAACCAATCGTTTCCGGCGCTGATCGTGATTTGGGCGCCGCTTGCCTAATTTTGCATCATTCACATCATCGCATGCTCCCGCGACGGAACCGCAAGCCCAACCCTCTTGTCGCCCCTACTGCGAGCGTGCTCGTAGCCCCGAGCCGCTTCGGCGGCGCCGCCTGAGACCTGAGGCCAGTGAGCTTGGAATGAAAAAGATCGAAGCCATCATCAAGCCGTTCAAGCTGGACGAGGTGAAGGAAGCCCTGCAGGAGCTGGGCGTCCAGGGGATGACCGTGATCGAGGCCAAGGGATATGGCCGCCAGAAGGGTCATACCGAACTCTATCGCGGGGCCGAGTACGTCGTGGACTTCCTGCCCAAGATCAAAATCGAGGTGGTCGTGGCCGACGACCAGCTCGAAGCGGCGCTGGAAGCCATCGTCGGAGCCGCCCGCACCGGCCGTATCGGGGATGGCAAGATCTTCGTTTCGGAAATCACCGACGTTCTGCGGATCCGCACGGGGGAGACCGGCGCCGCAGCCGTCTAGACCAACTTAGCTATCGGACGTCTTCAAGGGGATAAGACCATGGCCACGACCGCCAAGGACATTCTGGACCAGATCAAAGAAAAGGACGTCAAATATGTCGACGTCCGCTTCACCGACATTCGCGGCAAGATGCAGCATGTCACCTTCGACATCGACCTGGTGGACGAAGAGTTCCTGACCGACGGCACGATGTTCGACGGTTCGTCGATCGCCGGTTGGAAAGCCATCAACGAGTCGGACATGAAGCTGCGTCCGGACCTGGAAACGGCGATCATCGACCCGTTCTACCAGCAGACCACGCTGTGCCTGATGTGCGACATCGTGAACCCGGACACCGGCACCCCGTACAACCGCGACCCGCGCTCGATCGCCAAGGCCGCGCTGAACTACGTGAAGGCCTCGGGCATCGGCGACACCGTGTTCTTCGGTCCGGAAGCCGAGTTCTTCATCTTCGACGACGTGCGCTGGTCCACCGCGCCGCACAACACCGGCTACTCCTACGACTCGACGGAACTGCCGTCGAACACCGGCAAGGAATATCCGGAAGGCAACATGGGCCATCGGCCCGGCCCGAAGGGCGGCTACTTCCCGGTCAACCCGGTCGACAGCTGCCAGGACCTGCGCGGCGAAATGCTCGCCGTCATGGGCGAACTCGGCATGCGGCCGGAAAAGCACCACCACGAAGTGGCGCCTGCCCAGCACGAGCTCGGCCTGAAGTTCGACACCATGATCACCATGGCCGACCGGATGCAGCTCTATAAGTACGTCATCCACAACGTGGCGGCGGCTTACGGCAAGACGGCCACCTTCATGGCCAAGCCGATGTTCGCCGACAACGGCTCGGGCATGCACGTCCACCAGTCGATCTGGGCCGACGGCAAGCCGCTGTTCGCTGGCGACAAGTACGCCGGCTTGTCGCAGATGTGCCTGTGGTACATCGGCGGCATCATCAAGCACGCCAAGGCCATCAACGCCTTCTCGAACTCGACGACCAACTCCTACAAGCGTCTGGTGCCCGGCTACGAAGCCCCGGTGAAGCTGGCCTACTCGGCCCGCAACCGTTCGGCCTCGATCCGTATCCCGCACGTCGACTCGCCGAAGGCCAAGCGCATCGAAGCCCGCTTCCCGGACCCGATGGGCAACCCCTACCTGACCTTCGTCGCCCTGCTGATGGCCGGCCTGGACGGCATCATCAACCAGATCGACCCGGGCGCCGCCCAAGACAAGAACCTCTACGACCTGCCGCCGCGCGAGCAGAAGAAGGTTCCGGAAGTCTGCGGCTCGCTGCGTGAAGCCCTGGAAAACCTCGACAAGGACCGCGCCTTCCTGAAGGCCGGCGGCGTCATGGACGACGACTTCATCGACTCCTACATCGAGCTCAAGATGCAGGAAGTGATGCGTCTCCAGCTGCATCCGCACCCGGTCGAATTCGACATGTACTACGCGTGCTGATCGAAGCCGCCTGAGGCGAACATCGGAGGGGCCGCGGAGCAATCCGCGGCCCTCTTCTTTTGGGCGGCCGGCCAAGCTGCGGTTGACGAACGCCGTCCGATCCGCACGTCATCCCTCATCGCTCGCGATCCAACGCGGGGACAGTTCGGGGGAAACGCATGAAGTCGCTGCTTCTGACCACGGCCGCCTGCGCGCTTGCCGCGGGAATCACCTCCAGCGCTGCAGCGGCGACCTACGAGGCGCAGATCGTCCGCACCAAATACGGCATCCCGCACGTCACCGCGAAGGACTACGGCAGCCTCGGCTACGGCCAGGCCTACGCTTTCGCGCAGGACAATCTCTGCCTGCTGGCCGACAAAATCGTCACCGTGAACGGCGAGCGCACGAAGCACTTCGGCGCCGAAGGGACCACGGTCGTCTCGTTCACCGACATCAAGAATATCGAGAGCGACTTCTTCTTCCGCGCCAACATCGACCTGGCGCCGCTACGGGCCGGCCTGCAGAAGGGCCCAGCGGAGTACCGTGAACTGGTCACCGGCTATGTGGCCGGGTTCAACCGCTACCTCGCCGATACGCCGAAGGAGAAACGGCCCGCGGAATGCCGCGACGCCGCCTGGGTCCGCCAGATCACCCTCGACGACATGCTGCGCCTCAACGAGGAGCGGATGATCCAGGCCAGCGGCGGAGCGTGGCTGCGCCAGACCAACGCCGCCGCACCGCCGAGCGCCGCTGCGCCGGCCAAGGCCGCCTCGAACCTTGGCCTGCCGAACATGGCCGAGATGATCGGACTCGGCTCCAACGGCTGGGCGTTCGGCCGCGGCGTCACCGCCAACAAGTCCGGGCTGCTGCTCGGCAACCCGCACTTCCCGTGGGAAACCACCAACCGCTTCTACGAGGCGCACCTGACCATCCCTGGCAAGTTCGACGCGATGGGCGTGACCATCGGCGGCGCGCCTGGGATGTCGATCGGCTTCAACAAGGACGTGGCCTGGACCCACACGGTCTCGACCGACCGTCATTTCACCCTCTTCGAATTGGCGCTCGATCCGGCCGATCCCACCGCCTATCTGCTCGACGGCAAGCGCCACGCCATGGAACGCGAGACCGTCACGCTCGACACTGCCGCCGGTCAGCAGACCCGCACCTACTACTCGACCCTCTACGGCCCGGTGGTGGTGATGCCGCAGGCCGGTCTGACCTGGAACGCCAAGACCGCCTACGCCCTGCGCGACGCCAACAAGAACAACAGCGCTGCGGCCGGAACCTGGCTCGACATCGCGAGAGCCAAGTCGGTGGGTGAGATCCGCGCCACGATCACCAAGTCGCTCGGCATCCCGTGGGTGAACACCATCGCCGCCGACAGGCATGGCGAGGCGCTCTACGCCGACATCACCGCCACGCCGAACGTCTCGGCCCAGAAGCTGAAGGACTGCGCTCCGAGCCCTGGCGCCGCCAAGCTGGCCGACGCCGCCCGCGTCTACGTGCTCGACGGCTCACGGGCGGCGTGTAACTGGGATGCACCCGGCCTGATGCCCGGCGCGACCATGCCCGCCGCGGTCCGGACCGACTATGTGGCCAACAGCAATGACAGCTTCTGGCTGGCCAATCCCAGCGCTCCGATGCCCGCGGCCTCGCCCATCGTCGGGCCAACCGCGACGCCGCAGAACCTGCGCACCCGTTCGGGGATCGTCGAGATCGAGGCGCGCATCGCCGGCACGGACGGCCTCTCCGGCGCAGGCTTCGACCCCGAAGTGGTCAAGACCATGCTGTTCCGGAACAGGAACCACGCGGCCGAGCTCTATCTCGACGACACGCTGAAGGTCTGTTCGGCCGAAGGGCCGGCCCCCTCCGTCGAGGGCAAGAGCATCGACCTGGCCCAGGCCTGCTCGGTTCTGGCCAGGTGGGACCGGCGGATGGACAGCGACAGCGTCGGCGCGCTGCTCTGGGTCGAATTCTGGCGCAACGCCCAAAGGGTCTCCGACCTCTACGTCACCCCGTTCGATCCGGCCGATCCGGTGCACACGCCGCGCGGCCTGAAAACCGACGCCGAGACCGCCGCCAAGCTGCGCCAGGCGCTGGGCAACGCCGTGGCCATGCTTGACCGCCAGAAGGTTGCGCTGGACGCGCCGTACGGCCGCTATCACTTCGCGGTCCGCGGCGACCAGAAGATCCCGGTCCATGGCGGCGAAGGTAGCGACGGCGTCCTGAACGCCCAGCAGTCGCGCTGGAACGAACAAGCCGGCGGTTACGTGCCCTATCACGGCTCGAGCTACATCCAGGTCGTCACCTTCGACGACAAGGGGCCGGTTGCAGATGCGGTGCTGTCCTACTCGCAGTCCACCGACCCGGCCTCGCCCTACTACGCGGACCAGACCTGACTCTATTCAAAGAAGGGTTGGCACCGCCTGCCCTTCCACGCCGCTGAAATTTCGGCCGAAGCCGCGGGTCCGGCGCTGGTGCTCAAGGGAAATTGAGGCGGAACGGCGCCATTCGCTCAGGAGGCGAGTAAAGCGCGGACCTCCTCGCAGGTGAAACCAAAATGCAACGCCGACTGTACGTTCGGAGTGGTTCATTGCGGGACAGCACGGCAAGGGCTTCACTTTCGGCTCGTCCTGGGGCATCACCCGCCGCGTCTGCAGAGATCGCACTTGGCAAGTCAAACTCGCCAGCGGGTTGAGTCTCTTGGGCCGTGCGGCGCGACATGTCCCGATGTGACAATTGTTTACCTGGACCAAGTCTTGCAGGCGCACACCAAACAAGGACAGATGTGTCCAGGGCGTCTGGGTTTTCTTGCTCGTCATTTCGCGATGCAAGCGAGCCCGGGGAATAGACACGGGGGCGTTGAATCGATGCAAAAAACGTCGAAGGCGACAACTACCAATCGAACCCTCTTCGCGCTTCTGGTGGCGTCGGTGGTGATCCCGCTGCCGGCAATGACGCCTGCGCTTCTGTCGAGCGCCATGGGCGCGATGAGCCTGGTCAGCGCCGCTCCCGCCCCCCAGGCCACGATGGTTCCGGTCTACTTCCTGCCTGCCCGCGCGCCGCGCGCGCCGGCCATGCTGCCCGAGACCGTGGTGCTCAGCATCGCCGACCCGGCCACGGTGATCAGCGAGACCGGCGTCGAACGCGCCCTGCCGTTCGAAGACCTGCGCATCCCGACGATCGTCGAGTTCCAGCCGCGCATGCCGTCCTTGCTCACCTGGCTTGGCCGTCCCAACGGCGGCGGCGGCGGCATCACCTCGCACAGCCTCCCGCCTCAGTCCGCTGTTCCCGAGCCGGCCACCTGGGCCATGCTGATCGTCGGCTTCATGACGGCCGGCGGCTTCATTCGCCGCCGTCGTCGCGCAGTCGCAGCGGCAGCCTAAGCCCGCGCCGCCGGCCGCACGGCGTCCAGCAACTCCATTTGCGCCACCGCGTCGTCGCCGCCCGTCAGGTCGGCGGCGCGACCACGCACGGCGTCCACGAAGGCGCGTAGCTGGTAATCATAGGTCGGATCGCGAGTGACGGTCTCCTGGCGCGTCGCCTCGCCCTCAGGCGTGATTTCCAACATTCTGCTTCAGCGTCCCGGTTTAGCGGAGCAGCGCTGCACGCGCGAACCTCCCCGCCTACCCGTCGCATTGATATCGGCGCGTGCGCCCTTCATATGGGGCGGTCTCGAATCGTTCCATTTTCAGGTCGCATGTCCCAGGCCTCTTCCACTCCCCAAGCTTCCCTGTTCGATGACGCCCTCAACCCTGCGCCGGCTGCGCCGCTGGCGCAGAGCCATGAGCCGCGTCCCGACCCTGCGGTGCTGGGCGAGAAACCGACCAGCGGCTACTCCGCCAAGGACATCGAAGTCCTCGAGGGGCTGGAGCCGGTCCGCAAGCGGCCGGGCATGTACATCGGCGGCACCGACGAGCGCGCCCTGCACCACCTGTTCGCCGAAGTCCTCGACAACGCCATGGACGAGGCCGTCGCCGGCCACGCCAAGGTCATCGAGGTGCGCCTGGAAGCCGATGGCCGGCTGACCGTCAAGGACGACGGCCGCGGCATCCCGGTCGACCCGCACCCCAAGCATCCGGGCAAGTCGGCCCTGGAAGTGATCATGACCGTCTTGCACTCGGGCGGTAAGTTCTCCGGCAAGGCCTACGAGACCTCCGGCGGTCTGCACGGCGTCGGCGTCTCGGTCGTCAACGCGCTGTCGGAACAGGTCGACGTCACCGCCTGGAAGGACGGCTTCGAGTGGCGCCAGTCGTTCAGCCGCGGCAAGCCGCTGGGCTCGATCGAGAAGCTGAACCCGACCCGCAAGAAGGGCACGGCGATCAGCTTCGTGCCGGACGAGCAGATCTTCGGCGAGGGTTGCGCCTTTAAGCCGGCGCGCCTCTATCGGATGGCGCGCTCGAAGGCCTACTTGTTCGGCGGCGTCGAGATCCGCTGGAGCTGCGATCCGGCCCGCATCCATGACCAGACGCCAGCCGAGGCGACCTTCCGCTTCCCTAACGGCCTGGCCGATTTCCTGGCCGAGCGCGTGAAGTCGGTGGAGACCGTCACCCCCGAGCCGTTCGCCGGCCGCTATGAGCGGCCCGGCGAGACCGGCAAGGTCGAGTGGGCGGTCACCTGGACCCCGGCGGGCTTTGGCGAAGCTGACGGCTTCATGCAGTCCTACTGCAACACCGTGCCGACCCCGGAAGGCGGCACGCACGAGGCAGGTCTGCGCGCGGCGCTGACCCGCGGCCTGAAGCAGTACGCCGAACTGACCGGCGAGAAGCGCGGCGCGGTGATTACCGCCGAAGACGTGGTGGCCCAGGCCGGCGCGCTGGTCAGCGTGTTCATCGCCAATCCCGAATTCCAGGGCCAGACCAAGGAGAAGCTCTCCTCGTCCGACGCTCAGCGGCTGGTCGAGAACGCCCTGCGCGATCCGTTCGATCACTGGCTGACCGCCCAGCCAAAGGCCGCCAGCGCCCTGCTGCAGTTCGTTGTCGATCGCGCTGAGGAGCGACTGAAGCGCCGCCGCGACAAGGAAGTCGCCCGCGCCTCTGCGACCCGCAGGCTGCGCCTGCCCGGCAAGCTGGCCGACTGTTCCGGCCAGGCGACCGACGGCACCGAGATCTTCCTGGTCGAAGGCGACTCGGCCGGCGGCTCGGCCAAGCAGGCCCGCAACCGCAAGACCCAGGCGATCCTGCCCCTGCGCGGCAAGATCTTGAACGTCGCCTCGGCCTCGCTCGATAAGCTGGGCGCCAACAAGGAGCTGTCCGACCTGCTGCTGGCCCTTGGCGTGCAGGGCGGTTCGAAGTTCAAGGAAGAGGAACTGCGCTACGAGCGCGTGGTGATCATGACGGACGCCGACGTGGACGGCGCCCACATCGCATCGCTGCTGATCACCTTCTTCTACCGGACCATGCCGGACCTGATCCGCTCTGGGCGCCTCTATCTGGCGCTGCCGCCGCTCTACCGAATGAGCCATGGCGGCAAGACCATCTACGCGCGTGACGACGCCCATCGTGAAGAGCTGCTGACCACCGAGTTCAAGGGCAAGAAGCCCGAGATCGGCCGCTTCAAGGGCCTCGGCGAGATGATGCCGGCGCAGCTCAAGGAGACGACCATGGACCCGGCTACCCGGACCATGGCCCGCGTCACCCTGCCCCGCGCCGAGGAGACGGTCGAGGACCTCGTCGAGGCGCTGATGGGCCGCAAGCCCGAGCTGCGCTTCCGGTTTATCCAGGAAAACGCCGAATTCGCGGCCGCTGACCTGGACGTTTAGCGCTTCGCAACCGGTCGCGAATTGGCCCTCTGCGCGGTGCTGTTCAGGCTGCTCGCTGCGGTCACTGAAGAACGATATGCGCTGAACGCGCCCGCGCCTTGAACTTCAAGGTTCAGAACGCGTTTGACTTGACGCCGTCACGCCGTATCTTCCGGCCGCGCGACGACCGCCGTCCGCGCCGCCGCGGTTTGCCACCTCTTCACTTGAGCGGGCCCTCCGCCCCCATTGCTGTTGAATGACCGAATTTTCCGAACTGGGCCTGTCGCCCGCGACGCTTCAGGCTGTTGCCGACACAGGCTACACGACCGCCACCCCGATCCAGGCGCAGGCCATTCCCGTCGCCCTCCAGGGTCGCGACGTGCTCGGCATCGCCCAGACCGGCACCGGCAAGACCGCCGCCTTCACGCTGCCGATGATCGATCGGCTGGCCGCCGGCCGCTCCAAGGCGCGGATGCCGCGCTCGCTGGTCATCGCGCCCACGCGCGAACTGGCTGACCAGGTCGCCGCCTCATTCGAGAAATACTCCAAGGGCCAGAAGCGCACGCTGTCCTGGGCCCTGCTGATCGGCGGCGTCTCGTTCGGCGACCAGGAACTGAAGCTGGACCGCGGCGTCGACGTGCTGATCGCCACCCCCGGCCGCCTGCTGGACCACTTCGAGCGCGGCAAGCTGCTGCTCACCGGCGTGCAGATCATGGTGGTCGACGAGGCCGACCGCATGCTCGACATGGGCTTCATCCCTGACATCGAGCGCATCTTCAAGCTGACCCCGGCCAAGAAGCAGACGCTGTTCTTCTCGGCCACCATGCCGCCGGAAATCACCCGGCTGACCAAGCAGTTCCTGAATGACCCGCTGCGGATCGAGGTCTCGCGCCCGGCGACCACCGGCGAGAACATCACTCAGCACCTGGTCCGTCTGCCGACCTCCGACCCGAAGGCCAAGCGCACGGCGCTGCGAATGCTGGTCGAGCGGGCCGAGGTCGACACCGGCATCGTGTTCTGCAACCGCAAGTCCGAAGTCGACATCGTCGCCAAGTCGCTGAAGAAGCATGGCTTCGACGCTGGCCCGATCCATGGCGACCTGGACCAAGCGACACGGATGCGGACGCTGGAGAGCTTCCGCAAGGGCGAGTTGAAGTTGCTTTGCGCGTCTGACGTCGCCGCCCGCGGCCTCGACATCCCGGCCGTGAGCCACGTCTTCAACTACGACGTTCCGCACCACGCCGACGACTACGTGCACCGCATCGGCCGCACGGGCCGCGCCGGCCGTAGCGGCGAGGCGTTCATGATCGTGACGCCCGCCGACGCCAAGAACATCGACAAGGTGCTCAAGCTGATCGGCAAGACGCCCAACGAGGTAGTGCTGGAAGGCGTCGATTTCGCCTCGATCAAGGACGAACGTCGCGAACGCAGCGGCGGCGGCGGCCGCGAGCGTGGCGGCCGCGAGCGTGGCGGACGCGAGCGCAGCGGAGGCGGTGGAAGCCGAGACCGCGATCGTGGTCGCGGGCGCGACCGACCGATCGCCGCGCATGGCGAGGTGGCCTCCATGGAGCCCCTCGCCGCGGCGCCGGCCGAGGCCACGACTGAGTCTGAGGCGCCTAGCCGCAAGCCGCGCACCCGCACGGCCGAGCGTCCGGCGCGTGCCGAGCGCCCAGAGCGTGCGGAGCGCCCGGAGCGTGCCGAGCGCTCCGCGCCCGCTGAGCGGCCCCAGTATTCGGACCGGCCGGCTCGCGCCGAACGCCCGACCGAACGGCCAGCCCCAGTCGCTGCGGAACCGGCTTCACAACCGGCGCGCCGCGACCGTCAGCGCCGTGATAACCGCGAGGACCGGGACAGCGTCGTCGGCTTCGGCTCCGACATTCCAGACTTCCTCAAGCGCGCGCCGCGACCGACAACTTCGGAATAGTCGAAATAGCCGCGTTTTAACGGCTCGTTCGACTCTCTCGCCTATTCTTCCCCATGAGACGGGGCGTCCGCGTGACACGGGACGCCTCGAGGATTCGGGAAAGACAGAATGTCGGGCGATATCGAAACCAAGCTGCGGGGTCCTGGCGCCTACGACATCGCCCGCCAGGCGATGGACGCTATGGAGGCGCACAAGGTCTGGCCGACCGCCACCAATTTCGAGCTCTGGACCTACTATATCGCCGAGCCCGACAGCGCGCTTGGGCAAGAGATCGCCCGCCTGCTCTCCTCCGGGGAGGCGTTCACCGACATGGTCGCCGACGAGTTGGCGGCCACCTACCTTCCCAAAGCCAAGCTGAACGAACAGATCCGCGACGCCGGCGATGCGCTGACGAAGGAACTGGACGCGGTCAGCCGAGCCATCGAGACCGCGCAGAAGTCCAGCGAGGTCTATGGCCAGACCCTGGCCGGCGCCTCCAAGTCGCTGAGCGACGCCGCCAATATCGCCGCCGTCCAGGAGACGGTCGACGGCTTGGTCGTCGCCACCAAGCGCGTCCAGCGCGAGAACAAGGCGCTGGAGAAGCGCCTGACGGAATCCACCTCTCAGGTGGCCAAGCTGCGCGAGCACCTGGAACAGGTCCGCCGCGAGGCGACCACGGACGGGCTGACCAACCTCGCCAACCGCAAGGCCTTCGACGAGGAACTGGAACGCGCCTGTTCGGACGCCCGCGAGCAGGGCCAGAGCCTGACGCTGGCAGTGATCGACATCGACCACTTCAAGAACTTCAACGACACATGGGGCCACCAGACCGGCGACCAGGTCATCCGCTATGTGGCCAGCGTCATCGGCCGGGTCGGCGCGCCGCCCCGCTTCGCCGCCCGCTACGGCGGCGAGGAGTTCGCTCTGATCTTCCCGCGCGAAACCGCCGAAATTGCCGCCGCGGTGCTCGAGGAAATCCGCGAAGAAGTGTCCTCGCGCATGCTCAAGCGGCGCTCGACCAACGACGACCTGGGGGCCATCACAGTCTCGGCCGGCCTGGCCGAACTACGTCGCGGTGAGTCGGCCCACGGGCTGATGGAGCGCGCCGACAGCGCCCTCTACGTCTCCAAGCGGTCGGGCCGCAACCGGGTCAGCAGCGCCGAGACGGTGGTCGCGGCCGCCTGATCGGCGGCTCGCAACTTTCCCCTAGCCTGACGCCAGGACATCCCCTCTTTAGTTCGTCCCGCGAACCTTGAGGGAGGACGACGTGGCCTATTTTAAGATCAAAACCGCGGTCGAGGACGGCATCGGCGTCATCACCTTGGCCGATCCCGCCACCCTGAACGCCGCCGGGCTCGACCTGATGGACGAGCTGCAGCAGGCCTTCGATGCGATGAAGGCTGACCCCTCGGTGCGCTGCGTGGTTCTGACCGGCGAAGGCCGCGGTTTCTGCTCCGGCGCCAACCTGTCGGGCCGCGGCGACGCCCCCGCCAATCCCGATCCTGAAGGCCCCGACGCCGGCGCGGCTCTGGAGAGCGTCTACAACCCCTTCATGAGCTCGCTGCGTGACTTCCCGGTCCCGGTCGTCACCGCCGTCAACGGAGTCGCCGCCGGGGTCGGCTGCTCGCTGGCCCTAATGGGCGACATCATCGTGGCGGGAGAGAGCGCCTACTTCCTCCAGGCCTTCCGCCGCATCGGGTTGGTGCCGGACGGCGGCTCGACCTATCTGCTGCCGCGGCTGATCGGCAAGGCGCGAGCCATGGAGATGGCCCTGCTCGGCGACAAGGTTCCGGCCAAGACCGCACTCGAATGGGGCCTGGTCAATCGCTGCGTCCCCGACGACCAACTGCTGCCGACCGCCATGGAACTGGCCAAGGCCCTATCGACCGGCCCCAAGGCCCTGGGCGCGATCCGCAAGCTGATCTGGGAGAGCCTGGACGAAGAGTGGTCCAACCAGCTCCACGCCGAACGCGTCGCCCAGAAGAGCGCCGGTCGCTCCGAGGACAGCCGCGAAGGCATCCTGGCCTTCCTGCAGAAGCGTCCAGCCGCGTTCAAGGGACGCTAGCGGCGCGGCGGCGTTCGCGCCGCCGCCACAGCGATTCCGCAGTGGCGACCGCGACCATCACCAGCGAGGCGGCCAGGCTCAGCATGGCCGGCGTCAGCCTCGTTGCCACCGGCGCAAGGATGGCAAGCGCCAACAGACCCGCCAGGTGCGAGCGCGGCGTTCCGTTGTCAGTGGTCCGTCGGAACAGCAGGTCGCCCAGCAGGTAGAGACCCGGCCCGGCTAGCAGCACCGCGGCTGTCTTCAGCTCCATGTGGCCGTCGGGATGGGCCAGGGCCAGCTCGTCGCCGACGGCGCTGACTACAATGCCAGCGACGATCGGCACGTGCATGTAGGTGTAGGCTAGCCGGGCCAGGCGGCCCGGGTCCGCCGAGTCTGCGATCAGCCGGCTGGCGCGCTCGGCGCCGGCGTCGAAATAGATCCACCACATGGCCACGCTGGCCATGAAGGCCGCTCCGAAAGCTATCAGGACACCCGGAATCATCGGCAATTGGGCGAAGGTCGCGCCGGTCACCAGGATCGACTCGCCCAGGGCGATGATCACGAACAAGGCGTAGCGCTCCGCCATGTGCGCGCCCTCGACGTCCCAGTCGGTTGTGGGCGAACCGCCCAGGCCGGGCGTCCAGAATCCCCAGGACGGCGACGCCGCCTCGAGCGCCACCGCCACCGACCACCAGATGAAGCGAGCGCCTTCGTCGGCCAGGCCGCCGCCGATCCAGAACACCGCCGACAGGATCAACCAGGCGGTGATGCGCTGATAGTTGCGGTAGTTGCGCGGGTTGTACGGGCGCAACGCCCAGAGCATGAACAGCGAGCGCCCGACCTGCATGGTCACCACCGCGCCCGCGAAGAGCAGCCCTTTTGCGCCGAAGGCGTCCGGCAGCGAGGTCGACATCACCAGGCCGGCGAGCATCAGCACCAGCAGCATGAACCGAACCGCCCGCTTTTCCGGATCGATCCAGTTGGTGAGCCAGCAGGTGTAGGTCCAGACCAACCATACGGCCAGGAACAGCAGCCCGGTCTCGACCGCGCCCATCGGCGTCAGGTGCTTGAGCAGGTTGTGCGAGAGCTGGGTGATCGCGAAGACGAACACTAGGTCGAAGAACAGTTCGACATAGGTGACGCGCTCGTGGCCCTGGCGGGTCCGCTGCAGATCCGTGCGCGCGCCGATCATGAAGAGCCTCCGATTCCCGTCGCAGACTAGGCCGCAGAGTCGGCGCCTCGCCAAGGCCTTGCACCCAATCCCTTACGATGTAAATTTCACTGCCTTTCCCTGGGGGCTTCCGGATGCTCACCGTTCACCATCTCAACAACTCCCGCTCGCAGCGCGTGCTCTGGCTGCTGGAGGAGTTGGAACTGCCCTATGAGATCAAACCCTATCAGCGCGATCCGACGACCATGCTGGCCCCGCTGGTGCTGCGCGCGGTGCATCCGCTTGGCAAGTCGCCGGTGGTGACTGAGGGTGACCTCACCGTCGCCGAGACCGGGGCCATCGTCGAATGGATCCTCGATCGCTACGGCCAGGGACGCCTGGTTCCGCCGACGGGCACGGCGGAGAAGCTGCGCTGGACCTATTGGCTGCACTACGCGGAAGGCTCGGCCATGCCGCCGCTGTTGCTGAAGCTGGTGTTCGGCCGCCTGCCGGCCAGCGCCCCTGCCCTGCTGCGCCCGATCGTCAACGCCATCGCCGGGCGCGCGCAGTCGAGCTTCATCGACCCCAATCTGAAGGCCCATTTCGACTACTGGGAGGCGGAGCTCGGAAAGGCCGAATGGTTCGCGGGCGACCAGTTCAGCGCCGCCGACGTGATGATGAGCTTTCCGGTGGAGGCGGCCGCCGATCGCGCCGGTGCGCTGCAGGGCCGTCCCCGGCTCAAGGCGTTCCTGGACGAGATCCACGCCCGCCCCGCCTATCGCAGGGCCCTGGAACGCGGCGGGCCGTACGCCTACGCGGACTAGGCGTCGTGCGCCTTGGCCGGCTCGATGGTGACGCTCTCGCCGCAGCCGCAGGCGTCGGTCTCGTTCGGGTTGCGGAACACGAACTTGGCCGAGAGCTTGGTGGTCACGTAGTCGATCTCGGTGCCGATCAGGAACAGCACCGCCTTGGGTTCGACCAGGATGGTGACGCCCTTGTCCTCGACCACCTCGTCCAGCGGCCCGGCCTCTTCGGCGTATTCGAGGACGTACTCCTGGCCGGCGCAGCCGCCGTTCTTCACCCCGACGCGCAGGCCGGCATAGGGCTTCTCGGCCCGATCCATGATCTCGCGCACGCGCTCGGCCGCCGTGTCCGACAGGGTCACGACCTTGGGCCGCGGGCGGCGCGCACGGGGCGCAGGGGTGAGGGACAGATCGCTCATGCTCGTTCCTATATGGGGTCAGAACATGTTGAGTTGAAGTTTCGCCTCGTCCGACATCCGCGAAGAGTCCCATGGCGGATCGAACACCAGCTCGACCGTGACGTTGCGAATGCCGGGGATCTCACGAACCGCGTCCTGCACCCAGCCGGGCATTTCACCGGCCACCGGGCATCCCGGCGCGGTCAGGGTCATGTCGATCGCCACGTCCTTATCGTCGGACACGTCGACCTTGTAGATCAGCCCAAGCTCGTAGATATCGACCGGGATTTCGGGGTCGAACACCGTCTTCAGCTTCTCGATGAGCTGGTCGGTCAGCGCATCGAGCTCAGCTTGCGACAGCGGCGTCGTGGTGGTCGGCTCGATGGAGGCGGCGTCGTCCATGATCATACTCAAGCGAAAAAGGCCTGGGTGCGGGTCAGCGCGTCGACGAATGCGTCGGCCTCCCCTTCCGTATTATATAGGGCGAAGGATGCGCGAGCGCTTGCGGTAAGGCCGAAACGCCGCATGAGCGGCTCGGCGCAGTGGGTTCCGGCGCGCACTGCCACCCCGTAGCGATCCAGGATTTGGGCCACGTCGTGGGCGTGGGCGCCGTCGACGGTGAAGGCCATGATCGCCCCCTTGCCGGGCGCTTCGCCCAACACCCGCAGCCAGTTGGAGCCCTTCAGGCCCTCGCGGACCCGCGCATAGAGGCGGGACTCGTGCTCGGCGGCTGCCTTGCGGTCGAGGCCGTTCAGCCACTCCACCGCCGCGCCCAGGCCAATGGCCTCGATGATCGGCGGCGTACCGGCTTCGAAGCGATGGGGCGGATCGGCGTAGGTGATCGATTCCAGGCGCACCTCGCCGATCATCTCCCCGCCGCCCTGATACGGCGGCAGCTTGGCCAGGGCCTCGGCCTTGCCATAGAGCACGCCGATGCCGGTGGGCCCGTAGAGCTTGTGGCCGGAGAAGACATAGAAATCGGCGTCCAGCGCTTTCACGTCCACCGCCTGGTGGACCACGCCCTGGCAGCCGTCGATCAGCACCTGCGCGCCGGCCTCGTGCGCCATCCGCACGATATCGGCGACCGGGTTGATGGTGCCCAGCACGTTGGACATGTGGGTCAGGGCGACGACCTTGGTGCGCTCGGTCAGCAGGTCGGGCAAAGCCGCCATGTCGAGCTGGCCGTCGTCGAGCACCGGGATGAACTTCAGCACCACGCCCTTGCGCTCGCGCAGGAAGTGCCAGGGGACGATGTTGGCGTGATGCTCCATCACCGTCAGCAAGATCTCGTCGCCCTCGACGAGAGAGGCGCCGATCCCGGCGGCGACCAGGTTGACCGCCTCGGTCCCGCCCTTGGTGAAGACAATCTCGTGCTCGCCGGCGTTGATGAAGGCGGCGATCGACTTGCGCGCCGCCTCATAGGCGTCGGTGGTCTCGTTGGCCAAGGTGTGCAGGCCGCGGTGGACGTTGGCGTAGGAGCCCTCCATCACCGCCACCATGGCGTCAATCACCGCCCGCGGCTTCTGGGCCGAGGCGGCGCTGTCCAGATAGACCAACGGCTTGCCGTTGACCTGGCGCTTCAGGATCGGGAACTGGGCGCGAACGGCTTCTACGTCGAAGGCCATGCCCTAAAGCTCCAACCGTTGGCCGGCCCAGACCTGGGCCGCTTCGCGCACAGTGTCGTGCTCGATCCGGTCGATCACCTCGCCAATGAAGGCCTGGGTCAGCAGCGCCCGCGCCACGTCTTCGGGCATGCCGCGCTGCTCGGCGTAGAACAGCGCATCCTCGTCGAGCGCGCCGATGGTGTTGCCGTGGGCGCATTGCACGTCGTCGGCGAAGATCAGCAGCTCAGGCTTGGCGTCGACCTCAGCCTTGTCCGACAGGATCAGGGCGTGGTGGCCCATCCGCGCATCGGTCTGGTCGGCGCCCTCGGCGACGACGATGCGGCCCTGGAACACGCCCCGCGACTGATCGCGCACGACGCCCTTGGTCAGCTGAGTGGTGGTCCCGTCGACGCCCTGGTGCTCGACCACGGTGGTCAGGTCGGCGTTGTGTTGGCCTTCCAGCAGATAGGCTCCGTCCAGCCGCACCGAAGCGTGCGCGCCCGGATGGTTGACCCGCGTCTCGATCCGCTGACGACGCGCGCCATGGGTCAGGGTGGTCTGGGCGAAGGAGGCCTGCGGGCCCAGCTCCACGGTCGCATCGACCACGGATACGCCCTCGGCGTGGTCGTCGGCGAACACCACGCGCTCGACGCGCGCGCCCTTAGCCAGGCGGATGTTGACCATGGTGTTGGCCAGGTAGCCGGCGGCCTTGCCTTCATAGCTCTCGACCAGGGTCAGTTTGGCGTTCTCGCCCACCGTCACCCAGAGCTCGGCGTTGTGCGCGCCGGCCTCCGGCGCCGACAGGAAGCGCCAGGCGACGAACCGCTCCTGGCCCGCCTCGACGTCGAGATCGGTGGGGCCGCGGCCGTTGACGACACCGACGACCATGTCGACCTCGTCGGCCAGCGGGCTTTCCCAGGCCCAGGCCTTGCCTTCGCCCGAGGCGGCGGGGATCTGGCGGATCAGGCCGCGCAGGTCGGTCCAGCGCCAGTCCTCGTCACGCCTGCTGGGCAGCAGGCCGGCGTCGCCAGAGGTGATGGCCGAAGCTACGCTCACGCGGCCCTCGCGTACTTGTCGTAGCCTTCGCGTTCCAGTTCGAGGGCCAGCTCCGGCCCGCCGGAGGCGACGATCCGACCCGCCGAGAGCACGTGCACGCGGTCGGGTTTGATGTAGTCGAGCAGCCGCTGATAATGGGTGATCACCAGCATCGCGCGGTCGGGCGCGCGCATGGCGTTGACGCCCTCGGAGACGATCTTCAGCGCGTCGATATCGAGCCCGGAATCGGTCTCGTCGAGGATCAGCAGGCGAGGCGAAAGCATCGCCATTTGAAAAATTTCCATTCGCTTCTTCTCGCCGCCGGAGAAGCCGACATTGAGCGCCCGCTTGAGCATCTCGAAGTCGATCTTCAGCGAGGCCGCGGTGGCCCTGGCAAGCTTCAGGAATTCAGGCGCGGTGACTTCCGGCTCGCCGCGCGCCTTGCGCTGGGCGTTCATCGCGGTGCGGATGAAGGTCAGGGCCGGAACGCCAGGGATTTCCAGCGGATACTGGAACGACAGGAACACGCCCTTGGCAGCGCGCTCGGCCGGTTCGAGGGCCAACAGGTCCTCGCCGTCCAGATTCGCGGTCCCCCCGGTGACCTCATAGCCCTCGCGGCCGGTCAGCACGTAGGACAGGGTCGACTTGCCCGCCCCGTTCGGACCCATGATCGCGTGGACCTCGCCGGCCGGGACGTCCAGCGACAGACCCTTGAGGATCTCTTTGCCGTCGACTTCGGCGCGCAGGTTGGAAATCGAAAGCATCAGTTGGTCTCGTCGGCCAGGTATTCGGCCATCACTTGAAGGGCTTCATCGACCGAACTCACGGTCTGCTGCTTGCGCGGAGCGGCGGTGGCGGTCGTCGCCGTGCGCTTGTCTGCGGCCCGGACATTGGCCGTGCCAGCTTCGAAATAGGCGTCGATCAGGAAGTCGTCGTGGTTCAGCGCGACGGTGTAGCGCCGCAGGCTGAGCGCCAGGCCCTTTTCCTTCAGGAAGCCCTCGTCCCCGGCCAGCACGTTGTAGAGCTGCTCGGCGCGGGCGAGATCCTCTTCCTGTTGCCTGCGTTCGGCCTCTTCACGGGCGTGGCGGACCGCATCGCGGCGGGCGTGCTCGGATTCGAAGGCGCGACGGAGGGACATTGAGAGGGTCTCTGATTTTGTGAAGGTCATCCGACGGACCCTTCGAGGGAGATGGCGACGAGCTTCTGGGCTTCCACGGCGAATTCCATGGGCAGCTCCTGCAGTACATCCTTGACGAAGCCGTTGACGAGCAGCTGCACCGCCTCCTCTTGGCTGAGGCCGCGCTGCATGGCGTAGAACAGCTGGTCTTCGGAGAGCTTGGTGGTGGTCGCTTCGTGCTCGAACACGCACTGGCCGTTGCGCGCCTCGACATAGGGCACGGTGTGGGCCGCGCAGCTCTTGCCGATCAACAGGCTGTCGCACTGGGTGAAGTTGCGCGCGCCCTTGGCCTTGGGGTGAGCTGAGACCAGGCCGCGATAGGTGTTCGACGACTTCCCGGCGCTGATGCCCTTGGAGATGATCCGCGAGCGGGTGTTGGCGCCCAGGTGGATCATCTTGGTGCCGGTGTCGGCCTGCTGTCGCCCGTTGGTGATGGCGATCGAATAGAACTCGCCGACGCTCTCGTTGCCGCGCAGGATGCAGGATGGGTATTTCCAGGTGATCGCCGAGCCGGTCTCTACCTGAGTCCACGACACCTTCGAGCGATCGCCGCGGCAGTCGGCGCGCTTGGTGACGAAGTTGTAGATCCCGCCCTTCCCGGTCTCCGGATCGCCCGGGTACCAGTTCTGCACCGTGGAGTACTTGATCTCGGCGTCGTCCAGGACGACCAGCTCGACCACCGCGGCGTGCAGCTGGTTCTCGTCGCGCATCGGGGCGGTGCAGCCCTCGAGATAGGACACGTAGGCGCCCTTGTCGGCGATGATCAGGGTGCGCTCGAACTGGCCCGAATTCTCCGCATTGATGCGGAAATAGGTCGACAGCTCCATTGGGCAGCGCACGCCCGGCGGCACATAGACGAAGCTGCCGTCGGAGAAGACCGCCGCGTTCAGGCAGGCGTAGTAGTTGTCCGAAACCGGCACCACCGAGCTCAGGTACTTCTGCACCAGCTCGGGATGCTCGCGGATTGCCTCGCTCATCGAGCAGAAGATCACCCCGGCCTCAGCCAGCTCCTTCTTGAAGGTGGTCACCACCGAGACGCTGTCGAACACGGCGTCGACGGCGTAGCGCGGCGCGCCCTGCACGCCGGCCAGCACTTCCTGTTCGCGCAGCGGGATGCCCAGCTTGGCGTAGGTGGCCAGGATGTCGGGGTCGACCTCGTCCAGGCTCTTGGGGCCGTCCTTGCCCTTGGGCGCGGCGTAATAATAGGAGTCCTGGTAGTCGATGCGCGGGAAGTGGACCTTGGCCCAATTGGGCTCATCCATGGCCAGCCAGCGCTCATAGGCGTCCAGTCGCCAGGCCAGCATCCATTCCGGCTCTTCCTTCTTGGCCGAGATGAAGCGGACGATGTCCTCCGATAGCCCCTTGGGCGCGAACTCCTGGTCGATCTGCGTGACGAAGCCGTGCTTGTACTTCTCGAGGCTCTCGACGTGTTCGACGGTTTGTTTGACGGCGGCCATTACTCTTACCTCCTCACGCCGCCGGCGCGCGTTGACGCGCGGCGTGACGGGAATGAACTTGTTCCCAGGCGCGCGCGAACGCCGCCCAGTCTTCTTCGGTGGTGGCCCAGCCGCCCGACACCCGGATCGCGCTTGCGGCAAGGTCGCCCTGCCCCATGGCGCTCAGCACATGGCTGGCCTTCACCTTGCCCGACGAGCAGGCGGAGCCGGCGCTGACCATGATCCCGGCCAGATCCAGGGCCATGACCTGCAGTTCCGAACCCCAGCCGGGGGTCGCGACGCAGAGCGTATTGCCCAGGCGTGGCGAGGCCTCGCCCATTACTATGGCGCCTGCGGCCTTCAGCCGCGCCGCCGCCCCGTCGCGCCAGCCGGCCTCGATCTGGCGATCCCGCAAGGCGGCCAAGGCCGCCGCGCCGAAGCCGACGATCCCCGCGACATTCTCGGTGCCGGCCCGACGGCCGCGTTCCTGCCCGCCACCGTGCTGGCGGCGCACCAGTGTGGCGCGCGGGCCGAATGTCAGGGCGCCCACGCCCTGCGGACCACCGAGCTTGTGCGCCGAGACCACCAGGGTGTCGGCGCCCAGGGCTCGGCTGTCGGTCATGATCTTGCCGGCGCTCTGGATGGCGTCGACGTGCAGCCAACCCTCGGCGGCGCGGACGATCTCGGAGGCCTCGCGAACCGGCTGGATGACGCCGGTCTCGTTGTTGGCGTGCATCAGCGCCACGAACGGGCGGCCATCGGCTACCTCCCAGCGGCCTAGCCGCTCGGCGAGCCAGGCGAGGTCAGCTGTTCCATCCGCCGCCACCGGCAGCACTTCCACCTGCGCGCCGCTGGCCTTGGCGCTCTCCAGCACGCTGTCGTGCTCGATGGCGCTGACGATCAGACGCTTTGAACCGGTGGCCACGGCGCTGTCGATGGCCAGCGCATTGGCTTCCGTGCCGCCCGAGGTGAACACCACGGTAGAGGCCGGGCCGCCGATCAGGGCCGCCACGGCGTTCCGAGCGTCCTCGACCAGGGCGCGCGCGGCGCGGCCGCTGGCGTGCACGGACGAGGGGTTGCCGCCGGCCGCAAGGGCGCGGTTCATCGCCTCGACCGCCTCGGGGCGGATCGACGCGCTGGCGTTGTAATCCAGGTACACGCCGCTCATGCCGCCTCCTCGTGGGGCGCAAGACGGCCGCTGACCAGGTCGGCCAGGGAGACGGAGGCAAGATAGCTTTCCAGGTGCCTGCCCATCTCTTCCCAGAGATCGTGGGTCATGCACCGCTCGCCCTTGAGCATGCAGCCCTTGCCCTGGGTCCCGCAGCGCGTCGCGCGCAGCGGTTCGTCCACGGCCAGGACAATGTCGGCGATGTTGGTCTGTTCGGCGCTCTTGGCGAGCCGATAGCCGCCCCCCGGTCCGCGCAGGCTCTTGACCAGGCCACGGCGCCGTAAGCGGGCGAAAAGCTGTTCCAGATAGGAGAGCGAGATCTGCTGGCGCGTGGCGATTTCAGCCAAGGTGACCGCGCGATCGCCTTCCGCCAACGCGGCCTGCCGGCGCGCGAGGTCGGCCATGGCCATCACCGCATATCGTCCCTTAGTCGAAAGACGCATGTTGCTCCTACAAGCTTAAGCTGCCCGAATGCTTTTTTTCGAGCATTTGCCACGGCCCGTATGTTACAGGCCCCGGCTTGCACGGGGCTTGTCGCCGGAACCGGCCGACGGTCGCGACTTAGGAAGACCGAGCGCGTTAGTCAAGTATTCGGACGCCGCGCCTGACGAGAGGAATGGCATGCCAGAAGTGGTTCTGACCGGCGCGGCCGGGCGGATCGAGGGCCGATACACCCAGGGCAAGAGCCCGACGGCGCCTATCGCGCTGATCCTGCACCCGCATCCCAAGGCCGGCGGGCAGATGAATCACCCTGTGGCGGTGCAGCTCTTCCATCTGTTCATGAAGCGGGGCTTCTCGACCCTGCGCTTCAATTTCCGCGGCGTCGGCCGCAGCCAGGGCGAGTTCGACTCGGGCATCGGCGAGCTGGCCGACGCGGCCACGGCGCTCGATTGGCTGCAGTCGACCAATCCGGCCGCTTCGCAGTGCTGGGTCGCCGGCTACTCGTTCGGCGCCTGGATCGGCATGCAGCTCTTGATGCGCCGCCCGGAGACGGACGGCTTCATCAGCGTCTCGCCGCCGACCAACATGTACGACTTCAGCTTCCTGGCGCCCTGCCCAGCCTCGGGCCTGATCCTGCACGGCAGCGCCGACACCGTCGTGCCGCCGGTGGAGGTCGAGCGCGTGGTCTCCAAGCTGCGCACCCAGAAGGGCATCGTCATCGACCACGAGGTCGTCGACGGCGCCACCCACTTCTGGGCCGAGAACCTGCCCGACGTCGAAAAGCGCGTCGGCGCCTATCTCGACAAACGGATCGAAGCCGATCCGATCTAAGACAAAAGGCCGAGGCGAACGCCTCGGCCTTATTCTTTCGCCTAGCTGCCCTTCAGATAGTCCAGCGCCATCAGCGCCTGGGCGCGCACGCCCACTTCCATGGCCTTCTCGTCGACGTCGAAGAACGGCGAGTGGTTGCCGCCCTTCGGGTTGCCGACGCCCAGGTGGTAGAAGAAGCCCGGGACTTCCTTCTGGAAGTACGAGAAGTCCTCAGCGCCCATGATGTAGTCGATGTCGTCCTGGAACTGGCCTTGCGCGGCGCGGGCCAAGGTCGGGCGCATCTGCGCGCTCAGGTCGCGGTTGTTGTCGGTGACCGGGTTGGGTTGGCCCCAGTTGAGCTTGCCGGTGGCGCCGTAGCGCTCGGAGATCGAGGTCACCGCCTTTTCGGCCCGGCCCATCACGTCGGTGCGCATACCCGGGTCGAAGGTCCGCAGGGTCCCGGTCATGGTCATGTCTTCCGGGATGATGTTGTAGCGCAGCCCGCCGTGCAGCGTGGCCACGGTCAGGACCGTCGGGGTCTTGGAGACATTGATCTGCCGCGAGGTGATCTGGTTGAAGGCGGTCACGATGTCGGCGGTCAGCGACGACATGTCGATCCCCTGCCAGGGCATCGAGCCGTGGGCCTGCTTGCCCTTCAGCTGGATGTCGAAGCGGTCGGAGGCGGCCATCATGGGGCCAGGACGCCAGACCAGCGCGCCGACCGGGCCCGGGAAGGCGTGCAGGCCGAAGATTGCGTCGACCTTGGGCGTCTTCAGCACGCCTTCCTTGATCATCAGCGACGCGCCGCCTTCTTCACCCGGGGGCGCGCCTTCTTCAGCCGGCTGGAAGATGAAGACCACCGTGCCTTCGATCTGGTCCTTCATGCCGGCCAGGATCTCGGCCGTGCCCATCAGGATCGCGACGTGGCTGTCATGGCCGCAGGCATGCATCACCGGCACGGTCTGGCCCATGTACTGGGAGGTGACCTTGGAGGCGAACGGCAGGCCGGTCTGCTCGGCCACCGGCAGGGCGTCCATGTCGGCTCGCAGGGCGACGACCTTGCCGGGCTTGGCACCCTTCAGGACGCCGACCACGCCGGTCTTGCCGACGCCGGTGCGCACCTCGAAGCCCAGCTTGTGCAGGTGATCGGCGACGATCTTGGCAGTCCGCACTTCGTTGTTGGAGAGCTCGGGATGCTCATGGAAATCGCGGCGCCAGGCGATCACCTTCGGCTGCAGGGCCGCCGCCTTGGCGAACACCGCGGCGTCATAGGGCTTGGGCGCAGGCGGCGCCTCCTGGCCAAACGCGGTCCCCGACATCGCCACAGCTGCGGCGACGCCCGCCAGCCAAACCCTCTTCGACATGAATGCTCCTGTTTTAGGCCGTTGGTCGGGCGATGCGCCCGCCGGTCATGGGCGCAGCGACGCCCGTGGTCTTTGGAAATGAAATCGGCAGACCCCGCGCCGTGCGGGCCGCCAGATAGGCGAAGGCCTCGGCCTCGATCGAATCCCCGCGCCAGCCATGATCCTCGGCCCGCGTCACCGGAACCGTCAGCCGCTCGGCGAAGGCCTTCATCAGCACCGGGTTGTGACGCCCGCCGCCGCAGACGATCAGTTCAGTGGGCGCGCCGCCCATAAGCTCGAAGCCGAGCTTCAGCGCCTCAGCCGTGAAGGCCACCAAGGTCGCGGCCGCATCCTCGAGCCGCAACGCCTCCAGCGGCTCCATCGGGAAGTCGTAGCGGTCCAGCGACTTCGGCGGCGGAGCCTGGAAATAGGGATGGGCGAGCAGGCCGTTGAGCACGCCCTCGTCCACCTGGCCGACGCTGGCGTACTTGCCGTCAGGGTCATAGCGGCCGGCCCCGCGCGTCTGCATCAGCAGGTCGATCATGCCGTTGCCAGGGCCAGTGTCGAAGGCCGCGATCTCTTCGCCGCCGGACCAGAAGGTCACATTGGCCACGCCGCCGACGTTCAGCACCGCCAGCGGCGCCGACATGCCCGAAGCCTGGGCCCGCGCCAGATGATAGATCGGGGCCAGCGGCGCGCCTTCCCCGCCGGCCGCCACGTCGGCGGTGCGGAAGTCGTAGGCGACGGGCACGTCGGTCGCGTCCGCCAGCCATTGGGCGTCGCCGAGCTGCACCGTACGGCCGACGCGACCATCCTGCGGGCGCTCGTGCAGCACGGTCTGGCCGTGCATGCCCATCAGGTCGATGTCGGGAAAGGAAAGCCCCTGGGCGGCCAGGAACTCCTGAGCCGCCTCGAAGTGCTCGCGCGCCACCACAGCGGCGGCGGCCTTGAACACATCCGGCTCCGGCGCCTCGCGCGCCCAACCGAACGCGGCCTGGGTCGCCTCCAGGACGATGGCCCGCGTCTCCTCGCTCAATTTGCGCTCGCCGGCCGGTCCGAAAGCGGAAATCGTTTCGCCGTCGGTCTCCAGGATCGCCATGTCGCAGGCGTCCAGGGAGGTGCCGGTCATGAACCCCAGAACTCGCATGCGAGCTTGACTGCCATGCCGCGCGAGCCGTAGCTAGAGGCATGATCATCCGCGCCACCATCGCCGGTCGCTATTACCGCCTGCCCTAGAGCAGGCGCGGATATCCTCTTGCGCCACCCCTGAAAGGTCGGCGCCGCATCCCCCAAGACGAGACGGTCTCCGGCCTGCCGCCGAATAGGAGCCTGTCAGATGCCGCCCGAAGTGCTAGAGCGCCCACCTCAAACTTCTGAGTCAAAGCCCATGTCCGATCAACCGTTCAAGTCCAGCCTGCTGCGCGTCATGCAGGAGCGCGGCTACATCCATCAGATCACCCATCCGGTGGAACTGGACGAGGCCGCCGCCAGCAAGGTGGTCACCGGCTACATCGGGTTCGACGCCACCGCGGCCAGCCTGCACGTGGGCAGCCTGATCCAGATCATGATGCTGCGCCGTCTGCAGCAGGCGGGGCACAAGCCCATCGTGCTGATGGGCGGCGGCACCACCAAGGTCGGCGACCCCACCGACAAGGACCAGTCGCGCCCACTGCTCACCGACGAGCAAATCCAAACGAACATCGCCTCGATCAAGACGGTATTTGCGAAGTTCCTGACCTTCGGCGACGGTCCGACCGACGCGATCATGGTCGACAACGACGAGTGGCTGTCGAAGTTCGGCTACGTCGAGTTCCTGCGGAACTACGGCCTTCATTTCACGGTCAACCGCATGCTGGCCTTCGAGAGCGTCAAGGCGCGGCTCGAGCGCGAGCAGCCGATGACCTTCCTCGAATTCAACTACATGCTCATGCAGTCGGTCGACTTCCTGGAGCTGGCGCGTAAGCACGGCTGCCTGCTGCAGATGGGCGGCTCCGACCAGTGGGGCAACATCGTCAACGGGGTGGAGCTGATCCGCCGCGTCGACCAGAAGGCGTCATTCGGCCTGACCACGCCCCTGCTCTCCACCGCCTCGGGCGTGAAGATGGGCAAGACGGTGGGCGGCGCCGTGTGGCTCAACGCCGACATGCGCAGCCCGTACGACTACTGGCAGTTCTGGCGCAACACCGAGGACGCCGACGTCGGCCGCTTCATGCGCCTGTTCACCGACCTGCCCTTGGACGAGGTCGCCCGCTACGAGGCCATGCAAGGCGCCGACATCAACGAGGCCAAGAAGGTGCTGGCCAACGAGGCCACCCGGATGCTGCACGGCGAGGAGGCCGCAAACGCCGCCTCCGAGGCCGCGCGCGTGGCCTTCGAGGTCGGTTCGGTGTCCGGCGACATGCCAACCCACGAGGTCCCGTCGGCCGACCTGGAGGCCGGCGTCATGCTGGCCGCCCTGGCGGCTGACGCCGGACTGGCCGGTTCCCGCGGCGAGGCTCGCCGCCTTGCCCAGGGCGGCGGCCTGCGGGTCAATGACAAGGCCGAGTCTGACGCTGGCCGCATGATCACGTCCGCCGACCTAGTCGACGGGGTCGTGAAGCTCGCCGCCGGCAAGAAGAAGATCGTGCTCGTAAAGCCGATCTAGCCAACCGCCGGGGGGCCGGGTGACGAGGAGCATCGACCATCGGGCGGGGACCGCGCGCCCCGCCACCTTCGTCATCCTGGCCTCTCTTCGCATGCGCTGAGACCGCCTCTACCAGTAGTCGCCGTCCCCCTTGACGAAACCCGGCCGCGGGCAAATGTGCCCTACCGAGCCAGCCAGGACGATATCCATGACCACCGTGACCGAGGGCGCCGCCGCACCGGCTTTCGAACTGCAGGGCGCCGCCGGGCCGGTGAAGCTGTCCGACTTCGCGGGCAAGCCGCTGGTGGTCTATTTCTATCCGAAGGACGACACCGCCGGCTGCACCAAGGAAGCCCAGGAGTTCACCGCCCTGGCCGCGGACTTCGCCAAGGCGGGGGTCGCCCTGCTTGGCGTTTCGAAGGATAGCTTGGCCAGTCACGCGAAATTTACAGCCAAGTATGATCTGGCGGTGCCGCTGGCCTCGGACCCCGAGGCCGCGATGATCGAAGCCTACGGATCCTGGGGCGAAAAGACCCTCTATGGCCGCAAGTACATGGGCGTCGACCGCTCGACATTCCTGATCGGTCCGGACGGCAAATTCGCCCGAATCTGGCGCAAGGTGCGGGTCCCCGGCCATGCCGCCGAGGTGCTGAAAGCTGCACAATCCCTTTAATGGTTAAGCTTTGCGGCTGCGGCCCCTCGCCGCAGAGCTAGGCCGTTCACACCGCGACGTGACGGAACCCCGCCCTCCGCCGTCTGTTGTAGAATTGTCGCGTGGCCCCTTTATCCCTCCAGGGGCAGCGCGGTTTTTCCTCGCTGGCTAGCGTTGCCGTTCAGGCGTTGTTAACCACGAACAGTAAGACTTGGACGCCGCTCGGCTCGCGCACGTTGCAGCGCGAAGGGCCTTGCACGCTCCCCAAATCTCATCGCATATCGCGGCGTTCCCGAGTTTTCCGTAACCGATACGGTGAGCATGACACGCTTTGCGCGCCTTCGCCGATCGTTTGTAGAGCTGTTCCCAGAGCGACATCTCTACATCCGCTCCGGCGGTGAAATGCGTTCCTTCGTCCTCACCACCGGCCGCCAGATGGCGATCGCCGGAGGGGTCGCCGCCGGCGCACTTTGGATGGGGGTCAGCACCGCGGCGATGATGGTCAACGCTATGGCCGTCTCTAGCCATGACCAGGAACTGGCCCGCATGCAGGCCAAGTCCGAACGCTTGGTCGCCGACCGCGAAGCCCGCCTCAACAGCGCCATGGTGCAACTGACGGCCGCCGAGGGCGGCATTGGCGCGATGGCCGCAATGGTCGAGCGTCGCCACGCCGCGCTGGCCATGCTGCTCACCGAATTCAAGGGCGAACCGGGCGCGCAGGCGGCCCTCACCCCGGCGATCGCCAAGGCTGCCAGCGCCTCGGCCGAGGTCGGCCCGCTCCGCCGCATCGAACTGGTCCGCGCCGGCCAGGAACGCCTGATCGACGCCGCCGACGACTTCGCCAAGACCCGCGCCGACCGTGTCCGCCTGGCCTTCCGCCTGGCCGGCCTGACGCCCTCCTCCTACATGCCCAAGGCCGGCTCGCTGGGAGGGCCGCTGATCGAGGCCAAGGATCCCCGCGCCCTAGCCGCCGTGCTCGACGTGGACGAGGACTTCGCCGGCCGCATCCAGCACGCCGCCACCAATCTCTCGGAAGCCGGCGCCCTGGCCGATGCGGCGTCCAAGCTGCCATTCTCGCGCCCGACGACCGCAGCGGCGCAGACCAGCAGCTACGGCGTGCGGTTCGATCCTTTCACCCGCAGGCCCGCCTTCCATTCGGGCCTCGACTTCGCCGGCCCTACGCGGACGCCGATCTATTCCACCGCGCCCGGCGTGGTCTCGTTCACCGGCGTGCGCTCGGGCTACGGCAACACCATCGAGATCGACCACGGTCGCGGCTTCAAGACCCGGTACGCCCATCTGCAGGCGATCGGGGTCCGGCCGGGCCAGCGGGTCGCCGTCGGCACGCGCATCGGCGGCATGGGTTCCACGGGTCGGTCCACCGGACCGCACCTGCATTACGAGGTCTGGGTCAATGGTCGGGCCCAGAACCCGTCGCGTTTTGTGAAGGCGGGCGATTATGTTCTCCAAGGCGGCTAAGCCGGAAAAGGCTTCCGATATGTCCACCTCGACTGCAGTAGGCGATCCGTCCCGCAAGGCGCCGCTGCCAGCTTCACTGATCAGCCAGGACATCACCTTCGAGGGCGGCATCGCTGGCGAAGGCGACCTGCACGTCGATGGCGTCATCCGCGGCGACGTCCGCGCCGGCCGCCTGACCCTGGGCGACACCGGCCACATCGAAGGCACGGTCCACGCCGACATCGTCGACATCCGCGGTCGGGTGATCGGCGCCATCACCGCCAAGCAGGTGCGCCTGTTCGGCACCGCCTATGTGGACGGCGACATCACCCACGAGCAACTGTCGGTGGAGACCGGCGCGTTCTTCCAGGGCCGCAGCCTGAAGTTCCAGCGCCCCGCTCCAGTGGCGCTCGCTGCGCCCGAGCCCGAGGCCCAGAGCGCCTAAGCCGCATCCTCGTAGGCGCCGCCCCGTAGCACCGGGGCGCAATGGCTGACGTCCAGCTCTGCGGCGATATCGACGTCGAGGGCGTGCTCGCGCTCGATCAGCTCCACGCCTGAGCGGCAGGTGCGCAGGGTCGCCGTCAGGTGCGGCCGTGCCGCCCGGAACGCATCGCGCGCCACGACCGCCTCGGTCTCGCCGTCGAAGCCCAGCGCTTCGATCACCGCGCCAGCGCCGATCCAGTCCTCGATCGCCGGGCGAAGGGAGCCGTCCGGCCAGCGCTCGCCGGCGGGGATCACCGCGATGTCCTCTCGCCCAGCCAGGGCCAGGGCCTTGGCCGCCACCGCGCTGGCGTTTCGCAGGCACCCGGCCAGCACGGTCGCCCGGCCGCAGGCCAGGGACAGCCGCGACCCGTTCGGCGACGGCAGCAACAGCCGCTCTCCTGGATTGAGCTTCATGAGGCTGGCCGGCGACAGGCTGAGTTGGCCGCCCGCCTTGCGGCTCGCCGCCAGCCGTGCGCCGACCCGTTCGGCCTCGGCGCGGGCTGCGTCCTCGTCGCCGTAGGCGAAGGGATGGATCCGCGCCTTGCGGTGCACGGCCACGTCCACGGCCGTGGAGAAGGACAGGATATCGACGATGATCACGACCGCAGAGCGGTCACGCAGCATCTCGACCCCGTTCAGCCCCCACTCGCAATGGACCTTCTGCATTTCCAGACCCCTATGCGGAGATCGAACGCCGATACGCATGCAAATGCAAACTGAGCCTTGGCGCTCCGTTTCATTTGCGCCCCGGAATTGCCGCCGCTTCGCATTTCGGTGTTATCACTTCTTGCAGAGCGGGGGGTGGCGGATGCGGAAGTGGTCGGCGGCAGTGCGGGAATGGCTCGGCCGGCGTCACAGCCTGATCGGACGCATCTTCTTCGAGACAGTAATCGTCTTCATCGGCGTCACGGCCGCCTTCGGGCTGGAGGCCATGCGCCGGCAGTCCGAGGAGGAGACCTATCGGCGCAGCATGATCGCCGCCCTGGCGCCAACCTTGGACGACTTGGTCGCCCACAACGAGGCGTTCCGCCGCGAGGTCTCAGGCAAGCTCGCCACCTTCGACGCCGCGATCGCGCGCCACCAGCAGCCGCCCATTCCGGTCTATCGCGAGCGAGACTCCGAACGTCCGCCGGTCCGCGCCTGGGACGGTGTCGTCTCCACCGGCGCAGCCAAAGCGCTGGAGCCCAGGCTGTTCTTCAGCCTGTCGCTCTTCTACACGCGCCAGGAATCGTATGGCGAACGCTACCTGCGCTACAACGACTTCACCGAGCAAAGGGTCTTCACCCTCGGAGCGGATCACAGCGCCGCCTATGATCCCGCGTCAGGCCGGTTGAAGCCGGAGTTCGCGGCCCACGTCGATCGGCTCCGCGACCTGTTGGTGGTCAATCAATCCCTGACCGCCCAGGCGCGCGAACTCAAGGCCGCGCTCGTCGCGCTCCGCTAGAGCGTGACTGCTGGCGTCAGGCCCCTGCCCCGTCCCGGGTCGAACCGACGCTCTGCGCCAGCGCCGCGCCCATGAACTCGTCGAGATCGCCGTCCAGCACCCCTTGGGTGTCGGAGGTCTCGACGTTGGTCCGCAGGTCCTTCACCATCTGGTACGGCTGCAGGACATAAGAGCGGATCTGGTGGCCCCAGCCGATGTCGGTCTTCAGGTCGTTCATGGCCTGAGCCTCGGCCTCGCGCTTCTGCAGCTCCAGCTCGTAGAGCCGCGCGCGCAGCATCTTCCAGGCTTCTTCACGGTTCTGGTGCTGCGAGCGGCCCATCTGACAGGCCACCACCACGTTGGTTGGAATGTGCGTCAGGCGGACCGCGGAGTCGGTCTTGTTGATGTGCTGACCGCCGGCGCCCGAGGCCCGGTAAGTGTCGGTGCGCACGTCGGAGGGATTGATGTCGATCTCGATGGTGTCGTCGACCACCGGATAGACCCAGACCGAGGCGAAGCTGGTGTGCCGCTTGGCCGCCGCGTCGTACGGCGAGATGCGCACCAGACGGTGTACGCCGGCCTCGCTCTTCAGCCAGCCGTAGGCGTTCGGGCCCTTGATCTGCAGGGTGACCGACTTGATGCCGGCCTGTTCGCCGGACGTCTCCTCGAGGAAATCGACGCTCATGCCGTGGGCGTTGGCCCAACGGCTGTACATGCGCAGCAGCATGCCGGCCCAGTCGTTGGACTCGGTGCCGCCGGCGCCGGAATTGATTTCCACGAAGGCGTCGTTGCCGTCGGCCTCACCTGAAAGCAGCGCTTCCAGTTCGGCGCGCGCGGCGCGCTCCTTGATGGCCTTGAGCTGCCCCCGGGCTTCCTCGAGCGAGGCTTCGTCGCCTTCCTCGTCCGCCATCTCTGCGTAGCCGACGGCGTCGGCGAGGTCGCGCTCAAGCGATCGGACGGCCTCGACCGAGGCGGCCAGCTTGGAGCGTTCGCGGGTAAGCGCCTGAGCGGCGGTGGCGTCGTTCCACAGGGTGGGATCCTCGACGCGGGCGTTCAGCTCATCGAGCTTTCTTAGGGCCGGTTCCCAGTCAAAGTCGCCTCCTGAGCAGTTCGATCGACTGCTCGATGTCGGCCTTGGAGGCCTCGACATCCGCTCTCATGGGAATCTCCGAACCAGAAGTGTTCTGGGGCCGCGGCAGATAGCGCGCGCCGGGGGGTATTACAATGCCTCGCGGCTAGTAGAGCCCCGACATGTCGTCCTTCTTCTTCGGCGGCGGTGCGGCCGACGACGGAGCCGGCGTCGTCAGTTTCCCGTCCGGCCAGACCTGGCTGTAGGGCTGCGGGCCGCCGATCGGCGGGCTGGCCGGCGCGATCGCCACCTTGGGCTCCGTGCCCGGGCGGAATGCCTCGCGGATGCCGCGGACCGTAGCGAACTTGGCGTTCTTGGGCGCCTTGAACTCGTCCTTCGGCAGGTTCTTGGTGGCCTCGGCCATGAACTCGACGAAGATCGGCACCGCCGCCGTGGTCCCGGTCTCTCCGTCGCCCAGGCTGCGGTTGTCGTCAAAGCCGACGAACACCCCGGCCACGATCTGTGGCGTGAAGCCGACGAACCAGGCGCTGCGGTACTCGTTGGTGGTGCCGGTCTTGCCGCCGACCGGGCGGCCGAGCGACGAAGCCTGGACGGCCGTGCCGCGTTGGACCACGCCCTGCAGCATCGAGGTGATCTGATAGGCGGTGATCGGATCCATCACCTGCTCGCCGCCGGGCGGGACGCGCGGGCTCTCGTCGCCGTTGAACCCGACCTCGCAGCGCGGGCAGTCGCGCTTGTCGGCGCGGAAGATGGTCTCGCCGTTGCGGTCCTGGACCAGCTCGATCAGGTGCGGTTCGATCCGCCGGCCACCGTTGACGAAGGTCGCGTAGGCCGCGGTCAGCTTGAACGGCGTGGTTTCCCCCGCCCCGAGCGCCATGGCCAGGACTTTGTCCATCTTCTTGACCACGCCCATCTTCACGGCGAGTTCGCTGATCCGCTTCATGCCGACGCCTTGGGCCAGGCGCACGGTCATGGCGTTGCGTGACAGCTCAAGCCCGCGCCGCAGGGTCAGGGCGCCGTAATAGCGCTTGTTGTAGTTCTCCGGCGACCAGTCCTGGCCAGCCGCGCCGCGCAGGGTGATCGCCGAGTCCATGACCACGCTCGATGGCGTGTAGCCGCTCTCCAGGGCCGCCGCATAGACGATCGGCTTGAAGGCCGAACCCGGCTGGCGCATCGCCTGAGTGGCGCGGTTGAAGTTCGACAGCGAGAACGAATAGCCGCCGACCATGGCCAGCACCCGGCCCGAATTGGGCTCCATGGCCACCAGCGCGCCGTTCACCTGCGGCACCTGGCGCAGGCGGAAGCCGCCGCCCTCCGCCGGCTCGACGAAGATCAGGTCGCCGGACTTCAGGCCCTTGCCGGCCCTGGCCCAGGCCACGTCCTGCTCGACGATGGAGCCAGTGGTCCCGTCTCCCGCCAGCCGCACCCGGACATTGCCGCCGGAGGCGTCGGTGATCAGGGCGGCGCGCCAGTCGCGGCGCTCGGCCGGCTGGCTCTTCTGCTTGGCGACCTGCTCCCAGCCCTCGGCGGTGTCGACATGACCCCAGGCTCCGCGCCAGCCGTGCCGGCGGTCGTATTGCTCCAGGCCGTTCATCAGTGCGACACGGGCGGCCGTCTGCAGCTGCGGGTCCAGCGTCGTGCGCATGTAGTAGCCGCCCTCGTTGAGGCGCTGGCCGAGCGTGGCCAGGCCCCGCTGGCGCACTTCCTCGACGAAGAAGTCGGCGTCCCGGTACTTGGCGCGGGTCGGGGCCTTCTGGACCTTCAGGTCCTCTTTCTTGGCCGCCTCGACCGCGGCGCGGTCGGCCCAGCCGAGATCGGCCATCTGGTCCAGCACCCAGTTTCGGCGGGCGATCGCCTGCGACTTGCGGCGGATCGGATGATAGTTGTCCGGCCCCTTGGGCAGCGCCGCCAGATAGGCGGCCTCGGCCAGGGTGAGGTCGGTGATCGACTTGCCGAAGTAGTTATAGGCGGCCGCGCCGACCCCATAGGAGCGGTAGCCGAGCCAAATCTCGTTCAGATAGAGCTCGAGGATCTGCTCCTTGTTGAGCGTCTGCTCCAGCCGCCCGGCCAGGATCGCTTCCTTGAGCTTGCGGCCCACGGTGGCGTCGCTGGTCAGCAGGACGTTCTTGGCCACCTGCTGCGTGATGGTCGAACCGCCTTCCAGGCGCCGACCGTTGACCGCGTTGATCACGTTCTTCGCCATCGCCCGGGTCAGGCCCATGGCGTCGACGCCGCCATGGCTGAAGAAGTTGCGGTCCTCGGCGGCCAGGAACGCCTGGGCCAGGTGCGGCGGGATGTTGTCGTACGGCACATAGATGCGGCGTTCGCGCGAAAACTCGCCGATCAGCACCCCGTCCCACGCATAGGCGCGCGTCGCCGTCGGCGGCCGGTAGTCGGCCAGATCCGAGGCGTCGGGCATGTCGTGGAAGAGCCAGGCGGCATAGATGGCGATGGCGAATCCGGCCAGCGCAATAGCGCTCAGCACCGTCACCCCGGCGACCGCAATCCATCTTTCGGGGGGCTTCAAACTGACCGACCTCCGCGGGGCGAGCCCCGTCCGATGGGCTGGTCTAGCGTGCATCGCGCCGGGCGCCAACGGCCCTGCGTCAGCTTAGCGCGAAGCGAGCTGAGTGGTCTGTCCGAAGTAGTCGTCGATGGCCTCGGTCACCGAACCCATCAGCCGCGTACGGCGACCGGGGTCGCGCAGCACGGCCTCGTCGGCGGTGTTGGTGATGAAGCCCATTTCCAGCAACACCGCCGGCACGTCCGGCGCCAGCAGCACCGCCAGCCCGGCCTCGCGATGGCTCCGCCGCAGCAGCGGCTGATGGTCGCTGACCCGGTTCAGCAGCACCTCGGCGAAGGTCGCCGAGCGGTTGCGGGTCATGCGCTGGGTCAGGTCCAGCAGGATGGTCGAAACCCCATGGTCGCCATGGCTGCCGGCCTGCATGAACCAATCGTCCTTGCTGACGAACTTGGCCGAGCGTCCGGTGGCGCGGTCGGCCAGGGTGTAGACGCTGGCGCCGCGCAGGCTCGGATCGGTGCCGGAGTCGGCGTGCAGCGAGATGAACAGGTCGGCGTCGGCGCGGCGGGCGACCTGCACCCGCACGGCGTGATCGACGTAGACGTCGGCGTCGCGGGTCATCACCACCTTGTAGCGGCCGGTCTTCTCGAGCTGGCTCTTCAGGGCCCGCGCGGCGGCCAGGGTGACGTCCTTCTCACTGCCGTCCGCGCCCTTGGCGCCGGGGTCCTTGCCCCCGTGGCCAGCGTCGATGACCACGACCTTCTTGAGCGGCAGCGCCGACTTGGCCGGCTTCACCGCCGCGGAGATGAATCGCGCCGCGCCCGGCTGGGCCACGACCTTGACGCTGTCCGGCCCCTTGGCGGCCAGGTCGATTACATAGCGATAATTTGCGACGCCGTCGGCCGGCGGCAGCAGGAAGCGACGCTTGATGACGGCGTCGGCCGCCAGGTCGATGCGCAGTCGCGCCCCGCCGGGAGTCTCGTCCACCACCCAGGCCTTCACGAGGCCCAAGCCCCCGCCCTGCAGTTCGCTGTCCACTGACACGCCCGGCAGGTTCATGACCACTCGGCGATCGTCTGAACCGTCGGACGCCACCTTGCCGCTGGCGGAGTGGTCGAGATCGATGACGATGCGGGTTTCGGCGCGATCTCCGCCGAGGCGGACCTTCAGGACGTCGGCCTTGGTCCCGGCGGCTTGCGCCCCGGCCACGATCGCCAGACAGCAGACCATCGCCCCGGCGACCGCCAGCGCAACCCTTCCGCGGATTCTGAGAACGCCGCCCATACGCGCAGCCCCGTTACACTTTTGTACAGTCCTACCCCATATAGAGGTCAACGGCGTGGACAAACGGTTAACCCTGCCCTTACGCGCCAGCATTGCGGTCGTGCGGCTTTCCTTTTTGCCGCCAGTGTTGCAATGTCCGCCCGCGCTGACCGCGCGCACCTTGCGTCGCAAGGCCGTGGTTCACGCGACCAAAGCCTGCGTCGGCTCCGCCCCCTAGGCGACCACGCGCCATCCGATCCGCGCTCATCGTTGAGCGCGCCTGGGAACACACCAATGGGCAGCGCCGCTCGAGCCCTATTTCGGCCTACCGCCCGCCTTGTCGGCTCCGACAAGGCGATGGGCGGTGGCGCGCGCGCCCTCCTGACAGACCGGCGGCGCCCGAACCACGAGTTCGCGGCGCGCCTCGGAGACTTATATGTCCAAGAAGATGTTGATCGACGCCGCACACGCCGAAGAGACGCGTGTCGTGGTGATCGACGGATCCCGTGTTGAAGAATTCGATTTCGAAAGTCAGAACAGGAAGCAGCTCAGAGGCAATATCTATCTCGCCAAGGTGACGCGCGTTGAGCCGTCGCTGCAGGCTGCCTTTATCGAGTACGGCGGCAATCGCCACGGCTTCCTGGCCTTCAACGAAATCCACCCCGACTACTACCAGATCCCCGTCGCCGACCGCGAAGCGCTGATGCGCGAAGAGGCCGACGAAGAGGACGAGATCGCCGAATCCCGCAGCCGCGGCTCGGACGATGAAGACGAAGACGCCGCTGACGCCGACGAAGACGACGTCATGGAAGAAGAAGTCGCCCGGCGCCGCCGGCGGCTGATGCGTCGCTACAAGATCCAGGAAGTGATCCGCCGCCGGCAGATCATGCTGGTTCAGGTCGTCAAGGAAGAGCGTGGCAACAAGGGCGCGGCCCTGACCACCTACCTGTCCCTGGCCGGGCGCTACGGCGTCCTGATGCCTAACACCGCCCGTGGCGGCGGCATCAGCCGCAAGATCACCGCGGCCACCGACCGCAAGCGCCTGAAGGGCGTGGTCCAGAGCCTGGACGTGCCGGACGGCATGGGCCTGATCGTCCGCACGGCCGGCGCCAAGCGCACCAAGGCCGAGATCAAGCGCGACTACGAATATCTCCTGCGTCTGTGGGAGAACATCCGCGACACCACCCTGCACTCCGTGGCCCCCGCCCTCATTTACGAGGAAGAGGACCTGGTGAAGCGCACCATCCGCGACCTCTATGACAAGGACATTGACGAGGTCTGGGTCGAGGGCGAAGCCGGCTTCAAGGAAGCCCGCGACTTCATGCGCATGCTGATGCCGTCGCAGGCCAAGAAGGTGCAGCCCTACCGCGAGGCGACGCCGCTGTTCGTCAAGCACCGCGTCGAAGACCACCTCAGCCAGATCTATTCGCCGGTCGTGCCCCTGCGCTCGGGCGGCTACCTGGTGATCAACCAGACCGAAGCCCTGGTGGCCGTGGACGTCAACTCCGGCCGCGCCACGCGCGAACGGAACATCGAGGCGACCGCGCTCAAGACCAACATGGAAGCGGCCGAAGAAGCCGCCCGTCAGCTGCGGCTGCGCGACCTGGCCGGCCTGGTCGTCATCGACTTCATCGACATGGATGAGTCGAAGAACAACCGCGCCGTCGAGAAGAAGCTGAAGGACGCGCTGAAGGACGACCGCGCTCGCGTCCAGATGGGCAAGATCAGCGCCTTCGGCCTGATGGAAATCAGCCGCCAGCGCCGCCGTTCCGGCGTGCTGGAAGGCACCACCCACGTCTGCGAACATTGCGCCGGCACCGGCCGCGTGCGCTCGGTGGAATCCAGCGCCCTGTCGGCCCTGCGCGCCGTGGAGATCGAAGCCCTGAAAGGCGGCGGCGAAGCGACCCTTAAGGTGCCGCGCGCTGTCGGCCTCTACATTCTCAACGAGAAGCGCAATCACCTGGCGCGCCTCCACGAGAACCTGGGCCTGTTCATCACCATCGCCATCGATGACGCTCTGGCCCATGCCGATCACGAGATCGAGCGGACCGCCAGCGAGACCCGGCCCGAACACGTCGCCCTCATCCATCACGCCCCCGTCCAGGCCTATCAGCCGGCCGACGACGACTTCGACGACGAAGCCTTCGACGACGAAGCGGAGGAAGAGGAAGAAGAAGAAGAAGACGAAGACGCCATCGATCGGGAAGCGACCGACGACGACGAAGCCGAGCATCGCTTCCAGGATCACGAGGAAGAGGGTGAAGGCGACGATCGCAGCCGCCGCGGCCGCCGCCGTCGCCGCCGTGGACGCCGCGATGGCGAACCGCGCGCCGAGGCCCGCACCGAAGCTCGCACCGAGGCGCCCCGCGAAGCCGGCGAGCGCCCGCCCCGCCCGGTCGACGATGACGACGGCGGACGCCGCCGTCGCCGTGGACGCCGCGGTGGTCGTCGGATGCGCGACGATGGACGTCCGGCTGAGATGTTCTCCTGGACCCGCCCGTGGGTGCCCTACGGCGACGATCCCTTTGTCTGGCATGATCCGTCGGAGGACTTCCCCGCGGCTCGCGGTCCGGCTCCGACGCCGGCCGAGGCTCGCACGCCCGTCGCCGCTGCGGCTGAAGCCGCGGCGCCTTCGCCGAGCGTGAGCGATCAGCCTGACGTCGATCTGGACGTCTGGGTCGAACTGCCGGCCGTCGACGACAAGCCGAAGAAGGGGCGTTCGCGCCGCGGTCGCGGTCGCGGCAAGGCCGAGGCGGCTGAAGCGGTGGAAACCGTCGAGGTCGTGAGCATCGTCGAAGCCGAGCCGGAACCGGCGGTCGAACCGCAACCGGAGCCGGTCGTGGAAGCCGAGCCCGTCGCCGAGGCGCCGCCGGCCAAGAAGCCGCGCGCCCGCCGGACTAAGGCCGCGGCCGCCGCCGAAGCCGCTGCGGAACCGGTCGTGGAAGCAGCACCTTCGCCTGAGCCGGCGCCGGAACCTGCGCCCGAGCCGGCCCCGGCCCCCGAACCGGTCGCGGCCGCCGCCGCACCGGCCGAGCCCGATCCCAACGAGATCGTGGCGCCGCCCCCGGTCCCGAAAAAGGGCTGGTGGCGCCGGGGCTAACCTGGCTGAACTGATAGGAAACCGGTTCGCCTAGCGCGAGCCGGTTTCCAGTCCGTCTGAAGCACGATAGGCTTCGAATCCTGGGGTTTTGCGGGGGCGGCTTGGAGTTGTTCGGCATGGCGTCCCCTGCCCGTTCCGTCTCGAAATACGCCCTTGTGGCGGTGACGGCCCTCAGCCTCACCCTCCAGGCCGCGCCCGTGCGGGCGGAAGACGGCATGGCCCTGATCCGGGACACTGAGATCGAGGAGATCCTGCGCAAGGACTCCGAGCCGATCTTCAAGGCCGCCGGCGTCGATGCGAAGTCGATCAACATTCTTCTGATCGGGTCGAAGGAGCTGAACGCCTTCGCCGCGCCCAGCACGATGGGCGTCTATACCGGCCTGATCCTGGAATCCGAGAACCCGAACCAGCTGCAGGGCGTCATCGCCCACGAAGTCGGCCACTTGGCGGCCGGCCATGCCGCTCGTTCCGGCGAGATGACCGCCGCCGGCATGACGCCTTTTCTGCTGACCATGGGCCTGGGCGTGCTCGCCGCGCTCGCCGGGTCCGGCGAAGGGGCCGCGGGCCTGATCGGCAGCGCCAACTACTTCGGGACCCTGGGCGCCATGGGCTACAGCCGCGAACAGGAAAGCCGCGCTGACCAGGCCGGGGCGGCGATGCTCGAGCGCGCGGGCCTGTCAGGGAAGGGCCTCGTCGATTTCTTCGACAACTTCCGATACCAGGAGGTCTTCCAGGAAGCGCGGCGCTTCGCCTATTTCCGCTCCCATCCCCTCTCGTCCTCGCGGATCGACGGCCTGCGGCACCGGGTCGAGCAGAACGCCCACTACGACACGCCCGACAGCCCCGAGGCGATCGCCGAACACAACATCATGAAGGCCAAGCTGGACGGGTTCCTGAACCCGACCGTGGCCATCACCAAGTACGGCGAGAAGGACACATCCTATTCGGCGCGCTACGCGCGGGCGATCGCCTACTACCAGATGAAGCAGCCCGACCAGTCGCTGAAGGTCCTGGACACGCTGCTCGCGGAGCAGCCGAACAATCCGTACCTATGGGAGCTGAAGGGCCAGGTCCTGTTCGAATTCGGCCGCGCGCCGGAAGCCGAGCAGCCGCAACGCAAGTCCGTGGAGCTGAAGCCCGACGCGCCGCTGCTGCGCATCAATCTCGGCCAGACGCTGATTGCCCTCGACGACGACAAGAAGGTCGAGGAAGGCGTCGGCGAGCTGAAGAAGGCGCTGACCCAGGAACACGACAACGCCCCCGCCTGGCGGATCCTGGCGCAAGCCTACGACAAGCAGGGCAAGGAGGGTCTCGCCCGCCTGGCCACCGGCGAGTACTTCTTCTCGGTCGGCGACGCGACCCAAGCGCGGGTGTTCGCCATGCGCGCCCGCGAGAAGCTGGACAAGGACACGCCGGAATGGCGCCGCGCCACCGACATCGTGCTGACATCCAATCCCAGCAAGGATGATCTGAAGGACCTGGCTTCCGAAGGGTCCATCAAAGGCCGCACTTCACGCTAGACCCTTTCCGATTCAGGTGGCTCAGCTGAACCGGACAAAAAGGGTCTATCTTCAAAAGTGTAGAGCCTTCGCAAAGCCCCGCTTCTCACCTATTTGGCTAGTATGACCACGATCTCCCGCGCCGCCCTGGCAGCCTGCGCCGCCCTCGCCCTGCCCCTCGCCGCCTGCCAGAAGCAGGACGACGCCTTCGGCCAGAAGGTGCGCGCCTACCTGCTCGAGCATCCAGAGGTGATCGAGGAAGCGGTGGTGAAGCTGCAGCAGAACAAACAGGCCGCCGCCCACGCCAGCGCCACGGCTTCGCTGGCCAAGTACCGCGACCAGCTGGAGCGCGACCCGCGCGACTTCGTCGCCAATCCGGACGGCAAGATCACCGTGGTCGAGTTCTTCGACTACCGCTGCGGCTACTGCAAGGTGAGCGCGCCGGAGGTGGTGAAGCTGATCGAAGAGCACCCGGACGTCCGCTTCGTGTTCAAGGAATTCCCGATCTTCGGGGGCGAGAGCGAGCTGGCCGCCCGGGTGGCGCTGTCACCGCAGGCGAAGCCCAAGACCCCGGAACTGTTCCAGCGCTTCATGGCTGAGAAGGCGCTCGACGAGGCCGCGATCGATCGCCACCTGCGCGCCGTCGGCGTCGATCCCGTCGCAGCGAAGAAGGCGGGAGAGAGCACCGAGATCCAGAAGCAGATCGCCGACATCCGCGCCCTGGCCCAGGCCCTGGCCATCGAAGGCACCCCCGCATTCGTCGTCGGCGATCGATTGATCCCCGGCGCCGACATGGACGCCCTGCGTGCGGCGATCGCCGAAGCCAAGACCGGTCAGCTGAAGACCCCCGGTTCGCCGAAGCTCGACAAGGGTTAAAGGCCAAGCTTCAAAGTCGGGCTTTTCGCCGCCGGCCGGCCCGGTTACCCTCGCCTTAGTGTGCTTTTGAGTCCGTCCGAAACACGGCGAGCGGAATGCACGAACGAGTGCTGGTAATCGGGGCTGGTATCGCCGGCCTGTGTACGGCGCTAGCCTTGGCGCCGACCGGGCGCGATATCGTCATTCTCGAACGAGATCCGGCGCCGCCCCGCGGCGACGCTGACCATGCCTTTGAGGAATGGAACCGCCGCGGCGTCGGTCACCTGCGCCATAGCCACGCGTTCCTGGCGCGCCTGCGGTCGATCATCAAGACCGAGCATCCCGACCTCCACGCCGAGCTGCTGCGCGCCGGCTGCCGCGAACTCGGCTTCGACCGGATGCTCACCGACCTCCAGAAGCCGGTCTATCGCCCGCAGCCCTCGGATCGCGACTTCGTGGTGCTGACCAGCCGCCGCACGACCTTGGAGCTGGTGATCCGTCGCTATGTCGAGCGCCACCCGAACGTCCGCATCGCCTCGGAGACCTTCGTTCGCAAGCTGCTCATCCAGCAACTTCCGGAGGGACTGCGGGTGCTGGGCGTCTCGGTCGCCGACGAGCAAGGCTCCCGGGACATCATCGGCGATGTGGTCATCGATGCCGGCGGCCGCACCTCCTCGGGCGTCGAGCAGCTGATCGAGGCCGGCGCGACGATCACCGAGGAGAGCGAGAGCGCCGGCATCCTCTACTTCACCCGCCACTATCGCCTGAACCCAGGCGTCGAGGAGCCGCCGCGCAGCAAGGCCTCGGCCACCGGCGACCTCGGCTTCCTCAAGTTCGGGCTGTTCCCGGCGGACAACGGCTGCTTCTCGATCACCATCTGCGTGCCCGAGCCCGAGCTCGAGATGCGCAAGGCGATCGTCGACCCCGCGACGTTCGACTCGATTTGCGCGCGCCTGCCGGGCCTGGCGCCGTGGATTTCCCCCCAGGTGTCGCAGGGAATCAGCCGGGTGTTCGGCATGGGCGACCTGCACAGCCGCTGGCGCAACCTCGCCGTGGACGGCGCTCCCGCGGTGCTCGGCTACTTCGCGGTCGGCGACAATCTGGTCCGCACCAACCCGCTCTATGGACGCGGCTGCTCGTTCGCCGCGGTCAGCGCCTACCTGCTGCGCGACGTCATGGTGTCGACCGCCCATGCCGGCGATCGGCTGGTCGAGTTCCAGGAACTCGTGAACCAGGAACTGCAGCCCTACTATCTGAGCATGCGCGACCAGGACCGCGGCTCAATCCGCCGCGCGCGCCAGCAGCTCACCCCTGGCTATCGCCCAAGCCTGAAGAGCAAGCTGATCAGGAGTTTCCTGGAGGACGGCGTGAACATCGCCGTGCGCTCCGACCCCGATCTGCTGCGCGAGGCGCTGCGCGGCTTCCACATGCTGGAGCACCCATCGGCCTGGCTGAAGCGCCCTGACAATATCGCCAAGGTGCTGCGCTATTGGCTCACCGGCCGGGACAAGAAGGCCGAGGCCTATCCGCCGAACCCCGGGCCGGGCCGCCGCGAGATGTTCCAGGCCCTCGGCCTTTCGGCCGACGCCGACCTGATCACGGCGCCGTCGGCGCGTTGAACAACCCGCCCTGGGCCATCTGATCCCGCACCGCCTCGGGCGTCAGGGTCGCGGCCTTGTCCAGTTCCACCAGTTCGGGCGGCACGTACCAGTGCAGCGTGTCGGCGTGGTAGGCCTCCCAGACCACCTTGGCGATCTCGACTGGCGGTATCGCTCGGAACATGCCCTCCTTTGGGGCCATCTCGGCTACGCCCGGCGGCAGGATTGGCGTGTCGATCACGCCCGGCAGCACATCGGCCACCCGAACCCCATAGGCTTTGAACTCGACTGAGAGGGCTTCGGAGAGGCCCTTCACCGCGTGCTTGGTCGCCGAATAGACAGCGATGTTGGCCATGCCGAAGGTCGCCGACGACGACGAGGTGGTGAAGCACAGCGACCCCGGCGTCGCCTTGAGCAGACCGATCGCCTCATGGATGCCGATCAACACGCCCATCAGGTTGACCTGCACGACGGCGATGACGTCCTCGAACGGCTGGTCGGCGAAGGGGCCGCCGCGGCCGATGCCGGCGTTGTTGAACAGCAGGTCGAGCTTGCCCTCGGTCGCTTCGGCGAATTCCTGCAAGGCGGCGCGGTAATCCTGCTGATCGGTGACGTCCAGCCGCCGCACGACGCAGTGCTCCGGCCCGAGATCCTGGCGGAGTTGAGCGAGCCCGGGCTCATTCACGTCATAGCCGCCGACGAACCAGCCCTTGGCCGCGAAGAGCCTCGCGGTCTCGCGCCCCATGCCCGAAGCTGCGCCGGTGATGAAGATCGCCTTGCGGCCGTTGGCCTTGCCCATGCAGCCCTCCAAGCTTTCGCTTTTTCGTGAGCCTAGAGCGCCTTCCGCCACGGAACGCCGCAGATTTTTACGAGCGCTTTTGCAGCCCCCGCTGCTTCAGACGCCACACCAGGACGTCGAAGCGATCCTGGCCGAAGAACGGCTCGCCTTCGAACACCATAGTCGGCACGCCCCAGTGACCGGACGCGCGATGGGCCTGCTGGCTGGCCTCTATCTCCGCCGCGATCTCGGCGGCCTTGCCCGCCGCCTCCGACTGAAGCGTGACCATATCGAGGCCCGCCCGCTCGATCGCTAGGGCCAGCTTGTCGCCCTCGTTCCAGGGCATGTCCTGGCCGTTCCAGATCAGGCGCGAGACCTCGTCGTAGAAAGCCAGCGCCTGTGGCGTGTGCGCCGCCACGACGCCCAGGGGCATCAGCAGGTCCAGGTGCGGTTGCTCGGCCGCGCCGTTGAGGTTCGCGCCGATCACCACCGGATCGGGCTTGGGCCAGACCAGCGGCAGGCCCAGAAAGTCCCCCAGCCGCCGGGCGTCGCGCACAAGGTATGGAACGAACAGCGGGTCCTGCTTGGTGAAGAACCCCTCCGAGCGGACCGCCAGCGGGTAAACCGGGCGCATCTGGACGTCGACGTCGTAGGTTTCCGAGAGTTCCCGCAAGCGCGGGGTCACCAGATAGGAATAGGGACTGCGGAAGGACCAGAAGACGTCGACGCTCAGGCTCATTCAGATCAGACCGGACAGCGGTGAGGATGGGTCAGCATACATACGTTTTGGCATACGACCTGCCAAAAATGCCTCCCGGCCCGCGATCACGGCGTGCTTCATGGCCACGGCCATGCGGATGGGGTCCTTGGCCTCGGCGATCGCGGTGTTCATGAGCACCGCATCACAGCCGATCTCCATGGCCAGCACGGCGTCCGAGGCCGTGCCCACGCCAGCGTCGACCAGCACGGGCACCTGCGACTGCTCGATGATCAGGCCCAGATTGAGGAAGTTCTGGATGCCGCGCCCAGACCCGATCGGCGCCGCGGCGGGCATGATCGCAGCAGCGCCAGCCTCCTCCAGCTTCTTGGCGTAAACCGGATCGTCCGTACAGTAGACCATCACCTGGAAGCCCTCGGACACCAGCAGCTTCAGCGCCCGCAGCGTCTCTTCCATGTCCGGCAGGAGGTGCTTGGTGTTGGACAGCACCTCCAGCTTCACCAGGTCCCAGCCGCCAGCCTCGCGCGCCAGGCGCAGGGTGCGGACCGCCTCCTCTCCGGTGTAGCAACCGGCGGTGTTGGGCAGGAACGTGAACCGGTCGGGCTTCACATAGTCGACCAGCATCGGCTGGCTGGGATCCGAGAGGTTCACGCGGCGCAGCGCGACGGTCACGATCTCGGCCCCGGCCGCCTCGGCCGCCGCCGCGTTCTGGGCGTAGTCCTTGTACTTTCCGGTGCCCACGATCAGGCGGGAGGTGAAGGTGCGGCCTGCGACCGTCCAGGTTTCTTGCGCTGGGACCGATCCGTCCATGTCAGCCGCCTCCGATAAAATGCACAATCTCGATGCGGTCGCCGTCGGCGAGCGCAGTCCCCCCATAGGCCGATCGCGGTACGATCTCCAGGTTGCGCTCCACCGCCACCTTGCGGGCGTCCAGGCCCAATTCGGCCACCAGCGCGGCCAGGGTGGAGACCCCGCCAAAGCTGCGATCTTCGCCGTTGATGGTCAGCGTCATGACGCCCTCGTGAAGCTTGAAGGTTCGCGATGCTTGTGACCCCCGCCGCCGCCCGTTACAAGACGGCGGAATCGACGGCGGAGCCGAATGTCGAAACCGATCTATGTGCTTAGCGGGCCCAACCTCAACCTCTTGGGGGTCCGGGAGCCGGAGATTTACGGAAAAGAGACGCTGGAGGACGTTCGCGCGCGCTGCGAACGTCGGGCCGGCGCCCTTGGTCATGCCGTGATCTTCCGCCAATCCAACCACGAGGGCCAACTGATCGACTGGGTGCAGGAGGCTCGCACCGAGGCCTGCGCGCTGGTGATCAATCCCGCGGGCTATGGTCACACTTCCGTGGCCCTGCTGGACGCGCTCAAAACCCTCGATATTCCTGTGGTTGAATGTCACCTATCCAACCCAGCGGCGCGTGAAGCGTTCCGCCGCGAAACCTATGTGTCCCTCGCCGCCACCGGGGTCGTTTCCGGCTTCGGCGGGGCGAGCTACGAACTGGCCGTCGAGGCCGCCGCGGGCCTGGCCCGCTAAAGCCAAAGCTAAGGATTATTATATGGCTAGCAGTCCCAAGGCCCCCGCCGACCCGATCGACGCGCGTCTGGTTCGCAAACTGGCCGACATTCTCACCGAGACCGGCCTGTCGGAAATCGAGGTCGAGCGCGACGGTCTGAAGATTCGCGTCGCCAAGACAATGACCGCGCCCGCGGCGATTCAGTACGCCCCTGCCCCGCTCGCCGCCCCGATGGCGGCCAGCGCCCCGGCCGCTGATGCGCCGGCCGCTGCGCCCGAGCGCAAGGGCGACGTGGTCAACTCACCGATGGTCGGCACCGTCTACCTGCAGCCGCAGCCCGACTCCCCGCCGTTCGTGAAGATCGGCGACGTCGTGACCGCGGGCCAGACCCTGCTGATCGTCGAAGCCATGAAGACGATGAACCCGATCCCCGCCCCGCGCGGCGGCAAGATCGTCGAGATCATCGTCCAGGACGCTCAGCCGGTCGAGTTCGGCGAGCCGCTGATCGTCATCGAGTAAGTCGATGTTCGACAAAATCCTCATCGCCAACCGAGGCGAGATCGCCCTGCGGGTCCACCGGGCCTGTAAGGAAATGGGTATCTCCACCGTGGCGGTCCATTCCGAAGCCGACGCCGGCGCCATGTGGGTGCGGCTGGCCGACGAAAGCGTCTGCATTGGTCCTGCCCCGGCGGCCAAAAGCTACCTGAACATTCCCTCGATCATCGCCGCGGCGGAGATCACCGGCGCTCAGGCGATTCACCCCGGCTACGGCTTCCTGTCGGAGAACGCGCGCTTCGCCGAGATCGTGGCGGCGCACGGGTTCACCTTCATCGGCCCGACCTCCGAGCACATCAAGATGATGGGCGACAAGATCACCGCCAAGCAGGCGGTGAGGGACGCTGGCATCCCCGTGGTGCCCGGCTCCGACGGAGCGGTCACGACCGAGGAAGAGGCCTTCGCGGCGGCCAAGGAGATCGGCTTCCCGGTCCTGATCAAGGCGGCGGCCGGCGGCGGCGGTCGCGGCATGAAGGTCGCCCAGACCCCGGACGACCTGGCCGAAGCGGTCTCCACCGCCCGTGCCGAGGCCAGAGCGGCCTTCGGCGACGACGCGGTCTACATGGAGCGTTACCTCCAGACCCCGCGCCACATCGAGATCCAGGTCATCGCCGACTCGTTCGGCAATGTCTGCCATCTGGGCGAACGCGACTGCTCGTTGCAGCGCCGGCACCAGAAGGTGCTCGAAGAGGCCCCCTCGCCGGTGATAGACGCCGCCGGCCGCGCCAAGATCGGCAAGGTCGTGGTCGATGCGATCAAGGCCATCGGCTACCTCGGCGTCGGCACCATCGAGTTCCTGTACGAGAACGGCGAGTTCTTCTTCATCGAGATGAACACCCGCCTGCAGGTCGAACACCCGGTCACCGAAGCCATCACCGGCATCGACCTGGTGCGTGAGCAGATCCGCATCGCCGCGGGCCTGCCTCTGTCCTTCAAGCAGGAGGACGTCGTGTTCGAGGGCCACGCCATCGAATGCCGGATCAACGCCGAGAATCCGAAGACCTTCGCGCCTTCGCCTGGCCTGGTCACCGACTTCCATGCTCCGGGCGGCCTGGGCGTGCGCCTCGATAGCGCGCTCTATGCGGGCTACTCGATCCCGCCCTACTACGACAGCCTGGTGGGCAAGCTCATCGTGCACGGTCGCGACCGGGAAGAGTGCATCGCCCGCGTGAACCGCTGCCTGGGCGAGATGGTCGTCGCCGGCATCGAGACCTCGATCCCGCTGTTCCAGGAACTGCTGCAACAGCCCGACTTCCTGACCGGCGACTACAACATCCATTGGCTCGAACGGTGGATGAAGGCGCAGGAAGAGGCGTAGTCTCAGGTCCTCCCCCGCTTTGTGGGGGAGGAAACTGCTTCTAAGCTCACTCCATGAAACGCTTCGGCCCTCGCGAGCTTCTCGAGTGCTACGCCCGCGGCGTGTTCCCGATGGCGGACGCGCGCGAGGACGACCGCGTCTTCCTGATCGATCCGGAGAAGCGCGGCGTCATCCCGCTCGACGGCTTCCACGTCTCACGCCGGCTGGCCCGGACCGTGCGCGCAGATCCCTTCGAGATCCGGATCGACACCGCCTTTCGCGAGGTCGTGCTGGAATGCGCCGCGCCCAAGCCCGGCCGCACCGAGACCTGGATCAACAGCGTCATCGAGGACCTCTACGCCCAGCTGTTCGACATGGGCCACGCCCATTGCGTCGAATGCTGGCTGGGTGAGGAACTAGTTGGCGGCCTCTATGGCGTCTCGCTCGGCGGCGCGTTCTTTGGAGAGAGCATGTTCAGCCGCCGCACGGACGCCTCGAAGGTCGCTCTGGTGCATCTGGTCGCCCGGCTGATCAGTGACGGCTACCGGCTGCTGGACGCCCAGTTTATCACCGACCACCTCAGCACCTTCGGCGCGGTGGAAATCCCCCGCCCCGAGTATCATCGCCGTCTCGCCCGGGCGCTCGACGCAAAGGCCGAGTTTCAGCGCGTAGCGACGGGAGCCGGCGCGGCGGCCCTGCAGGTGATCAGCCAGGCGTCATAGACCGGGTGCTCGAGCGGATTGAGCCCCGGCGACGAGGCGTACATCCAGCCGCGAAACGCCTGACGCGGCGGCGGCGTCGGCTTGCCGGGCGCCGTTCGCGGCTGGCTCTCGACGGTCACATGGGCGATGGAATCCTCGACCCCCTCGTCCGCGGCCGAGCGCTCGCAGGCTCGCACCGTGAAGACCAGATTCTTGTAGCGGACGGGCTTCCCGACCGCCGCCTCGAAGCGCATCGACTCGGCCGAGACCTTGTCCAGGGCCTGGATGACGGCGACGTCGTAGCGGGCGCGCCTGATCGCCGCCTCTGAGGGCTTGGCCGCGACCTGCGCCTTGGGCGGCGGCGCAGCCTCCACCTCTTCGGCCTCGATCGGCGGCGCGACCACGGGCGGCGGCGGCGTCACCTGCACCGGCGGAGCTTCCTCGTCCGCTGTCGGCAGTTGCGGAAGCGGCTGCGCGCCGTTGGGCGGCGGGGGCGTAATCAGGGGCGGCTGGCCGTTCGGGACGGCCGGCGTTGGCGATGTCGGCGCAGGTTGCGCCGTGACCATGCCGGCGCCCGCCAGGGCGCTCAGCGCGATGACCGCGGCGATGGCCTGATGGTTGGCTGGGCCGCGCGACATGGCTACTCGGGCCGCCAGGCCTCGTAGTCGCCGGACGCCTTGGCGCGCTCGCCGCCGCGGGCGATGGCGCCCTTAGGCCGCCACGCGTGCACGGTGCCGGTCAGGTTCGGAACGTGATCTTTTTCCCAGGCCTGGCGCTTCAGCGGCTCGCGGGTCGGCGGCTCGTCGAAGGTGTAGTGCAGCCAGCCGTGCCAGTCGGGCGAGACCTTCGATGCCTCGGCATAGCCGTTGTAGACAACCCAGCGGCGCTTGCGACCCTTGTCGTACGAGTCCTTGTCGTCCTTGGCCTCGTAATAGCTGTTGCCCAGCTCGTCAGTGCCCACGAACACGCCTCGGCGGCTCACGGTGTTGCGGATGCCGATGGTCGCGCCGTTCCACCAGGTGAAGATATTTTTGAGCACGTTTGGGAGTTCCGTACAGCCGGGAAAGCCGGCGGACTATAGGCGCCCGGCCCCTCACCGTCCAGCCGCGCGAATGCCGCAATATGTTGGGGATAGACACCCCTCCGACCACAACATCTGTTGCCCACGTTAACGACGCTGCTAGACTCGCGCAGCGGGAGAACCGGATATGGGCGTGGAAGCGGCGAGGATCGAACGGCGGACGCTGGAGCGCGCCTCCATGGTGGCCGAGGTCTTGGCGCCCGCCTCCTGGACCGACGCCCGCGTCGAAGCCTGGCTCGACTGGCTGGGCGAGACCACGGACCTGCCCGCCGCCATCTTCCGCTATGCCGAGGATCTGGTTCAGCGCGGCGACAGCCGCTCTCTGTTCGAGACTGCCCGGGCCAGGGGGGCGTTCCGGCGAGACCTGGGCGCGGCCATGCTGGCCGGCCAGATCGCCATCTCCGCGCCGCGGCCCGACGCCGGCACGCCGGTCGTGCACTCGGCCGACGCCGCCTTCGCCCTGACGGCGCTCCGCGCCCAGCATCGCGGCCGCGCCATGGCCAAGGCCGCCGCCCGCGAGATGGGCGCGCGTCTGCAGGCGGTGATGGATTCGATCCTGCGATGCGAAGGCGATCCGGCCGCCTGCGCCGACCTGCGCGCCAACGCCAACCTCGCCCGCAGCGCCGAGGCCGCGCGCGCCGTCGGTGCAACCGACTCAATGATCCTTGAGGCCATCAGCCTGGCCAAGGCCGGCGAGCTGGAATGGGGAGCGTCTGACCCCGACTTCGGCGACATCGAGGAGTTGGAGGTCGTCTGCATTTCGGCCCGCATTCCCGATCCGGCGCTCTGCGGCGCGGCCTGGGAGACGGGCGCGGTCGCGGCGGCCTTCAATCCCGAAGCGGCTCAAGGTGTCGCGAAGGCCTGGGGTGGCGCGCGCGGCGTGGTCAACCTGCTGGCGTTCGGCGCCGGCCAGGCCTTCGATTCCGCCGGCTTCGCGGCGGCGGTCGCCCTGCTCTCCACCGCGCTCGCCGCATCCAGCGGCGAACGTCCCGCCGCCCTGGGCTTGGGCGGGGTCGCAGATTGGCTGGTGGCTCACGGCCTGGCCTACGATTCCGATGCCGGCCGCACCGCCGTGCGAGACATCTATCGCCACGCGGCCTCGGCCTGCGTCGCATCGGGCGCCCAGCTGAACGGCGGCTTGGCGATCTTCGACGATCCGGAGTTGGCCCTACGGCTGGGCGGCGCTGTCGCCTCGGCCGCCCCTTGGCTCGGCCCGATCACCGTCGCCCAGACCGAGGACGGCGAGCTCACCCGGGTCGTTTCCGAAGCGGCCCTGCAGGGCCTGACCGCCGTCGGGGCCGACCTCGCCCAGGCGCGCGCGCACCTGCTGGGCGGGCTGGACCTCTCCGAGGCCCCGGCCATCGACCATGCGGCGCTCAACGCCCGCGGCTTTACCGAGCATGAGATCGCCCAGGCCGAGGCCGCCTTGCCCTTCGCCGCGAGCCTGACCGAAGCGTTCTCCAGCATCGACGCCGGCTTCCTGTGCGACGTGCTGGGCGCCACCGACGCAGACTTGGCCGACCCGGCCTTCGACGTGCTGAAGCACGCCGGCTTCTTGCAGGCGGAGATCGACGAGGCCCAGGCCTACGCCCTAGGGTCTGGAGCGCTGGCCGAGGCGGAATTCCTGACCGCCGCGCAACAGAGCGTCTTCCAGACCGCCGACGACCTGGGGCCGGAGCCCTACTTCGGCCTGTTGGCGGCCATCGCCCATGCACTGGCTGTCCCCGCCATGCCCGACCTGGAGCTGGAGTGGGACACCACCCCGGCCGACGCCGGCGGCCTCATCGCCCTGGCCGCCCAGGCTGGTGTTCCGGCCATTCGAGTGCGCCGCGCCGCCGCGCCGGCCAGCCTGGTGCTCGACCTGCCGAAGATCGCCGAGCCGCCGCGCGCCGCCCGCGATCCCGAGCCGGAAGTCCGCGCCCCGCAGGAACGGATCATCGAGCGGATCGTCGAGCGCGATCGCACCCGCCGCAAATTGCCAGACCGCCGCAAGGGCTACATCCAGAAGGCCAGCGTCGGCGGTCACAAGGTCTATCTGCACACCGGCGAGTACGAGGACGGCGAGCTCGGCGAGATCTTCATCGACATGCACAAGGAAGGCGCCGCCTTCCGCTCGCTGATGAACAACTTCGCCATCGCGATCTCGATCGGCCTGCAGTACGGGGTGCCGCTGGACGAGTTCGTCGACGCCTTCGTCTTCACGCGGTTCGAACCGGCCGGCCCGGTGACCGGCAACGACACGGTCCGCTCGGCAACCTCGATTCTCGACTACCTGTTCCGCGAGTTGGGCGTCTCCTATCTGGGCCGCAGCGACCTGGCCAACGCCGATCCGGACGAGCTGAACGCCGACGGCCTTGGGCACGGCAAGCTCGCCGAGGACGACGCGCCGCAGCCGGCCAGCCACTTCATCTCGCGCGGCTTTGCGCGCGGCGCGGCCCCGGACAACCTTGTGTTCCTGCCCAGCGCCAATTCCCGCGCGCCGGCCGCCGAGGCCGATGTCTGCGCCGCCTGCGGCGACTTCGCCGTGGTGCGCAAGGGCGCCAGCCTGATCTGCGAATCCTGCGGGACCCGCGCCTCGCCGCCCGGCGACATGACCGGCTGAAGGGCGGTCACCTCGCCTTAAAGCTTGGCCGCTATTGAAAAGCCCTTCGTCGGAGGGGTGCAGATGAAACCGTTCGTGCTGATGGGGCTGGCCGCCGCCATGCTCCTGGCCGTTCCCGCCAGCGCCCAGAACGCCGGCCAGATCGCCCACGCCCGCCGCGGGGCCAGCTGCCCCAAGTGCAACCTGTTCCAAGCCGATATGACCGGGCTGGAGATGCGCGGCCAGAACTTCTCCGGCGCGCGCCTGCGCCAGGCCGATCTGTCGCTGGCCGTGATGAACCGGGTCAACTTCGCCAGCGCCGACCTGCGCGACGTCGAAGCCTATGGCGGGGTGTTCTCCAGCAGCAGCTTCGCCGGCGCCGACATGACCAACGCCAGCTTCGTCGGCGCCCACCTTTCGGGGGCGAATTTTTCGGGCGCCAAGCTCCGTGGGACCAATTTTTCCGGAGCTGAATTGGACGGCGCACGCGGCTTGTCGCAGGCCCAGCTGAACCAGGCCTGCGGCGATGGATCCACTCGCTTACCGGGCAGTCTACACATTCCTCAATGCTAGCTAAGCCGCTGAGAATTACCGCGAATTAAGTAGCGTCCACAGGGCATCGAGAGCACAGCTCACGTCATGGGCCAACAACGCCGAGCTTCCCGTCTGACTCGTTCCGCGCCGCTTCTGGGAGCGCTCATGGTCGCCGCCGTCGCGGTCGCGCCGGGCGCCGCCTTCGCCAATATGAGCGGGGACAAGGACGTGGCCCGCTTGGTTTCCTTCGGGGGCGCCTGCGCCAAGTGCGAGTTGTCCGGTCGAAAGCTCAGCGGCGCGCAGTTTATGGGCGCGAACTTCGCCCAGGCGTCCCTAGTCGGCTCCGATCTCCGCGACGCCCGCTTTCTCGGCGCCAACTTCGCCGGCGCTGACCTTTCCCGGGCCGACCTGTCGGATTCAGAGATGATCGGCGCCAACTTCACCAGCGCCACCCTTGCTGACGCCCGCATGCGCGACGTCGAGGCCCGCGGCGTCAATTTCGCCGGCGCCAACCTGGTTCGCGTCGACATGCGCGACTCTGCGGCCACCGGCTCGAACTTCGCGCGCGCCAATCTCTCGAACGCGGTCATGCGCGGCTCGGAGCTTCCGGCCGCCAACTTCTCCAAAGCCAACGCGCGCGGCGCGGACTTCCGCGACGCCAGCATGAGCGGCGCGAACCTCGGTGGCGGCTCATTCGACCACGCCTCGTTCCGCGACGCCGAGTTGGACGCCGCCAACCTGATCGGCGGCTCCTTCGCTGGCGCCGACTTCCGGGGAGCGAGCCTGGCGGGAACCAACATTTCCGGCGTGGACCTGTCGCGATCCAAGGGCCTCGACCAGGACCAGCTCGACGAGGCCTGCGCCGACGGATCGACCCGGCTTCCGTCAGGCCTCGTAGCCAAGTCCTGCCATCGCTCGGCGCGGGTGCGTGTCGTCACCCGGGCCATGCCGCCCGCTCCACCGGCCCCGCCCGCGGCTCCGGCTCCGCCGCAAGGGCCGCGCTACGTAGTGTCGGTCGATTGATCGGCAAATGAAAACGGGGAGCCTTCGCTCCCCGTTTTTTTAGACCTTGATCGGCGGCGCCAGCCGGATGTGCAGCTCCTTGAGCTGCTTTTCCTGAACCTCTGACGGTGCGTTCATCAGCAGATCCTGGCCCTGCTGGTTCAGCGGGAAGGCGATGACCTCGCGGATGGCGGTCTCGCCGGCCAGCAGCATGACGATCCGGTCGATGCCGGGCGCCAGGCCGCCGTGCGGCGGCGCGCCGTGGCGGAAGGCGTTCAGCATGCCGCCGAACTCCTCTTCCACCGTGTTGGAGCCATAGCCCGCGATCTCGAACGCCTTGACCATGACTTCCGGCAGGTGGTTCCGGATCGCGCCCGAGCACAGCTCATAGCCGTTGCAGACGATGTCGTACTGATAGGCGCGGATCGTCAGCGGATCCTGGCTCAGCAGCGCATCGAGCCCGCCCTGCGGCATCGAGAACGGGTTGTGCGAGAAGTCGACCTTGTGCTGCTCCTCGCTCCACTCGAACATCGGGAAGTCGACGATCCAGCAGAACCGGAACTGGTCTTCATCGATCAGGTTCAGGTCCGTGCCGACCTTGGTGCGCGCCAGACCCGCGAACTTCGAAAAGACCTTCGGATCACCGGCCACGAAGAAGGCGGCGTCGCCCTGCCCCATGCCGATCTGGCCCATCAGGGCCGTGGTCGCGTCCGGGCCGAGGTTCTTGGCGATAGGGCCGCCCCAGCCGCCTTGGTCTTCGGACCAGAAGATGTAGCCCAGGCCCGGCTGACCCTCGCCCTGCGCCCAGCTGTTCATGCGGTCGCAGAAGGCGCGGCTGCCGCCCTTCGGAGCCGGGATCGCCCAGACGGCGTTCTTGGCGTCTTCCAGGATGCGGGCGAACAGGCCAAAGCCGCCGCCGCGGAAGCGCTCGGAGACGTCCTGCATCACGATCGGGTTGCGCAGGTCGGGCTTGTCGGTGCCGTAGCGGGCCATCGACTGCACATAGGTCAGGCGCTCGAAGCCCCTGTGCTCGATGGCCTTGCCGAAGTCGTCCACGTAGGACATCGGCTGGTCGATCGGCGAGACGCGCTTGCCGCCGCCGAACTCCTCGAACACTCCATGCATCACCGGCTCGATGGCCGCGAACACGTCTTCCTGGGTGACGAAGCTCATCTCGACGTCGAGCTGGTAGAATTCCAGCGAACGGTCGGCGCGCAGGTCTTCGTCGCGGAAGCACGGCGCGATCTGGAAGTAGCGGTCGAAGCCCGAGACCATCAGCAGCTGCTTGAACTGCTGGGGGGCCTGCGGCAACGCATAGAACTTGGTCGGGTGCAGGCGCGAGGGCACCAGGAAGTCGCGCGCGCCTTCCGGAGACGAGGCCGTCAGGATCGGCGTCTGGTACTCCAGGAAGCCCTGGTCGATCATGCGATTGCGGATCGAGTGGATGACCTTCGAGCGCAGCACGATGTTCCGGTGCAGCGTCTCGCGACGCAGGTCCAGATATCGGTGCTTCAGGCGGATCTCTTCCGGATACTCCGGCTCGCCGAAGACCGGCAGCGGCAGCTCGGCCGCTTCCGACAGCACCTCGATGACGCGCACGCGCACCTCGACCTCGCCGGTGGGCAGGTTGGCGTTCACCGTTTCCGGCGAGCGGGCGACGACGTCGCCGTCAACCTTGATCACGCTCTCGGCGCGCAGTCGCTCGATCACGTCGAAGCCCGGGGTTTCCGGGCTGATCACCAGCTGGGTCAGACCGTAGTGGTCGCGCAGGTCGATGAAGACCAGCCCGCCATGGTCTCGCTTGCGGTGGATCCAGCCGGAAAGACGGACGGTCTTGCCCGTGTCGGCCGCGCGCAGGGCGCCGGCGGTATGAGTGCGGTAGGCGTGCATGGGGAGTCGCTAAGGCTCAGAAATTCAAGGCGCGGAAGGGCGCATGTAGGGGGCGGAAAGTCAAGGCGCGCGGGGTTTTCGGGGGCGCGCTTGCAACAAGCTCACGTCATGGCCGGCCCGGCCATGACGCATTGCTTTTTATCACTTCGGTCGGAACCGCTTGCTGGTCGGGAAGCCCTTGGGCGCCAGCTTGCCGGCCGCCGAGCGACGTCCCAACCACTCGCGCCATTCGCCCCAGACCCGGGTGCGGCCGGCCGTGTCGATCCAGCTTGCGCCGTCCTCAGCGTTGAACACCACGGCGTCGCGCAGCCCGCCTTCGCGGTAGGCCTGCAGCTTCACGCCCTTGCCACGCGGCATCTCCGGCAGTTCCGACAGCGGGAAGATCAGGATCTTGCCGTTGTCGCCGATGACGCCCAGGTGGTCGCCGCCCATCGGCATGGCGAAGGCCGCGCCCTTGGTCCCGGCGTTCAGCACCTGCTTGCCCGCACGGCGGAAGCTGATCGCCTCCTCCTCGGGCAGGATGAAGCCGTAGCCTTCCTTCGAGGCGATGACCCGCTTGGTCCCCGGGCGATGCGGGAAGATGTCGAGGATGTCGGTCTTGTCGTCGAGGTCGAGCATCAGCCGCAGCGGCTCGCCGTGACCGCGCGCTCCCGGCAGCTTGTCGCAACCGATGGTGAAGAACCTGCCGTCCGAAGCGAAGATCAGCAGCTTGTCGGTCGTCTCGGCCGCTACGATGAAGGCGAGCTTGTCGCCTTCCTTGAACTTCAGCTCCGAGGGGTCCTCGACCTTGCCCTTGGCGGCGCGAATCCAACCCCGTTCGGAGAGAATGACCGTGATCGGCTCGCGGACGATCATCGCCTCGATGGCCGCGTCGGCGTCGACAACCGGGGCGGCGTCGAAGATCGAGCGGCGCTTGCCGAGCTTGGTGTCCGGGCCCAGGATCGCGCGAACGTCCTTCAGCCCAATGCCGACCAGCTTCCACTGCGCCTTGTCCGAGGCCAGCATCTTCAGGAGGCCGTCGCGCTCTTCAGCCAGTTCGGCGTGCTCGCGGCGGAGCTCCATCTCCTCGAGCTTGGCCAGTTGGCGCAGGCGCGTGTTGAGGATGGCGTCGGCCTGGATATCGGTGAGGGTGAAGGCCTCGATCAACTTGGCCTTGGGCTCGTCCTCGTAGCGGACGATGCGGATCACCTCGTCCAGGTTCAGGAAGGCGATGACCAAGCCGTCCAAGATGTGCAGCCGCGCCTCGATCTTATCGAGACGGAAGCGCGCCCGGCGGACGACGACCTCGCGGCGGTGATCGAGGAACGCCTGCAGCATCTGGCGCAGGCCCATGACTCCCGGCGCGCCGCGCGCGTCCAGCACGTTCATATTGACCGGGAAGCGGCTCTCCAGCGCCGAGAGCTTGAACAAGCTCTCCATCAGCACTTCAGGCTCGACGTTGCGGTTCTTCGGCTCCAGGACCAGGCGAACGTCCTCGGCGCTTTCATCGCGGACGTCGCCGAGCAGCGGGGACTTCTTGGTCTCGATCAGGTCGGCGAGTTGCTCGACCAGATCGGCCTTCTTCACCTGATACGGGATCTCGGTGACGACGATCTGGTAGGTCCCGCGGCCGGTGTCTTCCTTTTCCCAGCGCGCCCGCACCCGCACGCCGCCGCGGCCGGTGGCGTAGGTCTCCAGCATGCTCTCGCGCGGCTCGACGATCACGCCCCCGGTCGGGAAGTCCGGGCCCTGGACGTGCTCCATCAGCCGGGAGGTCTCGGCGTTCGGGTCTTCCAGCAGCACCAGGCAGGCGTCGATCAGCTCGCCGGCGTTGTGCGGCGGGATCGAGGTGGCCATGCCCACGGCGATGCCGCTGGAGCCGTTGGCCAGCAGGTTCGGGAAACCGGCCGGCAACACCACCGGCTCTTCATCCTCGCCGTCGTAGGTCGGGCGGAAGTCGACGGCGTCTTCGTCGATCCCGTCGAGCAGCAGCTGGGCGGCCACGGTGAGCTTGCACTCGGTGTACCGCATGGCCGCGGCGTTATCGCCGTCGATGTTCCCGAAGTTCCCCTGGCCGTCGACCAGCGGGTAGCGCTGGGCAAAGTCCTGGGCCAGGCGGACCAGCGCCTCATAGACCGCGACGTCGCCGTGGGGGTGGTACTTACCGATCACGTCCCCGACCACGCGGGCGCACTTCTTGGCCGTGGTGTTCGGGTCCAGCCGCAGCTGGCGCATGGCGTACATCAGCCGCCGGTGCACCGGCTTCATGCCGTCGCGCACGTCGGGCAGCGCCCGGCCGGTGATGGTCGAGAGGGCGTAAGCCAGATAGCGCCGGGACAGGGCCTCGGTCAGCGGCTCGTCGATGATGCGGTCGCCGTCACCGTCGCCGGGCGGTGGGATGTGCTTGGTCATGTCGAATCAAACTCGCAGTTCACATCTGTTCTAGCGGGCGCCGCGGCGGAAGTCGCCGCGACCCATGGCCAGTCAGAGCCGCTCGGCCTCACCCAGCCGTTCGATCAGCCACACCCGGGCCGGCGGCAGCGGCCGGTTCAGGGGACCAAAAACGAACAACTCCAAGAAATGAGCCGTCAGATCGAGGCCGGCCTTCACGTCGCCCCGCCCTAGGCCGGTCTGGGCCGAGAGCATGAACGGCGGCAGGGGCAGCAGCCGGTCCTTGTACGGCTCGCCGGCGTCGCGGCTGACCGCCCGTCCGGTGCGCGGGCTGACATAGATCAGATCATCGACCGAGCCGGTCGCGGCGCATTTCGACAGGTCCAGGCCAAAGCCGAGGTCCTGCAGCAGGCCGGCCTCGAAGCGCACGAACACCGCCGGCCAGATCTCCGGCAGCGCGAGGGCCGCGGTCAAAGCCTCGAAGGCGAAGAAGACGCCAGGATGCGGCTCGCGCTCGGGAAGGGCGGCGGCCGCCACCGCGGCGGCGGCCGAAAGCCCGGCCAGGGCCATGCGGTCGTCGAACAGCGCCGAGGGCCCCTCGCCCACCGGCTCCAGGGTCGCCGCGCCAAGCTGGTCGGACACCCTGGCGCGGTAGTGGACGATGGTCCGCGCTCCAGCCTGCAGGAAAGGCTTCATCCGCCGCGACGCGCCCCCCGCGACGTGGGCAGCGTATTTGCCGTGGCTGGCGGTCAGCAGTTCGACGATCGCCCCGGTCTCTCCGTGCGGCCGGGCGGAGAGGACATAGGCGTCGTCTTCGAATTCCATCACTCGCGCGCCGCCGCGCGCTCGAACACCGGCGCCCAGTCAGGCTTCACCGGAAGTCCGAAGATGTCGCCCGCGGCGTCGGCCAGCTCAGCGGCGTTCAGCGTGCGCTTCTGCACTTCGGCGCCCGGACTGCGGATGGTCAGGCGGTTGTTCAGCAGGTTGTAGCGGGTCTCCGGTGTCGTCCGCGCGATGATCAGGTTCTGCCTGAAATTGGAGGTTGGATGGGTGGAGGAGAACCAGTTCGGCTGGACATAATCGACGTCCAGTTGGGCGTCTGGCGACAGCTGATAGACGGGCTCCCAGGCCTCGCCGATCAGGGCCTCCAGCCTCCGCTCGCGGCCAACTGAGACCAACCGATAGTGCTCGTGGGAGGTCGGCTGGGCGTCGTCGCTGTCGAAGCGGATCGGACCTGGTAGGGCGCTGCCAAAGCCGACGTCCGCCAGCCACGGGTCGCCATCGATCGTCACCCGCAGGGCCATGTGGGTTCGGCCGCGGGGCGGCTCCAGCGGCAGCATCCACTGCACCCGGCCCAGCAGCCCGTCGACCTGATAGCCCAGGGCTGTCAGCACCCGCTTGAAGAGATTGTTCTGCTCATAGCAGTAGCCGCCGCGCCGCGCTGTGATCAGCTTGGCGTCGACAGCCTCAGGCGAGATGTCGACGCCGCGATCCAGCTGCACGTCGATGTCCTCGAACACGATCGTCGCCGTGTGCAGGACGTGCAGGCCGCGAAGCGTCTCAAGGCTCGCCTCGCGCGGGCCGTCATAGCCGATGCGGGCGAAATAGGCGTCGAGGTCGATCATGGCCCGAACCTATGGCGTCAGACGTCGAAATCCAGGCCCACGTCGCCATAGAACTCGCGCTTGTCGGCCCAGCGCTCGTCGACCTTCACGTGCAGGAACAGGTGAACAGGCCGATCGAGCAGTTCCGTCAGTTCCTCGCGGGACTTCTGGCCGATCCACTTCAGCGTCTGGCCGTTCTTGCCCAGGATGATCGGGCGCTGGCTCTCGCGTTCCACATAGATCGACTGCTCGATCCGCACCGAGCCGTCCTTGCGCTCCTGGAAGGCGGTGGTTTCCACAGCGGCGGCGTAGGGCAGTTCCTCATGGACCCGCAGGAACAGTTTCTCGCGTGTGATCTCCGCCGCCAGGAGGCGCGCGGGCAGATCGGCCGTCTGTTCTTCGGGATAGAGCCAGGGGCTCTCCGGCATGAGTTCGGCCAACCGCGCCTTCAGGTCGTCCACACCCTGCCCGTCGGCCGCGGAGATCATGAAGACCTCGGTGTAGACCCCGGTCTCGAACAGCCGCTGAGCCAGGGCGAGCAGCCGGTCCCGCTTGACGCCGTCGATCTTGTTGAGCGCCAGGATCACCTTCTTGCCTGAGGTCTTCAGGCCCTCGACGATGGTCTCCACGTCGATGACGGCCCGCTTGTCGGCCGACTTGGCGCCGGGCTCGCTCACCGCCAGTTCGGCCTGCACGTCCACGAGATGCACGGTGACGTCGGCATCGTCGGCCCCGCCCCAGGCCGAGCGCACCATGGCGCGATCAAGCCGGCGACGCGGCGAGAAGATCCCCGGGGTGTCAACCAGCACGATCTGCGCCTCGCCCGCCATGGCGACGCCGCGAACGGGAAAACGGGTCGTCTGGACCTTCTGAGTGACGATCGTGACCTTGGCCCCGACCAGGCGATTGGTCAGGGTCGACTTGCCCGCATTGGGCGCTCCGATGATCGCGGCGAAGCCGGCGCGGGTGGTCATTGAGGTCCTTCTCGTTTCAACAGCATCACCGTGGCCGCGGCCTTCTCGGCCTCTTGTCTTGAACGGCCTTCGGCGAGCTCGGGTTCATAATCGCCCACCGTGACCGACACGGTGAACGAGGGGGCGTGGTCCGGCCCTTCGCGGCCGACCACCTGATAGAGCGGCAGCGGCATGCCGCGGCCTTGGGCCCATTCCTGCAGCTGGGTCTTGGGATCCTTCATGCGCGGCTCGTCCAGCCGCGCGAACTCATCGGTCCAGAACTCCAGGAAGAACGCGCGGGCGGTATCCAGCCCCTCGTCGATATAGAGCGCGCCGATCAGCGCCTCGCAGGCGTCGCCAAGCACGGTGTCCTTGTCGCGCGCGCCGATCTTGCTGGCGCTGGGCGCCATCCGCAGGGCGTCGGGCAGGCCGACTCGGCGGGCGACCCTGGCGCAGGCATGGTAGTTGACCAGCGCGGCCATCAGCCGGCTCATCTCCCCTTCCCGCGCCTCGGAGTTGAGCGCCATCAGGCGTTCGGCGGCGAGGAGGTTGAGGACCCGGTCGCCGAGGAACTCCAGACGCTCGTAGTGGCGCACCTTCAGAGCCCCGTCGCCGACACTGGCGTGAGTCAGGGCGCGCTCCAGAAGCTCGCGGTCGTGGAATACGTGGCCGATGCGGCCCTCTAGTTCGGCGACCGCGGCTTCTCGCCTGTTCATTGGAGGATGGTGAAGAACCGGCTGGGCCGCGCGTTCAGCACCCAGGTCCAGGGCTTGAAGAGCGAGGCGCCCGGGTTCCAGGAAAGCAGGATGATCTGCGCCCTGCCGACCAGGTTTTCAGCCGGGACGAAGCCCACGCCGATCTCGGTCGGCACTCGGCTGTCCAGGGAGTTGTCGCGGTTGTCGCCCATGAAGAAGAAGTGGCCCTCGGGCACGACGAAGGTCGGAGTGTTGTCCACCTCGCCGTCGGGGCCGAAATCATAGGTGACGAACGAACGGCTGTTCGGGAGCGTTTCCTTGAACCGCTGGACGTTGCGGGTGAAGCCGTAGCCGGAATCGATCATCACCGGCGGCAGTTCCTGGCGCGGAATTTCCTTGCCGTTGATCCACAGACGGCCCTCGCGCATCTGCACGCGATCGCCCGGCAGGCCGATCAGGCGCTTGATGTAGTCGGTCCGGCCATCGCGCGGCAGCTTGAAGACGATGATGTCGCCGCGCTCGGGCGCGCGCTCCATGACGCGGCCCTTGAAGATCGGGGGGCTGAACGGGATCGAGTGGCGCGAATAGCCGTAGGAGTACTTGGAAACGATGATGTAGTCGCCTTCCAGCAGGGTCGGCTCCATCGACGCGGACGGAATCGTGAACGGCTGGAAGAACAACACACGCAGGAACAGCGCGATCAGCAGCGCGTAGGCGACCGTCTTCACGATCTCCACGAAATCGTTCACCGCCCCGGACTTATCCGGATTTTCGGCGGTTTCTGCGCGGTCGGTCATCATAAATCCTTGGCCCGAAAGACGGACGGTTCGCCTAGCTAGACGTTGCATAGGCTGCGGGCAAGCCGGCCGCCTGTGATCTCTGCGTCATGGCCCGATAGGGCCACACGACGCCGACGCCAGCAAACTCCAGGCCAGCATCAGCTTTCCTCACCCTTTGCGGCTCCTGCGACAAAACGGGCCTGTGAAACGCCGAAGTTCAACTTTCCTACATTGCCCCAGAGGGGCCCTGCCCTTCTAGTGCGACCATGAATCGCTCGAGCCTGCCCCTGTCCCATGTGCTGCTCGCGCTCGCCGTCGTGGCGGTGTGGGGCACCAATTTCGTGGTCATCCGCATCGGCCTGGATCACCTCCCGCCGCTGACCTTCGCCACCCTGCGCTTCACATTCGCGCTGCTGCCGGCGGTGTTCTTCCTCAAGAAGCCGGACGTGCCCTGGCGGAACATGGCCGCCTACGGGGTCCTGATCGGAGCTGGCCAGTTCGGCCTGCTCTACATCGCCATCAACGGCTTCATCTCGCCCGGCCTGGCGTCGCTGGTGGTCCAGACGCAGGTCTTCTTCACCATCGGCCTGGCCATGTGGCTGGCCAAGGAGCGCATCCGCACGTTCCAGGTCATCGCGCTGGTGCTCGCCGCCGCCGGCCTGCTGGTGATCGTCGGCCACAACACCGACGCTTCGGTCACCCCGATCGGCCTGGCGCTGATCCTGGCTGCCGCGGCCAGCTGGGCCGGCGGCAACGCCTTCTCGCGGGCGGCCGGACAGGTGAACATGCTGGCCTATGTGGTCTGGGCGAGCCTGTTCTCGGTCCCCCCGCTGCTGGCGCTCGCGCTGATTTTCGAAGGCCCGACCGCGATGATCGAAGGCGTTCGCGCCGCCGACGCTTCGACCTGGGCCGCCGTGCTCTGGCAGTCGGTGGGCAACACCCTCTTCGGCTACGCCGCCTGGGGCTGGCTGCTCTCGCGCCATCCGGCCGCCACCATCACCCCGATGGCCATGCTGGTCCCGGTGTTCGGCATGGGCGCCTCAGCGATCTTTCTGGGCGAGAGCCTGCCCTCCTGGAAGCTGATGGCCGCGGCCCTGGTGATGAGCGGCCTGGCGCTGAATATCTTCTGGCCGAGGCTGGAACGGCGGCTGGCGCAAGCCTAGCCGCCGCGCCCGGCTACTCCGGCAGAGCCTCGATGATCACAAAGGCCTGCGCATAGGGGTGGTCGTCCGTCAGCGACAGATGGATCACCGCCTTGTGGCCAGGAGGCGTCATGGCCTCTAGCCGCTTCAGCGCCCCGCCGGTCAAGGCCATGGTCGGCTGTCCCGAGCGCATGTTGACGACGCCCATGTCGCGCCAGAAGACGCCGGCCCGGATCCCCGTGCCCAGGGCCTTGGCGCAGGCTTCCTTGGCCGCGAACCGCTTGGCGTAGCTGGCGGCGCGATCGGCCTTGCGCTCCGAACGCGCGCGCTCGATCTCGGTGTAGATGCGGTTGGTGAAGCGCTCGCCAAACTTCTCGAGAGTCTGGGCGACGCGGCGAATGTCCGACAGGTCCGACCCGATGCCGATGATCACGCCGCTCTCCCAGCTCGCGCGTCGTCCATCAGCGCCCGCATGCGCTGAATCGCCGGGCCCAGGCCGACGAAGATCGCCTCGCCGATCAGGAAATGGCCGATGTTCAGCTCGGCGATCTCTGGGATCGCCGCGATCGGCTTGACGGTCTCGTAGTCGATGCCGTGGCCGGCATGGACTTCCAGGCCCAGACGTCCCGCCTCCGCGGCAGTGGCGCGCAGACCCTGCAGCAGATCGCCCGCCTCGGTCGTGCGCTCGCGCACAGCGTCGCAATAGGCTCCCGTGTGCAGCTCGACGACCTGGGCGCCCATCGCCTTGGCCGCGGCGGCCTGCGCGGGGTCGGCGTCGATGAAGCAGGAAACCCGAACCCCGGCCGCAACCAGCTTGGCCACCACCGGGGCGATATGATTGTGGCCGCCGATCACGTCCAGCCCGCCCTCGGTCGTGCGCTCTTCGCGCCGCTCCGGCACCAGGCACGCGGCGTGGGGCAGATGCGCCAGGGCGATGGCCTCCATCTCCTGCGTCACCGCCATCTCGAAGTTCAGCGGCCGGCCGCGCTTGCGGGTGATGACCGCCAGCGCCTCGATGTCGGCGTCCGAGATGTGACGACGGTCTTCCCGTAGGTGGGCGGTGATGCCGTCCGCCCCCGCGGCGATGGCCAGTTCGGCCGCGCGCACAGGGTCCGGATAGCTGCTCCCACGGGCGTTCCGAATGGTCGCCACGTGGTCGATGTTCACGCCCAGCCGCAGCTTGCTCACTTATTGAGTCTCCGGCTGCCGGGGTCCTCGACCGGGATCGCCGCCAGTTCGGGCGGCAGCTGATCAGCCGGATAGGCCGGGACGTCCAGCCGCGCCAGGGCCAGGAACGGCGCGCCGGGATCGGCGCGGCCGCCCGAACGGTCCACCAGGCACGCAGCCACCACCACGTCGCCGCCCGCCTTCTTGATCGCATCGACGCACTCGCGCGATGACAGGCCGGTGGAGACGATGTCCTCGACCATGGCGATGCGCGCGCCTTGCGGGAACGAGAAGGCCCGGCGCAGCTTGAACTCGCCGCCCTCGCGCTCGACGTACATCGACGGGACGCCCAGGTGGCGCGCAGTCTCGTAGCCGGGGATGATCCCGCCGACCGCCGGGGAGATGCAGTAGTCCACCTCGCCCACGGCGTCCTTGATCTTGGCCGCCAGCGCCTTGCACAGCCGCTCGGTGCGGTCCGGGTACTGGAACACCAGGTTCTTCTGGAGGAACGTCCCTGAGTGCAGGCCGCTCGACAGCACGAAGTGGCCTTCGCGCAGGGCGCCAGCGGCGCGGAATTCTTCCAGGACGTCTTCGGTGTTCATGAGGGGCCTCCTGCCTTGCGGATTAGCGAACCGCCGTCATGCTGTCATCGACCAATTCGCGACCGGGGGACGGACCAGTGAAGCTATTCCAGACCTACGACTCTCCATTCCCAACTCGGGTTCGCCTGCTGCTCTACGCCAAAGGCGTCGAGGCGCAGATCATCCAGCCTCCCGGCTTTGGCGCTTCCAGCGAATCCAGGGCCGAGTACCTGAAGGTCAATCCGATCGGCCGAGTCCCGACGCTGGTGCTCGACGATGGACGCGTGCTGCCCGAATCCGAGGTGATCTGCGAGTACCTCGAGGACGCCTATCCCGAGCCTTCGCTGCGCCCCGCCGACCCGTTCGAGCGCGCCCAGATGCGGCTGCTCTCGCGGATCTGCGACTTCTACGTGGTGATGGCCATGGTCCCGTTCTTCGACCTGGCGGCGCGTTCGCGGCGGCATTGGGAGCCCGAGACCATCGACAGCGCCGCCGCAAAGCTGACCGAGGCTTTGGCCTATCTCGAGGCGTTCATCGGCACGGACGGCTACGCCATCGGCCACCAACTCACCCAGGCGGACGGCGCCATCGCGCCGCAGCTGGCCCTGGCCAGCGAATGGATTCCCCAGGTCTTCGCGGTTGCCGATCCGCTGGCGGGCCTGCCCAAGCTCGCCGCCTACTGGAAGGCGATCCAGACAGACCCGATTGTCGCGCGCCTGCTCACCGAGACCCGCGAGGCCATCATCGCCCAGCAGGAACTCGCCCGCCAGCGCGCGGCGGCGCGCTAGCCGCCGAACCCGGATAGGTCGGGCGTGCGCCCGTTCCAGCCCGACACCGCCTCGAAGGCTGCGGCCAGCGCGACCACCGAGCGCTCGTCCGCCATCCGGCCCATGATCTGAAAACCAATGGGCAGACCTGGGCGGGTCAGCCCCATCGGCACGCTCGCCGCGGGCAGGTCGAGATAATTCCCTGCCCTGGTGGTCGCGGAGAATGGCGAGGCGGTTTCGTCGATGCTCTCAAGCGGCGGAGCCGTGATCGGTGACGTCGGGCTGACCATTGCGGCGTAGGGCGCCATCCAGGCCTGGAACTGCGCCTGGTCCTGCGTGCGCTTGGCCAGCGCCGCAGCCAGTTCGGCGTCGGTCATATCCCTGCCCGCCTCGAACCGTTTGCGCACCCAGGGGTCCATCACCGCGCCGTTGGCGCTCACGTGGGCCCCGCGCACTCGCCAGCCCTCGGCCGCCATCAGCCATCCGTTGGGGGCGAAGTAGTCGGCGAACGGCCGCGGCGTCACCGCCTCCTCCACGTCGACGCCCAGGGCCTCCAGCTTGGCCAGCGCGGCGCGGTAGTGCTCGGCGACTTCCGGGTCGACATCAGGCATGGCCGATAGAGGAAGCGCAGCGACCTTCCAGCCACGCACTTCCGTGGTCAGAGCGGCTTCCGCATCGAGCGGCGTGCGCGTCGCGTTCCCGCCGTCTGGGCCGGAAATCACGGCGAGCGCCCGTGCGGCTTCTGCGACCGAGCGCGCCAAGGTTCCCACCGTATCGAGGCTGGGGGCGAGGTCGTGGGCGCCTCGGGTCGGGACGAGGCCGCGCCCAGGCTTCAGGCCGACCACGCCGCAGGCCGCCGCCGGTATCCGCACAGATCCCCCGGTGTCGGTGCCCAGGGCGACGTCGCAGAGCCCGGTCGCCACCGCGACGGCCGACCCGCTGGACGATCCGCCCGGCGCGCGGTGCACCTTCGCGTCCCACGGATTCCACGGCGCCCCCACGGCCCGGTTCGCGCCCCAGCCGCCAAACGCCAGTTCCACCGTATGGGTCTTGCCGACCGCCACATAGCCGGCGTCCAGCAGCCGTTGAACCACCAGCGCGTGCTGGGCCGGCGCGGGATCCAGCGGAACTACCCCGCCGCCGCCCGTCGGCACGCCGGCCACGTCGATCAAGTCCTTGATGGCGAAGGTCGGTCCAACGCCGCCTCCCAGCGGCGGATCGAAGACTGTGGTGAAGGCGTGCAGGCGCTCGCCCAGAGCCCTGCGGCGTTCGATGCTCACCATGCCCAACTCCAGTCCTTGGCGGTCGGACGACAGCCGCCATCGGTCCAGCCCTTCCATGCGCGCCCGCGCACCACCTGCCCTGACAACTGCCCTGTCGGCTCACCGTCCTTGAGGGCCAGCTTGCCGTTGACGATCACGTCGCTGACGCCGGTGGCGAACTGCTTGGGCCGCTCGTACGTCCCGACATCGCCGACGGTCGCCGGATCGAAGATCACCACATCGGCGTGATAGCCGACCTTCAGCAAGCCGCGGTCCTTGAGCCCCAGGTTCTGCGCCGGAAGCGCCGACAGCCGCCGTACGGCGTCGGCCAGGCTGGTGGTTTTCTCCTCGCGCACGTACTTGCCGAGCAGCCGGGCGAAGTTGCCATAGGCGCGCGGATGGGTGCTCGATTTCAGGAATACGCCTTCCGGCGCCTGGGCGGACGCGTCCGAGGCGAAACTCATCCAGGGCAGCGCCGTCTGGCGGGCGACGTTCTCCTCCGACATCATGAAATAGACCACCTGCACCCGGCTGCCGTCCTCGATCACCAGATCTACGGCGGCGTCCTCCGGCGACACGCCGCGGGCCTTCGCCACCTGCGCCAAGGTCTGACCGGTCAAATGCTTGAGGGCCGGGTTCTTGAACCCGACCAGCAGCGTGCCTTCAGCGCCGGCGTGCCGGTAGAGGTTCTCGAAGCTCGGCTTCTCAAGCCGCATCTCGGCGATCACCTTGGCGCGGGTGGCCGGGTCCTTCATTCGGCCGATCCAGGTTTCGACCCCGCCGGCCTGGACCCAAGGCGGCATGGCCGCGTCCAGGCCGGTCGAGCCGGCGGTGTAGGTGTACATGTCGGCGGTGATGCGATGGCCGGCGGCGCGCGCGGCCTCGATCCGCGCGATCGCCGCGTCGAGCTTGCCCCAGTTGGCTTTGCCTGCCTGCTTGAGGTGATAGATCTCGGCTGGCGCCCCAGAAGCCTTGGAAATTTCGATCAGCTCATCGATCGCCTCGAGCAGTCGGTCGGTCTCGGACCGCACATGGCTGATATAGATGCCGCCGCAGCGGCCGGCCTCGGTCGCCAGGCCGATCAGCTCTGGCGTCTCGGCGTAGCTGGCCGGCGCATAGATCAGCGACGAGCCGACGCCGAGCGCGCCGTCCTCCATCGCCTCGACCACCAACTTGCGCATGGCGGACAATTGCTCGGGTGTCGGATCGACGTCTCCCTCGCCCAGCACGTGCTCGCGTAGCGTCGCCGCGCCAACGAACGAGGCGACGTTCAGTCCCACGCCGCGCTTCTCCAGCCAGGAGAGGTACTCATCCAGGCTGGTCCAGGCGATCTCGTACTTGATGTCGCCCATCCGCTGGGTCTCCAGCCGCTTCATCTCCGGCGTGAGCGGGCCCATCGAGCTCCCCTCGCCCATCACCTCCAAGGTCACGCCCTGCTTCAGGTCCGACAGCCCGCGCGGGTCGGCGATCAGGCTGTCGGTCGCCCAGGACAGCATGTTGATGAAGCCGGGCGACACCGCCTTGCCGCCTGCGTCGATGACCATGCGGGCGCTCTCGGGCGCCTTCTCGCCCACATAGGCGATGCGATCCTCGGCGATCGCGATCTCGCCTTTGAACGGCGCTCGGCCGGAGCCGTCATAGACCTGGGCGTTGCGGATCAGGATGTCGTAGGCCGGAGGCGACATCGCCCAGGCCGACCCAGAGGCGAACAACAGGGCGGCCAGGCCGGCGGCGATCGGTTTCACTTGCATGGCTGCATGTGAAGCCAGAATCCCCGACCTGTCAGGCCCCGCAGAACGGGCGTCGCGTCTAATTTCGCCACCTGACCGGGAACCGTGCACACGCCCCAAGGCGCCCCCAGCGTCCAGTATCCAGGTTCTTCTTGCTCCTCCGGACACTGACGTTTTTTCTGGTGCGCGGCGGAACCCAACCGGCCCATTGCGGGTTTCATGTACGGTTGGAGATGAAAATCGAAAACCACGCCCGATCAGTCATCCACTAGCTGGACGATGATTGGACATGAAGCCCGGCGGGTCGCAAGACCCCCGGGCTTCGCTGTTTCTGGCCCTCGGATCGCATCGGCGCGACAGGCGAGAAAAGCGGAACACCGATCTCCCCGATCCGTTTCCCCGCCAGGCCCGCCGCGCCGGCGGGCCGTTCCCCTTTCAAGGAGCTTCGCCATGAAAGTGAGCGAGTGCATGACGCGCAACGTCAAGATGGCCAACCCTGGCGAAACCCTCCGCGACGCCGCCCGCATAATGGCCGACCTCGACGCCGGCGTTCTTCCGGTCAGCGACGGAGACCGGCTGGTCGGCATGATCACCGACCGCGACATCGCCGTCCGCGGGATCGCCCAGGGCAAGGGGCCGGACACCAAGATCGCCGAGGTGATGAGCCGAGAGGTGATGTACTGCTATGAGGACGAGGACAGTGACGCCGTCCTGCGCAACATGGGCGACATTCAGGTCCGCCGCCTGCCGGTGTTGAACCGCGAGAAGCGGCTGACCGGCATCGTTTCCCTGGCCGACCTCGCCGCCATTGGCCAAACTGCACGGGCCGGCGAGGCGCTCAGCGGCATCGTCCGCCCGGGCGGCGAACACTCTCAATCCATTCACTGAAGACCCAAGCTTCCGGGCAGGCCGCCATGGCGGCCTGCCCGCCTAGCCCTTGGCGCGGTCGACGGTCTCGATGCTGGGATAGGCCCGCAGCGCCGCAGCGATATGAGTCAGGTGGCGGGCGTCCTTCACCTCGATGTCGAAATCCACATCGAAGAAATCCGACTGGCGTCGGTGCATGCGCAGGTTGACGATGTTGCCGCCGGCCTCGCCGATCGCCGTGCAGGCCTGCCCTAGAACACCAGGAGCATTGCGGATCGTAGCGGTCAGCTTCGACAGCGTGACCGTGTTGCGCTCGGCCTCGGGCGTCCACTGCAGGTCGCGCCACAGTTCCTCGCGGTCCTCGAACTCCGCCAGCTTGGCGCAGTCGATGGTGTGGACCGTGAGGCCGGTGCCGTCCGGCTCCAGGATGCCGACGATTCGGTCGCCCGGCACCGGCGTGCAGCACTGCCCGAAGTTCAACGACACGCCCGGGGTCAGGCCGCCGCCGCGAACGTATAGCCGCGCGCCTTTGCCGCCTTCGATCCGCCGTGTCGCGACGGCCGCCTCGCGCTCAGAGGCCTTGAGCCCGGGGAAGATGACGTCCAGGACCTGGGTAGGCGAGACGCGTCCGCGCCCGACCAGTTCAAACAGGTCGTCCTCCGCGGCCACCGCAAAGCGTTCGAGCGCCGGCTTGAGCTGCACGTCCTTGCGCGACTTGCCTGCCCGCTCGAACGTCTGGTCGACCGTAGCCCGACCAAGGCGGATGAATTCCTCGCGCTCGGTCTGGCGGATGTGCCTCCGGATCGCGGAGCGCGCCCGGCCGGTGACGGTCAGCGAGCGCCAGTCCGGGGGCACCACGGGCTTGGCCCCGCGGATGACCTCGACCACGTCCCCATTCTGAAGAGTCGTCCGCAACGGCTTGAGTTCGCCGTTGATTTTCACGCCGATGCAGGTGTCGCCGACATCGGTGTGAACTGCGTAGGCGAAGTCCAGCGGCATGGCCCCGCGCGGCAGGCTGACCAACTTGCCCTTCGGCGTGAACACGAACGCCTGGTCGAGATACATCTCAAGCTTGGCGTGTTCGACCAGTTCCTCGACGTCGCCGCCGTGCTCCAGCACCTGAACCAGATGCCGCAGATTGACCAGCGGGTCGCGCCCGCCGTCGGCGGCCTGGGCTTCGGCGTCGAAGCCGTAGGACGAGTTCTTGTAGCGCCAGTGCGCAGCCACCCCGTCCTCGGCCACGCGGTCCATGGTCTCGGTGCGGATCTGCATCTCGATCCGCATGCCCTTGGGGCCGACCACGGTGGTGTGCAGTGAGCGGTAGTTGTTCCGCTTCGGCGTCGAGATGAAATCCTTGAACCGCTCCGGCACGCTGGGCCAGGCACGGTGGATGACCCCCAGGGCCGCATAGCAATCGGACTCGCTGTCGACGATCACCCGGAAGGCATAGATGTCGGAAAGCTGAGAGAAACCAATCGATTTGCGCTGCAGCTTACGCCAGATCGAATAGGGATTCTTCTCGCGGCCGAAGACCCGGGCCGAGATGCTGGCCGCCTCCAGCTTGGCGGCGATTTCGCCGGAAACGATCGAGACGGCCGTGCCCTGCTCGATCCGCAGGGCCTCGAGCCGCCGGCCGATGGCGTCGCGGGCCACCGGATTGAGATGCTCGAAGCAGAGCTCCTCCAGCTCCGAACAGATGCGGTGACAGCCGATGGAGCGGGCCAGCGGCGCGTAGATGTCCAGGGTCTCGCGCGCGATCCGCTCGCGCTTGGCGGGGCTGGAGATGTACTGCAGCGTCCGCATGTTGTGCAGGCGGTCGGCCAGCTTCACCATCAGGACGCGGACGTCCTTGGAAATGGCCAGGATGAACTTGCGCAGGTTTTCGGCCTGCTTGGTCCGCTCGCTGTTCAGTTCCAGCTTGGTGAGCTTGGTGACCCCCTCGACCAGCTCGGTGATCTCAGGCCCAAACAGGCCGCGGATATCGTCGGGCGTGACCGGCGTATCCTCGATCACGTCATGCAGCAGGGCCGTGACGATAGTGGCGGTGTCCAGCCGATAGTCGGTCAGGATCCCCGCCACCTCGATCGGGTGGGCGAAATAGGGGTCGCCGGACGCGCGCTTCTGCGACCCATGCATGCGCATGGCGTAAACATAGGCGCGGTTGAGCACCGCCTCGTCGGCGGTTGGGTCGTACGAGCGGACCTTGTCGATCAGCTCGTACTGCCGGAGCATCTTGGGCCGCTGCTTGGCGACCGGCGTGTCGATCTTATCGGCGGGCGGTACGGGCGCCGCCGTAACGGTGAGGGGTTCTGCGCCTGTTGGGCTCAGTACCGCTCCTCCTGGCCGCCGTCGCGGTCGCTCTGCAGCGCGCGGACCAGTTCCAGTTCGCTCATCTGCATGTGGGTCGGATCGGCCAGCAGAGCGAGGGTTTCAGCCTCTTCTTCAGCTTCCGAGCGCTCGTCGACGCGTTGCAGGGTCCCGATCAGGTTCTCACGCAGTTCGTCGGCGTCCACCACGTCGTCAGCGATCTCGCGCAGCGAGACGACCGGGTTCTTGTCGTTGTCGCGATCGACCAGGAGCGCGGCTCCGGCCGAAATGGCGCGGGCGCGATGGGCCGCCAGCAGCACCAGGCTGAAGCGGTTGGGGACCTTCTCGACGCAATCTTCGACGGTGACGCGGGCCATGGAATCCTCAGAGGTGCGGTAGAACCGAGCAAAATAGAGGCTTCGCGCTGATTGTGCAACGCCGCAAACCTGACGAAATAAGGATCAGATGCCGCACAACCCGGCTTCGCGGAGCACATCGTCCGTCGTTTCGAACATCGCGCTGGGTCGCTGAGCGCGCAGGATGTCGGCGGTTGCGTAGCCCCAGGTCACCGCCCCGGTGGCCAGCCGCACCTTCCGCGCGGCCTCGATATCGCGCACCTCGTCCCCGACGCTGAGCACGTCCGCCTCGGCCACGCCCGACTTGCGGATCACCTCGCGGAACTTGGCCGCCTTGCCAAACACCGACGCGCCGCAACCGTAGTGGGCGATCAGTCCGGCCAGCTCCGGCCCCAGCACCTTGCGTACGGTCGCCTCGGAGTTGGAGCTGACGATCGCCAGCTTCACGCCCCGCGCGGCGAGCCGCCGCAGCATGTCTTCGACGCTGGGAAACAGGCGGATGGAAGAGGCGGCCTGGGCGGCCAGCTTGCGCACGTGGTTGGCGATGAACGGCAGTTTCCAGGCCGACAGGCCAAGTTCGCGCATCACCTCGCGGTTCGGACGCCCGCGCAGCCGCGCCATCTCGAACTCGTCGATCTGCCGGAAGCCGTAGCGCGCGGCCACGCCGTTCATCACGCCGGCGAACCACGGCGCGCTGTCGGCCAATGTGCCGTCGAAGTCGAAAATGATGAGGCGGTAGCCCACGGGCCGATCCTGAATGCGCTCAAGAGGGCGCGGCCCCTATACCCCCATGACGGTTGCGTCAACGATACGCACCACCGCAGGATCTCAGAGCGGCCGCGCGTCCAGCCCTACCGTGGCGCTCGCCGCCAGTTCCGCGGCGGTCTTTCCCAGCACCGGATGACTCCACTCCGGCGCGATCTCGGCCAGCGGCCCCATCACGAACAATCGCTCATGTGCGCGGGGGTGCGGCAGCGTCAGTTGGGGGTCGTCGGAAACGATTCGGCCGTGGGCGATAAGGTCCAGATCGAGCGTCCTCGAGGCGTTCCTGGTTCCCCTGGTTCGTCCGAACGCATTTTCCAACAAGAACAACGTTCGGATTAGCGCCTGCGGCGGTAGCGCAGCCTCGACAAGCACGACTCCGTTGCGATACTCCTGGGCGCTCGGGTCAGGCCAGGCGGCGGATCGCCACCAGGACGACCGACGCAGGATGGGCAATCCCGCCTCCGCGAAACGAGCGAGCGCCGCCTCGAGAAGGGCTTCTGACGAACCATAGTCGCCGGCGATATTTCCGCCCAAGGCGACAACCGCAGCATCGTCCGATTTTACGCCCAGAGACATTTTCGCAGGATTATTCGCAACCATGACGTTCTACCCCACGGACAGGCTGGCGCTCTTCATTGACGGAGCGAACCTGTATTCCGCCGCCAAGGGGCTGGGCTTCGATATCGACTATCGCAAGCTGCTGGAAGAGTTCCGCAAGCGCGGCGTGCTGGTGCGCGCCTACTACTACACTGCGCTGGTCGAGGACCAGGAGTACTCGCCGATCCGGCCGCTGGTCGACTGGCTCGACTACAACGGCTTCCGGCTGGTGACCAAGCCGGCGCGCGAATACACCGACGCCCAGGGTCGCAAGCGCTGGCGCGGCGACATGGACGTCGAGATCGCCGTCGACATGATGGAAATGGCCGCCCACGCCGACCATCTGGTGCTGTTCTCCGGCGACGGCGATTTCCGTGTGCTGGTCGAAGCCGTGCAGCGCCGCGGGGCGCGCGTCACCGTGGTCTCCACCGTCAAGTCGCAGCCGCCGATGGCCTCCGACGACCTGCGCCGTCAGGCTGACAATTTCGTGGACCTGGCCGACCTCGCCGAGATCATCGGCCGGCCCTCGCGCCTGCCGCGCTTCATCCAGGAAAGCCGGGCCGCCTCTGGCCGCGACGATCACGACCACGACGTCGACGCCGAGGCCTGATGTCCGTCGAACTTTGGGGCGCCGAGCCGCCTCGCGACTGCCCGCTCTGCCCGCGCCTGGTCGCCTATCGCCAGGCCAACGCCGCCCAGAACCCAGACTGGTGGAACGGCCCTGCCCCATCGTTCGGCGATCCGGCCGCGCGCCTGCTGATCGCCGGCCTTGCGCCTGGCCGCACCGGAGCCAACCGCACCGGTCGCCCGTTCACCGGCGACCATGCCGGGTGGATGCTCTACGACACCCTGACCAAGACCGGTTTCGCCAACGGCAAGTTCGACGCCCGCACCGACGACGGTCTTGAGCTGACCGACTGCATGATCACCAACGCGGTCCGCTGCGCGCCGCCCGGCAACAAGCCCGAGGCCAGCGAAGAAAATACCTGCCGGCCGTTCCTGACCCAGCGGCTCAAGGATCTGCCGAACCTGAAGGTTATCGTCACCTTGGGCGACGTTTCGCGCAGGAACGTGCTGAAAGCCCTCGGCCTCAAGGCCTCTGCGGGCATCCCCGGTCACGGGACCGAATTCCAGGCCGGCCCGTACATCGTGCTCAACAGCTATCACTGCTCGCGGCTCAACACGAACACCGGCCGCCTGACCGCCGAGATGTTCGAGGCCGTGTTCCGCCGCGCCCGCGAGTTGATCGGCTAGCGGCTCCAGTAGAAATAGCGCCAAGCCTGCGTGAAGCCCGCGCGGCGATATAGGCTGCGCGCGCCGGTATTGCCCTCTTCGACCTGCAGGAAGACCCGCTTGACGCCGCGCGCCTGGGCCGCGCCCGCCAAACCCGCCAGGACTCGTCCAGCCAGGCCCTCGCCGCGCCGCGAGGCGTCGGTCCGCATCCCGTGCACGCTGGCCCAGCCATGGCTGAAGGCGGCCACGCCGACCGCCAGGGTCAGGTCGTCCTCGGCGACGCCGCCATAAACCGCGTCGGGCGATCGGGTCAGCGCCGCCACCCGGTTCTGGCCATCGACCTGGTCGAAGCCCTCGCTGGTGAACACCCGGGCCCAGCCAGCGCCGGGCGCGTCGGCGACGTCCGCCGCCTCGCCGCGCGCCGCCGCGAGCATCGCGGCCGGCGCGCCGACCTTGACCAGGGTCGGCTGTTCGAAGCGATAGCCGCGCCGCTCGAGCTCGGTTCGGACGCTCTCCAGGCCCGGCGCATCAGCGATCCGGAAGGCCGGAGAAAGCCCACGCTCGGCGTATGCCGCCTCGATCGCATCGAAGGTCGCAGAGTCGGCTTGCAGATCGTGACGCAGCGGGACGGCGCTGCCGGCCCGGCGAATGGTCCCCGGATCGAGCGCCACCAGCCAGCCGCCGATGTCCAGGACCTCGCGGGGCGAGACGGCGTCCGCCGTCGCCCGCTCGATCGCCTCGACGTCAGCCCCGGTCACGAAGCAGCCGTGCCTTGTCGCGCTGCCAGTCGCGCTCGGCGGTGGCTTCGCGCTTGTCGTGCAGCTTCTTGCCCTTGGCCAAGGCGATCTCGAGCTTGGCCATCCCCTTCTCGCTCCAATAGAGCTTGGTCGGGATGATCGTGCGGCCCTCGCGGGTCACGGCCCCGATCAGCTTGTCCAGCTGCTTGCGGTGCAGCAACAGCTTCCGATGCCGGCGCGGCTCATGGTTGAAGCGGTTGGCCTGGGCGAAGGGCGGGATGTCGGCGTTGATCAGCACCACCTCGTCGCCCTCAACCGAGGCATAGGACTCGGCGATGTTGGCGCGGCCGGTGCGCAGGGATTTGACCTCCGATCCAGTCAGGACCAGGCCCGCCTCGAAGGTCTCTTCGAGGAAGTAGTCGAATCTTGCGCGCCGGTTCTCGGCGATCAGCTTGCCGCTCATCAGATGACGCCGGCGTCGCGCATCCCGGCCAGGACCTCGGCGCGCGAAGCCTCCGAAGCCGGGACGATCGGCAGACGAGCGTCCTCCAGGCACAGCCCCAGGTGCGCCAGGGCGAACTTGGTCGGCGCGGGAGAAGCGTCGGAGAACAGCGACTTGTGCAGGCGGAACAGACGGTCCTGCCAGTAGAGCGCCGTGCTCGGATCGTTGCCGAGTGCTGCGTTGTAGAAGGTGGCGCAGAGGTCCGGCGCGACGTTGGAGGTCACCGAGATGCAGCCCTGGCCGCCGTGGGCCATGTAGCCCAGCGCTGTCAGGTCGTCGCCCGACAGCAGGATCCAGTCGTCGCCGCACAGCAGCCGCTGCATGGTGACGCGGGTCATGTCCGCGGTGGCGTCCTTGATGCCGATGACGTTCGGCAGCACCGATAGCCGCGCCAGGGTCTCGTTGCTGATGTCCACCGAGGTGCGCGCGGGCACGTTGTAGACGAACACCGGCAGCTGCACCGCCTCGTTGATCGCCGCATAGTGGGCGTAGAGGCCCTCCTGGCTGGGGCGATTGTAGTAGGGCGTCACCACCAGCGCCGCGTCGGCGCCGATCGCCTTGGCGTGCCGAACGAGCTCGATCGCCTCGTCGGTCGAGTTCGATCCGGCCCCGGCGACCACCGGCACGCGTCCGGCGGCGGTCTTCACGGCCAGTTCGACAACGCGGCGGTGCTCGTCGTGCGAAAGGGTCGCAGTTTCACCCGTGGTGCCCACGGGCACTATGCCGTGGACCCCGCCCGCAATCTGGCGCTCGACGAGTGCGACGAACGCCTTCTCATCGACCGCGCCATCGCGGAACGGAGTCACCAGGGCCGGCATGACGCCCTTGAACAAGGTATCTGACATGGTCTGCAAAAAGCCGTGAAAGCGAGGCCAGTTGTTGCGGCCTCAGGATTTGGCCGGACAATATGGCGGGGCGCCCCCGCGCCGCAACATCGTTTCCCGCGTAACTGGAGTTTCTCCCCTTGGCTTCCAAGGCCCGTAAAGCGTTCCTGACCACGGCTTCTATCGTTCTGCTGGCGAGCGTGGCCAACGCCCAGCAGTCGCCGACTCAGGGTGCGCCGACCCCAGGGACCTATCGCCCGTTCGGAACCGCAGGCGCTCAACCCTCGCCGGGACCGCGGCCGATCGAGCTCACCCAGACCCCGCCGACCGCCTATCGCCAGTCCCTGTCGATGACCGATGCGGCGACGCTGAACTCGGCCCTGGCGGCCGCCAAGCGCGGCGATGTGACCACCGCCCGCAGCGCGATCGCCTCGCTCACCGACCCGATCGCGCGCAAGCTCGCCACCTGGGCGCTGGCGGACTCGGCCTCCGAGTCGATGACCTTCTTCGAGCTGGACCAGGCCCGCCGCGACCTCGCCGGGTGGCCGCGGCCCAATCGCCGCCAGCTTGGCGCCGAGAAACTGCTGGAGACGTCCGGCCAGACGCCGCAGCAGATCATCGCCTGGTTCGGTGGATCCGAGCCGCAGACCGCCGAAGGGGCCATGGCCCTGGCCAGCGCCTACCAGGCCACGGGTCGCCAGAAGGAAGCCGCCGACCTGATCCGCAGCTTCTGGCGTGAAAAGCTGTTCGAGGTCGGCCCGCAGCGCACCATGCTCGCCCGTTTCGGGAGCGTGCTGACGCCGGACGATCACGTCCGCCGCGCCGACATTCTGCTCTACGGCGCGCAGGGTCCTGCCGCCCGTGACATGCTGCCGCTGCTGCCGCCGGACCAACTGCAGCTCGCCCAGGCTCGCATGGCGTTGCGAGCCGGCACGGCCGGCGCCATCGAGCAAGCCAGCGCCCTGCCCGGCAATCTGGCCGCCAACCCGGGCATCGCCTTCGAACGCGCCAGCTACTATCGCCAGCGCAACCTCGAGACCTTGGCCCTGGCCAATGTCCGCAACTTTCCGACCGACGTCGCCCACGGCGACATGGCCGAGCGAATCTGGGCCGAGCGCTACCGGCTGATCCTCTACGCCCTGCGCAACGGCGACTCGCCAGGGGCTTACGCGGCGGCCGCCAATAGCGGGCTCACGACCGGCGCGCCCGCCGCCGACGCCGAGTTCTACGCCGGCTGGATTGCGCTCACTCGGCTCAAGGACCCGGCCAAGGCCTCGGTCCACTTCGCCAACCTCGAGCGCATCGGCCAGTCACCGATCACGCGCGGCCGGGCCTTCTACTGGCAAGGCCGAACCGCCGAAGCCCGCCGCGATCAGGCGGCGGCCGATGCGGCCTACGCCCAGGGCGCCAAGTACTACACGACGTTCTACGGCCAACTTTCGGCCGAGAAGCTGGGCCAACGGCTCAATCTGGGCTCGGACCCGCAGGTGACCCAAGCCGATCGCGCCCGCTTCGAATCCCGCGACACCGTGCGGGCCGCGCGCCTGCTCTACGAAATCGGCAATCGCGATCTCTTCAAGACCTTCGTGCTGGCTCTCGACGACATTCTGCCGACCGCCGAGGAGCAGGCCCTGCTCGTCGATCTGGCGCGCGGCTATGGCGACCAGGACACCTCGATGAAGGTCGTGCGGACGGCGGCGCAGCGTGGCTTCATCCTGCCCGATCGCGGCTATCCGCTGCGCACCCCGCCGCCGGTATCCGGCGCGCCCGAGCCCGCTCTGACCCTCGGCATCACCCGCCAGGAAAGCGGCTTCGACCCGATGGTGCGCTCCGGCGCCGACGCTCGCGGCATGATGCAGCTGCTTCCCTCGACCGCCGCCAGCGTCGCTCGCGGCCTGGGCATGAGCTACGACGCCTCGATGCTCTGGGAGCCCGACTACAACATGCAGCTCGGCCAAGCCTTCCTCGGCCGGCAGATCAACAACTTCGCTGGCTCCTACCCGATGGCCATCGCCGCCTACAACGCCGGCCCGGGCCGGCCACCGCAGTGGGTTCAGTTCTGCGGCGACCCGCGCAGCTCAAGCACCGATCCGATCGACTTCGTGGAGTGCATCCCGTTCTCAGAGACCCGCAACTACGTCATGCGGGTGATGGAAGGCATGCAGGTCTATCGCGCCCGGCTGGCCGGCGGGTCGGCCCCGATCACGCTGAGCAAGGATTTGAAGCGCGGCGCCTACGGCGCCTATGCGGGACCTGCGCAGACCTTGCCGATCGGGGGCAGCAACACCCCCATCCCCAACCCCAACTAGGGTGGTCGCGGCCTAGTCGGCGACTAGGCCGTGCATCAGGCCGTCGAGGGTGACCGCGATCAACTCGTCGCGCGGGGCCCATCCGAAGTTGGGGCGAGTGATGCCCAGCTGGACCACGCCGTGACAGGCGGCCCAGAGCATCTGGGCGGCGCTGTCGGCGGTTCCCGTGCGCAGGCGCCCTTCGGCCGCGATCTCCCGCACCACGCCCGAGAACACCTCGTAGCACTGGGCGCCCAGATCAGCGGTGGTCTCTTCCTCTCCGATCACCGCCGAGAGGCGGCCGGTGTTCGAGAAGACCAGTTCGTAGGCGTTCGGATGCTCCCAGCCCCAGCGCATGTAGCTGTCCAGCATGAGCTTGACGCGATTGGCCGCGTCCATCGGCATGCTAGCGATCTCGGCGTTGCGCTCCAGGAGTTGGCGGATTGTCGCCTGGCAGATCTCCAACAGGATGCAGCTCTTGTCGGGGAAGTGCATGTAGAGGGCGGTGGACGAGACCCCGACTTCATCGGCGATCTTGCGGATCGTGGCGCCTTCATAGCCTTCAGCCACAAAGATGCGCTCAGCCGCCTCCAGGATCTCCGCCCTGCGAAGGTGGCCGTCGCCCTTGGGTTTCCGGGCCGATCGCCGCGTGGTCACTGCTGTGGTCACGGGTTTCCTTCCGAGTCCGTCCTGTAACAAGCGGAAACCAAAACCGCCGCCGTGGCAAGCCCACGCTCACGAAAAGGCGAGGCAAATCCGGGACTAAGGCCGCTGCCTTTCGTCCGCATGCGCGTTTCATTGACGTGACCTTCGCCTTGCGCGCCAAACTGGGCGCGTCGGGGCGCCAGAGCTGCAAATGGAGACGCCATGAAATTGCCCGACGACCAACTGCAACGCCTGGCGCTACACAGCGCCTTCGGACTGCACCTCGTCGCCAAGTGGATGGCGACCCGCGACGACGTCGACCCGCAGATCCGTGAGCGACTGTCAGTGCACATGGCCGCCCTGGATGGCGTGCTGTCGGCCAACGGCCACGACTGGATCCGCGAGGAGATCGAGGGCACCGAAGCCGCGTTGCACACGCGCTAGGGCCGCCCAGGACTGGACGATGGCGCGGCGAACCGGCTAGTGGCTGGCCATGACCACGCCTGCCCCTGTCGTCGCCGAGCTTCCCGGCGCCATGCGCACCACCGGTTGGGCCGACTACGCCCTGCTGGACTCCGGCGCTGGCCGCAAGCTTGAGCGCTATGGCCCCTACACCGTCGTCCGCCCGGAGCCGCAGGCTATGTGGGCCCCGCGGCTGCCTGACGACGTCTGGGCGAAGGCCGACGCGGTGTTCGATCCCAGCGACGAGGAGGACGCCGGCAAGTGGCGCTTCCGCGGCAAGCCCAAGGAGAGCTGGCCGATGGCGTGGGGCGACGTGCGCTTCCACGCCCGCTTCACCGCGTTCCGGCACTTGGCCTTCTTTCCCGAGCAGGCGGCCAACTGGGCCTGGCTGGACCAGCGCGTGCGCGCCATGCCCGGTCAGCCGCGGATTCTCAACCTGTTCGGCTATACCGGCGTCGCCAGCCTGGTCTGCGCGGCGGCCGGGGCGCACGTGACCCATGTCGACGCCTCCAAGAAGGCCATCGCCTGGGCGCGCGAGAACGCCGCCCTGTCGGGACTTGAGGACCGGCCGATCCGCTGGATTTGCGAAGACGCCCGCCGCTACGTCCAGCGGGAGGTCCGCCGCGGCTCACGCTATGACGGCATCATCCTCGATCCGCCGAAATACGGTCGCGGGCCGGATGGCGAGGTCTGGCGTCTATTTGAGAACTTACCTGAACTTTCCGGTCTATGCGCCGAACTTCTTTCAGATAATGCGTCCTTCATGCTGCTCAACGCCTATGCCGAACGCATCTCCGGAGCAGCGCTCTCCTCCCTCATGTTATCAAAATTGCCGGGCCGCGCCGGGGCCATCGACTGGGGCGAGCTGACCCTCGTCGAGGATGCGCCCGACCGCCAGATCGGCATGTCGTTCTACGGCCGGTGGTCGGCATGAGCCGCGCCGTCACCTCGCTGACCAACCCCACCGTCAAGTCGGTGCGGGCCCTGCATCTGCGCAAGGAGCGCGACGAGAGCGGCCTGTTCGTCGCCGAAGGCTTGAAGATCGTCACCGAGGCGGTCGAGCTCGGCCATGCTCCGCGCATCCTGATGTACGGCAAGGACGCCGAGGGCCATCCCCTGCTCAAGCGCGCCATCCAGGCGACGCTCGCCGCCCGCGGCGAGGTGATCGAAGTCACCCAGGACATCCTGGCCAAGGTTTCGCGCCGCGACAATCCGCAGGCGGTCGTCGCCGTCTTCGCCCAGACCTATGCGCCGCTGGCGTCCCTGAAGCCTGACACAGCCCCCTGCTTCGTGGCCCTGCACCGCGTCCGCGACCCGGGCAACCTCGGCACCATCGTCCGGACCGCAGACGCCGCCGGCTGCGGCGCCGTGATCCTGGTCGGTGAATGCTGCGACCCGTTCTCGGTGGAGGCGGTGCGCGCCACCATGGGCTCGATCTTCGCCGTGCCGATAGCAAAGGCCAGCGAGAGCGAGTTCGCGGCCTGGCGCGGCGGCTGGCCGGGTTCGGTCGTCGGCACCCTGCTCTCCGCCGAGGTGGACCACCGCACGGCAACCTACGCCAAGCCGGCGATGATCCTGATGGGCAACGAACAGCAAGGGCTCACGCCCGAAATGGCCGCGCTCTGCGACGTCAACGTCAAGATCCCGATGCGCGGTCGGGCCGACAGCCTGAACCTGTCTGTGGCCACCGGCATCATGATCTACGCCGCCACCTAGGTCCCGCGCGGCTTGGCCCTGGCGGTTGGCGCGGCGCTGGCCGGATCTTCGGGCCAGACGTGCTTGGGATAGCGCCCGCGCATGTCCGAGCGCACGTCCTTCCACGAGCCCCGCCAGAAGCCGGGCAGGTCCTTTGTGGTCTGTATCGGCCGATGGGCCGGAGACAGCAGCGACAGGGTCAGCGGGACGCCGCCGACGCAGGGATGCTCGCCCAGGCCGAACACCTCCTGAACCCGCACATCGACCCGGGGGCCGCCTTCGGCGCTGTAGTCGATGGCGAAGCTGTTGCCGGTCGGGGCCGTCCAGCGCGGCGGGGCCGAAGCCTCGAGCCGCCGCTGCTGATCCCAGGGCACCATCGCTCGAACCGCTCCGTCCAGCACGTCCGGCTTTAGCGCGCCCAGCGAGCGCAGGCCGTGCAGCAGCGGGGTCAGCCAGTCGTCCAGCGTCCCAAGCAGCGCCGAGTCCGACAGGTCGGGCCAGTCCTCGCCATTCGCACGCAGGAAGCCGGCCCGTTGCCGGAACGAGCGGGCGGCCTCGCCCCAGGGCAGGCGTTCCAGGCCTTCGGTGCGCACCCGGTTCGCCAGGGCGTTGGCCAGCAATCCGGCGTCGGGGTTCTCGTCGACCTCCTCGCGGACGACGATGCGACCCAGGCGGGTGAGCCGCTTGGTCCGCAGCCGGCCGCCGCCACTCTCCTCCAGCCGCTCTTCGATCTCGAGCTGACTGCCGAATGCGGCCACGAGTTCGCCCTCCTCGACCGGAGCGGCCAGCAGGATGCGGTCGCGGCGATCGCCCCCGCCGAGTTCGGCGATCGCCAGCCACTTCTCACGCGCCAGGGCGTCGGTGGGTTCGACATAGGCCCCGCGACCGCTGACCAGCTGGAACTCTCCACTCGCCCCACGCGCCTTGGCCACGCGCTCGGGATAGGCGAAGGCCAGCAACAGCCCGTCCTCCAGCGGCTCGCCCTTGCCTGCCTTGCCAGCCAGCGAGGTCCAGCGCTCGGCGAGAATTTTGGCGTCGCGCGCCCGGGGCGAGCGGTCGCGCTCGAGGCCTTCCAGCCGGTGGCGCAAGTCGGCGTCGCGCCCGCCGAGACCGCGTTCGGTGATCAGGGCGGCGATCAGCGCCGCCCGCCGCGCCTGGCCGGTCTCAGCCGCCTTGATGATCATGTGCGCAAGCCGCGGGGCCAGCGGGAACTCGCTTAGCGCCTCGCCATGGGTGGTCAGCACGCCCTCTGCAGTCAGGGCCTCCAGCCGCCGCAGCAGGGCGCGCGCCTCGCTGAAGGCGGCCGAGGGCGGCGGGTCGAGGAAGGCCAGCTCTCCGGCCTCGCGCGCGCCCCAGCGGGCGAGGTCCAAGGCAAGACCGGTCAGGTCCGCATCCAGGATCTCCGGATCGGCGAAGGCCGGCAGGGCGCGGGTCTCGGCCTCGTCCCACAGCCGGTAGGCGACGCCCGGCTCGGTGCGGCCTGCTCGGCCCCGGCGCTGGTCAGCGGCGGCGCGGCTGACCCGCACGGTCGCCAGGCGAGTCAGGCCGCTGGCCGGATCGAAGCGCGGGACCCGGGCTAGGCCGGAATCGATCACCACCCGCACGCCTTCGATGGTCAGGCTGGTCTCGGCGATGGAGGTCGCCAGCACCACCTTGCGCTCCCCAGGCTTGGCCGGAGAGATGGCGGCGTCCTGTTCGGCCGGGTCGAGCGCCCCGTAGAGCGGGGCGATCCGCACGTCGGGACGCCGCACGCGCTCGCCCAGCAGGTCGGCCGTCCGTCGGATCTCCCCCTGCCCTGGCAGGAACACCAGGACGCTGCCAGCCTCCTCGGCCAAGGCGCGCTCGACGGCGCGGGCGACCCGCTCCTCTAACCGCTGCCGATCGTCGCGGCCAAGGTAGCGGGTATCCACCGGGAAGGCGCGGCCCTGGCTCTCGATGACCGGTGCGTCGTCGAGCAGCCGCGCTACGGCGGCGCCGTCGAGCGTGGCCGACATGACCAGCAGGCGCAGATCCTCACGCAACACGCCTTGGGCGTCCCGCGCCAGTGCCAGACCCAGGTCCGCGTCCAGGCTGCGTTCGTGGAATTCGTCGAAGATCACGGCGCCCACGCCCTCGAGGCTGGGATCGCCGAGGATCATGCGGCTGAAGACGCCTTCCGTGACCACCTCGATGCGTGTGCGGGCCGAGACGCGCGATTGCATGCGCACACGGTAGCCGACCGTCTCTCCGACCTTCTCGCCCAGAGTCTTGGCCATGCGCTCGGCCGCGGCGCGGGCCGCCAGCCGCCGGGGTTCGAGCATGACGATCTTGCGCCCGGCCAGCCATGGAGCGTCCAGCAGCCGCAGGGGAACCAGCGTGGTCTTGCCGGCGCCCGGCGGAGCCACCAGGACGGCCGCGGTTTTTGCGACCAAGGCGCCTTGCAGCGCGGGCAAAATTTCCTCGACCGGAAGCATGCCGTGGTCTAGCCGCGCCTGCCTCTCCAGCCAAGCAGGACGCTCATCCTGCAGGCGCCGGCTTTCACGCAATGCAGCATCGCGCCTTGCCGCTTGACCGAGCGCCAGCGAAGGGGCCACGTAACGCCAAATCACCGCGCGGCGGGGGCCGCCCGGATTCTCCTGGAGGAAATATGTGGCGAGTTAAATCGCTCGACGCGATTCTCGCGACCGCAGAGAAAAAGTCTCTGCACCGGTCGCTTGGCGCTTTTCAGCTTACCATGCTCGGTATCGGCGCCATCATCGGCACCGGGATTTTCGTGCTTACCGCCGAGGCGGCCCAGAAGGCTGGCCCAGGCATGATCGCCGCGTTCGTGATCGCCGGCTTCGTCTGTGCGGTCGCCGCGCTCTGTTACGCCGAAATGTCGTCCATGGTCCCGGTTTCCGGGTCTGCCTATACCTATAGCTACGCCGTCATGGGCGAACTGCTGGCCTGGATGGTCGGCTGGGCGCTGATTCTCGAATACGCGGTGGCGGCGGGTGCGGTCTCGGTCGGATGGTCCGGCTACGTCGTCGGTCTGGTAGAAAACGCGTTCCACATCGACATACCGAACGCCTTGGTGCTCGGCCCGATGGACGGCGGCATCGTCAACCTGCCAGCCGCTCTGATCGCCCTGGCGGTGACCGCCCTGCTGGTCATCGGCACGAAGGAATCGGCCACGGTCAACGCCATCCTGGTGGCGGTGAAGGTCGCGGCTCTGACGCTGTTCATCGCCCTGGCCGTGCCGGTGATGCAGATGGAGAACTTCGAACCCTTCGCCCCGCTCGGCATGGCCGGGATCTCGGCGGCGGCGGCCTCGATCTTCTTCGCCTATGTAGGCTTCGACGCCGTATCAACTGCGGCGGAGGAAACCAAGAACCCACAACGCAACATGCCCATCGGCCTGATCGGCTCGCTGGGCGTCTGCACCATCTTCTACATCCTGGTCGCCATGGGCGTGATCGGCACCGTCGGCGCTCAGCCGGTGACCGACGCGGCCGGTGTCGGCCTGCGCCCCGGCAGCCCCGAGCTCACCGCCGCCTGCAAGGCGCTCGGCGACGCCCAGGTGGTCTGCTCGAAGGAGGCCCTGGCCTGGACCCTGCGTGAGATCGGCTGGCCGCATATCGGCAACCTGCTCGGCTTGGCGGCCGGCCTGGCCCTGCCCTCAGTCATCCTGATGATGATGTTCGGTCAGACGCGCATCTTCTTCGTCATGAGCCGTGACGGCCTGCTGCCGCAGGTGTTCTCCAAGGTCCACCCGAAGTTCCATACGCCCTACGTGATCACCATCATCACCGGCGTCTTCGTGGCCCTGTTCTCCGCCTTCTTCCCGGTCGGGGTGCTGGCCGACATCTCCAACTCCGGCACGCTGTTCGCGTTCGCCATGGTGGCTATCGCGGTCATGGTGCTGCGCAAGACCGATCCGGGTCGCAAGCGTCCGTTCCGGACGCCGGCGGTCATGGTCGTCGCTCCTCTGGCGGCGGTGGGCTGCGTCTACCTGTTCTTCAGCCTGTCGACCGAAACCAAGCTTCTGTTCGTGGCCTGGGCCGCGATCGGCCTGGTGGTTTACTTCCTCTATGGCTACCGCAAGAGCCACGTCGGCCGTGGCCTTGTCGAGGTGCCGGAACTGTCGCCGGACGCTCCTCCGGGGCCGGTGGCTCCGATGCCCGGCGCGCCCGCGCCTGGTGATCGCCAGCACTAAATCGGAGAGGCCCGGGTTCGCCCGGGCCTTTTCTTATTGGCCGACAGACGCGATGTTAGGGGCCATGCAAGCCGAACCCCCTATCCGCGCCCTGATTGCGCCGGTCACGCCTCTCCAGCAGAACTGCACGATCGTCTGGTGCGCGAAGACCTTGAAGGCCGCCATCATCGATCCCGGCGGCGAGGTCCCGCGCCTGCTCGAAGCGCTGAAGGCGCACAACCTCACCATTGAGAAGATCTGGATCACCCACGGCCACCTGGACCACGCGGGCGGGACAGCCGCCTTGCAGGCCGCCACCGGCGCGCCGATCGAAGGACCCCATCCCGACGACGCCTTCTGGATCGACGAGATCACCGCCTCGGGCGCCAAGTGGGGTATGCCCGACGCCCGCTCATTCACGCCCGACCGCTGGCTGGGCGACGGCGACAAAGTGACGCTCGGGGAGACCGAGTTCGAGGTCTTCCACTGCCCCGGCCACACACCAGGCCACGTGATCTTCTTCCACCGCGAGGCCCGCTTCGCCCAGGTGGGCGATGTGCTGTTCCAGGGATCGATCGGCCGCACCGATTTTCCGCGCGGCAATCACCAGCAACTGATCGCCTCGATCACCAGCAAGCTCTGGCCGCTGGGCGACGACGTCCGCTTCGTTCCCGGCCACGGCCCGATGTCCAGCTTCGGCCAGGAGCGGCGGACCAATCCGTTCGTCGCCGACGAGGTTCTGGCGAACGCCTGATGCTTTCAGTTGTGAAATCTGTGCGTTACGCGGGGGCGTAAGAATGCTCTTGATGGATACGCGCACTGATCAGTCCGCGGGGCCGACCGGCGCCCGCATCCTGATGGTCGACGACGACCCTGGAATTCGCGACGTCGTCTCCGATTTTCTGGGCAAGCACGGCTATCAGGTCGAGACCGCGGCCGACTCGCGGGAAATGGAGCAGGCGCTGGAGCGCGGTCAGGTCGACCTGATCGTGCTGGACATCATGCTGCCCGGTGAAGACGGTCTGGCGATCTGCCGCCGCCTGACGGTCGGCGAGGCGCCCCCCATCATCATGCTCTCCGCCATGGGCGAGGACACCGACCGGATTGTCGGCCTTGAGCTTGGCGCCGACGACTATCTTTCCAAGCCCTGCAATCCGCGGGAGCTGCTGGCACGTATCCGCGCGGTGCTGCGCCGCGCCGAGCTGCGCGGCCAAACCGGCTCGGTTGGCGCGGGCTGCGAGTTCGCTGGTTGGCGGCTCGACCTCGTGCGCCGCGAGTTGCGTTCGCCGCAGGGCGTGGTGGTGAACCTCTCCTCAGGCGAATTCTCCTTGCTGCGCGCCTTCGTCGAGCGGCCCCAGCGGGTCCTCACCCGAGACCAGCTGCTGGAGTTCGCGCGCGGGCCTGACTCCGAGGCCTTCGACCGCGCCATCGACGTCCAGATCAGCCGCCTGCGCCGCAAGCTCGACGATGGCGGCGGAAGCCAGGACCTGATCCGCACGATCCGCAACGAAGGCTACATGTTCACCGCCAAGGTGAAACGTTCATGAGCCCGCCCTGGGCCGGGCGTCCGACAGCCTCGCTGTTCGGCCAGCTTCTGGCCCTGATCGGCCTCAGCCTCCTGGCGGCCCAGGCGATCAGCCTGATCCTGCTGTTCAACCTGCCCCCGCCAGCGCCCGACTTCTACCGGATCAGCGAAATCGCTCAGGCCTTCAAGGGCCCGCCTCCGACCTTCACCGAGCGCGAAGCGCTGGTGGTTCACATGACGGCCGAACCGCCCTCCATGGTGATGGAAGGCCGGATGACTCCCAAGATCCGCGCCCAACTGGCCGAGAGCCTGGACGTCCCGGTCGACCACGTCGTGATCTCCTCGGCCTCGCGCTTCCCGGTGTCCGACCGGCGAGTGTTCCGGGTCATCCAGGACCGCATGGCCCGCGACGGCGGCGCCAAGGAGGAGCACTTCCTGATCGCCCCGTTCGACGTGGCGGTTCAACAGCCGAGCGGCCAGTGGAAAATCGTGCGGCCGCATCGGGGCTTCGGCCTCGATCCCTGGCAGCAGCGGATCATGCTGCTGTTCGTGCTCTCCACCCTGGCCATGGCCCCGGTGGCCTACATCTTCGCCCGTCGCCTTTCCGCGCCGATCCGACTGTTTACCGACGCCGCAGAACGCCTCGGCCGTGATCCGCGCGCTGCGCCGCTCAGCCTGGAAGGCTCGGCGGAGATCGCCGTGGCGGTGAAAGCCTTCAACGAGATGCAGGGACGGCTGCGCCGCTACGTTGAGGATCGCACGGCCATGGTCGGCGCCATCGCCCACGACCTGCGCACGCCCCTCACCCGCCTGCGCTTTCGCATCGAGAACGTGCCCGACGACACGCGCGCCAAGATGTCCGCGGACATCGACCAGATGGAGGAGATGATCTCCGCCGCGCTGACGTTCGTGCGAGACACCAGCCGGCCGGGCGAACGCACGCCGCTGGAGCTGTCCTCACTGCTGGAAAGCGTCTGCGACGAGATGGCTGAGACCGGAGCGGAAACCGAGGTTGAGCGCGGCCAGAAGGTGGTGCTGAACGGCGATCCGCTCGCGCTGCGGCGGCTGTTCACCAACCTGCTTGAGAACGCCGTCAAGTTCGGTGGCCGGGCGCGGGCGCGCGTCTATTGCGACGGGACCAGCGCGATCGTCGAGATCGAGGACGACGGCCCCGGCATTCCGCCGGAAGAGGCCGAACGGGTGTTCGAGCCCTTCTACCGCCGTGAGCCCTCGCGCAGCAGGCAGACGGGCGGCATCGGCCTTGGCCTGGCGGTGGTCCGCTCGGTCGCACGCGGACATGGGGGCGATGTCGTTCTGGCCAACCGGCCGGCTGGCGGCCTGACCGCGCGGGTCCAATTGCCGATCTAATCGCCTATCAGGCGATCACCTTATCGTTGGTGGACGGACAGGCGGCCTTTGTGCGGCCAAGCCGTTCAGTTTGACTGGGTTCGACCTTGGCTGACCCCTTACAATTCCCGGGATTGCTCAGCGCTACCACACCGAGAATCACTGGGCCCCGTGACGAACCTGCGGCCTAGGTAAAGGCGCCAGGCCGCCAATAGCCGCAGGCTCCTTTCGTATTTTCCGCGCAACCACCCCTGCCCTTGGCGAGTTTGCTTGACCGTAAGGGAAAGCGAGGCGTCGCCATCCCTCCCCTGGCTGGCCGGCGCATAGAGGAGCCTCTGATGGATCTTGAACCTACCGCCAAGCCGAAATCCCGCCGAGGATTCGCAGCTATGAATCCGGAACGTCGTCGTGAGATTGCGCGCAAGGGCGGCGCCAGCGTACCGGGCGAGAAGCGCAGTTTCGCCAAGGATCGCGACCTCGCCGCCTCGGCCGGGCGGAAGGGCGGCGAGTCCTCCCGCGGTGGCGGGCGTTCACGTGGCGATCGGCTAGAAAGCTAAGCTCGTAAGAGCACGACTGCGAAGCTAGGAGCAGGGCTCTCCCAGTGCTGCTCCAGCTTCCAGCCAGCCGCTTTCGCAAGCTGACCGAACCGCTCCAGCGTGAACTTGTAAGAGTTTTCGGTGTGAACGGTCTCGCCCGCAGCGAACCGGAATGTGCGCCCAGCTGCAGAAACCGCCTGGTCGCGCAGGCTGACGAGATGCATTTCCACCCGGCTGTCGACCGCGTTCCAGACCGCGCTATGCTGAAACGCTGAGAGATCGAGATCGCCGCCGAGCTCCCGGTTGATCCGCCCCAGCAGGTTCAGATTGAAGGCGGCCGTGACGCCTTGGGCGTCGTCGTACGCTGCGACCAGCGTCTCTTCCTCTTTCACCAGATCGATGCCGACCAGGAAGCCGGCGCCCTCACCGAGCAGGTGACGGGCGCCGCGCAGAAACTCCACGACCTCGTCAGGCGTGAAGTTGCCGATGGTCGAGCCGGGAAAGAAGCCGACCCGTGGCCGACCCTGCGTCTGCTCCGGCAGCGCCAGCGCTTTGGTGAAATCCTCCACCAGCGGCGCGACGATAAGATTGGGATAGTCGCGGTCGATGGCTTCGGCCGCCGCATCGAGGGCCGAGCGGCTGATATCGATCGGCGCGTAGATCCCGACCTGTGGCGCGGCGTCCAGCAGGAGCCGGGTCTTGGTGCTGGCGCCGCTGCCGAACTCGACCAGGGCCGCGCCGTCGGGAATGGCGGCGGCCATTTCCCCCACCTTGTCGCGCATCAGCGCGAGCTCGGTCCGGGTCGGATAGTACTCGGGCAGTTCCGTAATCGCCTCGAACAGGTCCGACCCCTCGGCGTCGTAGAAATACTTGGCAGGCAGGGCCTTCTGCGGCCGCGACAGACCGCGCGCCACGTCGCGGGCGAACTCGGTCGGCGCCTCGACCAGCGGCTCGGGGTAGCCGTCCCAGGCCAAGCGCAGGCCGGAGAACATCCAACGCTGATGCGGGTAGAAGAAGTTGCGGTAGCTCGCCCGCACATGGCCTTCCGGCGTCGCACAGCAGCCGCCGCGCAAGACCATCTGCCCGATCATGAACTTGCCGTTGTACTCGCCGATGGCGCCGGCCGCCGGACGGAAGCCGGGATAAGGCGAATAGGCGCTGCGGGTCCATTCCCAGGCGTCGCCGTACATCTGGCGAAGGCCAGGCTGGGGGCCGGCGGCGGCCGTGCCGTACTGCCTCTGCTCACGCAGGTTCCCGCTCGGCGGCAGGGCATGGGCTGCATACTCCCACTCGGCCTCGGTCGGCAGGCGCGCGCCAGCCCAGGTGGCGTAGGCGTCGGCTTCGTAGAAGCTGACATGAACGACGGGGGCGTGAGGCGCGAGGGCGCGACGGCCCTGCAGGGTCATGGCCAACCAGCCGTGCTCGCCCTGCTCCCAGTACTGAGGCGCGTTCCAGCCCTCGGCCTGGACCTTCGCCCAGCCCTCGGACAGCCAGAGCTCGGGCCGCGCGTAGCCGCCATCCGCCATGAAGGCGAGCCACTCGCTGTTGGTCACCAGCCGATCAGCCAGGCGGAACGGCTCCAACCAGACCTTGTGGCGAGGGCCCTCATTGTCAAAAGCGAAGCCCTGCCCGTCGTGGCCGATCTCCACCAGACCGCCGTCGAAGGCGACTTCTCCCGCCGGCCCGGGATCGCGGCCGACCGGAAGGGCCGGAGCCGGCGCGTAGGCGGGCTTGAGCGGCGACTGAGCGAACAGGTGCAGGATATCCATCAGGATCAGCTCCTGATGCTGCTCCTCATGCGCCAGGCCAAGATTCAGCAAAGGGGCCAACTCACCGGCGCCGTTGGCCAGCAGCCGTCCCATCGCCTCGTCCACATGGGCGCGATAGGCCATGACCTGAGCCAGCGACGGCCGGGTCAACAGGCCGCGCTGCGGCCGCGGTTGGCGTGGCCCCAGGGTCTCGTAGTACGAGTTGAACAGGTAGGCGAATACCGGGTCGAACACCCGGTAGCCCGACAAGTTCGGGACCAGCATGAAGGTCTCGAAGAACCAGGTGGTGTGCGCCAGATGCCATTTGGCCGGGCTGGCGTCGGGCATCGACTGAGCTGCCTGATCCTCGGCCGACAGGTGCCCCGTGAGTGCGGCCGACGCCTCGCGAACCTTGCGATAGCACTCGGCGGGGCCCCGCGAGCGGGCTGCTCCCAAGGGAGCCGGAGGCCGCCTAGCCTCGTCGAATAACGCCATTCGCCGCTCCCTTCAGCCTTGAGTTTGCGGAAGAACGCCGACGTTGGGCGCACCCGCGCTGAGTCCGGCCCAAACGTCGCAGGCCAAACGCAGTTCCGGGAATCTGGGGTCTGTGCGGCCAAGCGCAACCCGGAACGGTTGCCGGAAGGACGCGTTGACAAGCCACGCAGGCGCAAGGCCCGGGGAGGTCGGCATGAGCGGCGAAGGTGAATGGCGCGAAGAAGTAGTGGCGATGATCCCCGCCCTGCGCGCCTTCGCCTGGTCACTGAGCCACAATGGCTCGGACGCCGACGACCTGGTGCAGGACACTCTGATCAAGGCCTGGAGCAACCGCGACAAGTTCGAGCCGGGCACCAACCTGCGAGCGTGGTTGTTCACGATCCTGCGCAACACCTACTACACCCAGGTCATCCGCCGCCGCCGTGAGGTCCGCGACGAGACCGGCGAGTACGCCAACAATGTCCGCACCCCGCCGACCCAGGACTGGAGCGTCGCCCTGCGCGCCCTGCAGACCGCCTTGGGCCAACTGCCGGCCGAACATCGTGAAGCGCTGATCCTGGTTGGCGCCGCTGGTCTCTCCTACGAGGAAGCTGCCGAGATCTGCGGCTGCGCGCTCGGCACGATCAAGAGCCGGGTCAATCGCGCCCGCGCCCGGTTGCTGAAGATCATGGACGCGGACGAAGCATCCGACGTTCTGGCCTACGACGTGGCCGAGGCCAGGGCCTAGCGGCCGTCACCTTCACCGTTACTATGCCGGCGACTCATAAGTTCGACCGGAGTAGCCATGTCGCGTTCCCTGCCCGCCGCCCTTGTCCTGTCGGCTCTGATCGCGGCGCCGGCCGCCGCGGCTCCCAAGGACGACGTGGCCAAGATCATCGCCAGTCCCGCCTTCAAGGTCGCCACCGCCACGCTCGAACGCGAGCATGACCGCACCGTGGCGGACATCATCGCCCTGACCGAGATCCCCGCGCCGCCCTTCAAGGAGGCCGCTCGGGCCAAGGCCTATCGCGCCATGTTCGAGGCTCACGGCCTGACGGATGTCGAGATCGACCCGGAAGGCAATGTCATGGGACTGCGCAAGGGGACCAAGCCCGGCCCGCTGGTGGTGGTATCCGCGCACCTGGACACGGTCTTCCCCGAGGGCACCGACGTGAAGGTCCGCCGCGACGGGACCAAACTCTACGCCCCCGGTATCGCCGACGACACCCACAACCTCGCTGTCTTGCTCGCCTGGGTCCGCGCTCTGGACGCTGCCAAGATCAAGACCAAGAGCGACATCCTGTTCGTTGGGACCGTGGGCGAGGAAGGCGCAGGCGACCTGCGCGGCGTCCGCTACTTCTTCAACAAGGGCAAGTACAAGGACCGCACCAAGGCGTTCTTCTCGGTCGACGGCCTCGATCCCAGCAGCATCACGCACGTCGGCGTCGGCTCGAAGCGCTATCGCGTGACCTTCGAGGGTCCCGGCGGCCATAGCTACGGCGCATTCGGCATCGTCAACCCGATGGCCGCCATGGGCAAGGCGATCGCCGACCTCTACGAAGTCGAGGTCCCGACCAATCCGAAGGTCACCTACTCCGCCTCGGTCACCGGCGGCGGCACGTCGGTGAACGCCATTCCGAGTAAGGTCTTCACCGAGTTCGACATGCGTTCGGCCGATCCGGCGGAACTGGCCAAGCTCGACGCCCGCCTCAGGGCGATCGTCCAGGGGGCCGTCGAGCACGAGAACACGGCCCGCTCCGTCCGGGTCGGCGCGGTCAGCGCCGACATCGCCCCGATCGGCGACCGCCCGGCCGGACAGACGGCGAAGGACAGCGCGCTGGTCGCCGGAACCACGGCGGCGATCACCGCACTTGGCTACACCCCCGCCTATGACGCCTCGTCCACGGACGCCAACGCGCCGATGGCGCTGGGCATCCCCGCCATCACCATCGGCGGCGGCGGCAAGGGCGGGCGCGCTCATTCGCTGGACGAATGGATCGATGTCGAGAAGTCGGGCGACGTGCGCGGTATGAGCGTCGGCCTGGCCGCGATCCTCGCCGCCGCCGGAATGAACTAGGGCGTCAGCGCTTTCGGCGGCGCTTAGGCGCCGCCTCTTCGTCAGCGCGCTCGGCGGCGACATCGCGCAGCTTGCCCGGCACAGGCAGCTCTTCGGCAGCCTTGAACATCGCCTTCAGGCGCTCGCCAACGGTGGACCTGCGGATCTTTTCCGGTTCGTCAGCCATGTTTTCCAACCGTGGCCACAAGGGACCGGTCCGAATGTCGCGCGAGTCGCGGCCTGAGTCGCCGTCCGAGCGACGCCTGCGGAACAGCCAACCTTCCCCGCCGTTTTCCTGCAAGACCGTGCGGAGTACCTGTCCATGCCAAATCGCGATTTGCACCCTGAGGACCCTCGCGGAGAAGCTCGCTGGCGTGAAACCGACGCGCGCGAGGATCGCCGCCGCAGTTTCGGCGAGGAAGGGCGCTATTCGTCCGACCAGGCGCGGTACTACGGCGCCGACACTCGCTCGTTCGGCGCAGCCCCCGGCCAGCGCCCGCATCCGGAGCGCCCAGCCTGGCGGCGCGGCCGGTTCGAGGCCGGCCGGGATCCGGGGGTGGAATTGCCATTCGACGAGCAGGACGCCCTGACCCGCGGCTACTACAGCCTCGACGGCCCGCATGGCGGTCAGGAGTATGGCATCGAGCCTCACGGCTATCGCGAACGCCTGGTCCGTCGACGCGCCGCCCCGCCGCAACGCGAGGCCAGCGAGTTAGACCGTGCGCCCTATGGCGACCAGCCGCTCGACGCCCGCGACCCCGGCGTGCGCCAGTTCGGCCCGCCAGCCGACTACGCCTATCACCCCGGCGCCAACATCGAGTTCGAGCTCGATTATCTAGAGTGGCGCGAAGAACAACTGCGCAGCCATGACCGCGACTACGCCCTCTGGCGAGCCAAGCAGCTGAGCAAGTACGACGCCGAATACCGCGCGTTCCGAGGCCAACGTCTGGATCATTTCGATCGCAGCTTTTCCGACTGGCGCAGCCAGCAGGACGCCCAGGACCCGCTCACCGCCCCTGAGGCGGAAGGTGAGCGGCCACCGGAAGACCGTGTCTAACGCGGCCTAGGGCCCCGGATAGATCACCGGCAACACCAGCGCCGACGGGTGGGCGGCGTCATGGAAGACACTGTTCGTCGCCACGCGCGGCTTCAGCTTGCCGCCGCCCTCGGCCTCGCCGGTGTTCGGGTTCACTGCAAAGCGCGGGCTGTTGGAAGAACTGACATGCAGCGCGATCCGGTGCCCCTTCTCGAAGGTGATCGCAGTGTTCCACAGATCGATGACCAGTGCCTCCGGCGCGCCCGGCGACATCGGCTTGACGTCATCGGGCATGCGGCCGTTGCGGAAGCGAGCGCGGATCGGGGCGTCCAGCACCACCGCCTCGTAGCCGTCGGGATAGACGTCCACCAGCTTGGCGGTGAAATCGGTGTCCGGTCCATCGGTGGCGGCATTGAGCTCGACCTTCACCGGCCCCGCGATCACCACGTCCTTGTCCAGCACCGGGGTCTGGAAGCGCAGATAGTCCTGGCGGGCCGGAATCACGCGCTGGTCCATCGGCCCGCGCTCAAAGGTGAGGTTGGCGCCGCCCACGGTCGGCACGGGATTGGCGGGATCGAAACGGTAGGTGGTCTTGGACGCATCAAGGCTCGGCGGCTGGGTCGCCAACACCTTGTCGGCGGTCAGGTAGTATCGCACCTCGCGATAAGCCGGCGGCCAGTTTGCGGAGGTCATCATCCTGTTCTTGGGCGAAGCCGCGCCTTTGCGGGCGGCCGCCATCATGAAGTAGCTGACCGGCGGCTCGTCCATGATCCCGTTGTCGGCGCCCTTCAGCCAGTGGTCGAACCAGCGGATCTCCTGAGCGCCGCCCGGATCCTGGGGCGGGTATTCCAGATCGCCTGACAGCTCGCCGTGTCCGAAGGGGCCCATCAGCAGTTTCTGATTGCCGCGTGCGCCCCTGGCGCCGTGGTTCTGCAGCCAGCTGAAGTTACCGACGCTGCCGTCGTTGAAGATGTCGTACCAGCCGCCAACGTTGTAGATCGGAATCCGCACGTACTTGCGGTTTTCGCTCATCGCCCCGCGGTTCCAGATGACATCGTCGACCACCCGGGAGCGGACCGTGTTCAGCAGTTCCTCCTCGACACCCTGCTCCTTCAGCCAGCCGAGGGTGTCCTTCTCCTTCAGGACCCCGCCCATGTATGTGTTCTGCAGCCGGTCATAGGGCGCGACGATCACATAAGCCGCCTTCAGCGCCGGGTGCGCCGCCATGGCCGCCGCATTGCTGGTGATGCCCAGGGCTGAACCACCCGTGATCCCAATATTGCCGTTGCTCCACGGCTGCTTGGCCGCCCAGGCCACGGTGTCGTAACCGTCCTCGATGTCGTTCTCGAAGGCGGCGTAGAAGCCCTGCGAGTGGCCCTTGCCGCGCACGTCCTGCAGCACGAACACATAGCCGGCGTCGGTGTAACGCTTGGCCTGGGCCGCGAGCTTGGCCGGGCCAGTCGGCTGATCGGGCCGCGGGTCTTTCAGATAGGGCGTGCGGGACACGATCACCGGCCAGGGGCCCTGCCCAACAGGCTTGAAGACATTCGCCGCCAGCTTTGCGCCGTCGCGCATGGCCACGAACTCTTCGACGGCGCCAGGCGTAATTGCCGTCTGGGCCGACGCGGGCCCGGCCGTGAGCAACAAGGCCACGGCGGCGACTGCCGCGAAGTGGGTGAACTTCCTCATGTGTTTCCCCCGGCGCGTGTCCCCGCGCCTCCCGTTTAAGCGGATCGCCGCCCGTCGAGGGGCGCCGGCCGCCATCTTGGCGCGAATCCCACCTGCCGCGCTAGCTGTTGGGAGCGCCGGACGCCCGTAAACCGCGATATCTACTTTACCTGAAGCGGCGCCCGCCGCACCGGTGCGGCGCTCTCGCGAGTCGGACCGGGCTGGTGGCGCAGGCGACGCATCTCGTGGCTGGCCTCATCCACCGCCAGACGGATCGTCGCCAGCGCGGTGGGCGAGCCGCCCACGAGCGCCGCAGCCGCCAGCCGTATGGCCGCCAGCCGCTGACCTAGCTCCTCATAAACATCGGCCATCAGGCCGGTGTGCTCGATCGAGGTTTGAACCAAGGAGGCGGCCGCCGCGTCTCGCTCACGCCGAGCCTGTACCAGCGCAGTGATGTCCTCATGGGCGACCAGCAGGCGCGCGTCCGTCTCGGCCAGCCGGCTGGCTCTGAGACGGAAAGACCGTTTTGCGCAAGGATAGGCCACCCCGAACTGGTCGCCCTCGCCGTTGAGCAGATTCAGCAGTCCCTTCTGGACGCGCGCCGCGCGCGCGTCGCCCTCATCGGCCGCCCGAGCACAGACATCCAGGTAGCTGACGCCCACGTAGTCGGACGTAGCTCCGTTCTGGCGACCGAACCGACGCCAACGCTCATTCACCGCGAGGATGCGGCCGGACCGGTCCAGCACTGCGACATGTGCGTGAAGTGCGTCGATAGCGATTCTCGTCGAAGCGTCGAAAGCGTCTCTCATGCTCACCCCTGCGACACCGGACCATTTGAGATTCTTATGTCTGCTTCGGGTGAGGCGAAAGGGCCGGAAAGGCGAAATGCGACGCGCAACATGCCGTGGTTGCGATGCGCCAATCCGGCGGACGGCCCTCTACCGCTCAGAGCCGCTACTTGGCGAGAAGACGTAGCCCTGCCCACGCACCGTTTTGAGCACCTGCGGCCGGGCCGGATCGACTTCCAGTTTTCGCCGCAGCCGCACGACCCTCGAATCCACCGAACGGTCGAACGGCGCCATGTCGCTGTTGTGCGCCAGGTCGAGAATCCTGTCGCGGCTGAGAACCTTGCCTGGGTGTTCGGCGAACACCCTCAGCAGATCGAACTCCATAGCCGTCAGATGGAGCTCGGCTCCCTCGGCGTCGAACAGCTTTCGGCTGTCGAGGTTGAGCCGGCAGCGGCCGAAGCTCACCTCGCGGCCCAGGGTGGCGGACGGGCGATCGTCGTCGCCCACCCGCCTCAAGATCGCGCGAACCCGCGCCAGCAGTTCGCGCAGGTCGAACGGCTTGGCGAGATAGTCGTCCGCTCCGACCTCGAGCCCGACGATGCGGTCCACCAGGCTGCTGTTGGCGGTGAGCATCAGCAGCCCGATCCGGCCCCCGCTGCGAAGCCGACGAGCGATGCTCAACCCGTCTTCGCCGGGCATGTTGATATCGAGTATGGCCAGGTCGACGGGCCGCTCGGCCATCAGGGCATCCAAAGCCTTCCCGCCGTCCGCCTCGCTCACCGCGTAGCCGTGACGCAGCAAGTAGTCACGTACTGCATCGCGCAACTCAGGCTCGTCGTCGACGATGACGATATGGCTCACGCCGTGTCTCCCCGGCGCAAACGCGCTGCGAACGCGCCCACGGCGCCGGGTGTGAACGGCTTCTCCAGATAGGGCCGTCCGGCATCCGCGAGGAAGCGGGCCACGGCCGGGCCCAGGGTGTCGCCGGTGATGAAGCCAGTGCGTTCGGCCAGTTCAGGCCGCTCGCGACGTATCCAGTCGTAGAGGCCGGGCCCATCGAGATCCGGCATGCGCAGGTCCGAGAGCACGATGTCGAAGGCCTCCGCACGCAGACGCGCCTTGGCCTCACGTCCGCTAGCCGCCGTCGTGACCCGAAAGCCTTGGCCTTCGAGGATTTCGGCCAGCACCTCCGCAACGTCCGCCTCATCATCCACGAGGAGAGCTGATCCGGGCGGCGGGGGCCGGCGGTGCGCATTTTCCGCTTCGGCGCTGCCGGCGTCGGCGGCCGTCGCGACGGCCGGCAAGACGAGCACGAAGGCCGCGCCCTTACTGCGGTCGAGCAGTTCGATGCGCCCCCCGTGGGCCTCGACGACGCCGTGGGAGTAGGAAAGACCGAGACCAGTGCCGCCACCTTGCGGCTTAGTGGTGAAGAAGGGCTCAAACACCCGCCGTCGAAGTTCAGGGGCAACGCCGTTCCCGTTGTCCGCAACCTCGATCTCGACGGTGCCCGGCTCTCGTCCCGCGCGCGTATACACGGCCACCTCGCGGGGGCCTGGGAGGTCCTGCAGCGCATGCTGGGCGTTGATCAGCAGGTTGGCGAGCACCTGGTGGAGTTGGTCGGCGTCCGCCGAAAGCGGCGGAAGATCGTCGGCCAGCTTCGTCGAGACCGTGACGCCCGCCGTTCGCAGACCATAGCCCGTCAGGTCGAGCGCCGACAGAACGACCGCATTGGGGGACACCGTCGTACGTACCGGCGGCTTCTGACGAGCCATTGCCAGGAAGGTCTGGACGATGCGCGCGCAGCGTTCAGCGGCGCGCCGGATCTTGCCGGCCCGCTCACCCAGCGGCGAGCCCTCGGCATCGGCCTCGAGCAGCATGGCCTGGGCGACCACGACGGCCAGGGGATTGTTGATCTCGTGCGACACGCCAGCCAGCAGCGAACCCAGCGCCGTCAACTTCTCCGACTGGTAAAGGGCCTCGCGGGACTTTGCCAACTCGGCCTCGGCGCGGGCTCGGGCGAGCGTCGCCCAGGTGCGTTCGGCCACTTCGTCGATCAGCCGCACCTCTGCGTCCGGCCAAGGGCGCGGCTCGTCCTGATTGACCGTCATGATCGCGACCAGCTTGCCGCCTTTCAGCAGCGGCTTGGTCACCAGACTGACAATGCCGAGACCGAGATAGGGCGCGCGGTAGATCGGGTCCAGGCGCTCTTCGGCGTTCATGTCTGGGCAGACCAGAGACTCGCCGCGACGCAAGGCTGCGATGATCGTGGGCCCGAAACTTTCGAGCGGATGGCGACCGACTGAATCGGGCATGCGCCCATCGGTCCAGGTGCTCTGCTCGACGATGAGATACTCGCCAGTCTCGTCGACCTCGCTGTAACCGGCTCGGTTGACGCCCAAGTGGCGTCCCAGGGCTTCGGAGACGGTCTGAAGGATGACAACCGGATCCTTCATCGGTCGCAACCGATCCTCCAGCGCGAGGAGGAAGCCTCGGTGGCGCTCCCATTCTAGCTGCTCGCCGATATCGGTGTGGGTACCGAACCAGCGGACCACGCCGCCGTTGGGAGCCCGCATCGGCTGCACTCGCGTGAGGAACGGCCGGTGAACCCCGTCGGCCCGGCGCAGCGGCAGGATCAACTCGAAGGGCTCGCCCGCGACCATGGCCCCGGCCACCCGACCCTGGGTCTCCGCTAGAGCCTCCGGGGCGATAATCCCCAGCCAGCCGTCCGCGCCGCCTTCAGGCACGCCGGTGAACTCGTACCAGCGGCGATTGTACCAGACCACATCGCCGCCCGCGTCGGCGATCCAGGCGAGCTGGCTCATGTGGTCGGCCAGCATGTGCAGCTGGGTCTCGCTCTCGCGCAGCTGCGCCTCAGCCCTCGCGCGCTCTAGCGCCGCCCAGGTACGCTCGGCGACTTCTTCAATCAGCCGGACCTCGGCCGAGGTCCAATCCCGCGGCGTGGTCTGGTGCAGCGATAGCATCGCCACCAGATCGCCGTTCTTGACCAGGGGTACGGTTACGGCCGCGACGATCGACATCTCGTCGAAGGCCGCCCGATCCGTCGGCGCGACCCGATCGTCGCGGCCGTAGTCGCAGACCTTGAGGGTCTCCCCCCGGTAGAGAGGCCCGACGATTCCATCGCCGAAGGCGGCCATGGGCCTGCGGCCGACGCCGTGCTTGACCGTTCCGTCGGTCCAGTCGCGTTCGACGACAAAGGTCCCGTCGTCGACCCGCACCTCGGCATAGCCGCAGCGGCTCACTCCCAGGTGGGAGCCCAGCGATTCCGAGGCGTAGGCCAGGATGGCCAAGGGATCGCTAAGGCCGCGCAGCGCGTCCCCGAGGCGCAGCAGGAAACCGGTTCCAGGCGCGTTGGAGGCGGCGTCGCCGGATTGGATGACCGTGTCCATATGCGCTCCGTCGCGACGGAGCGACGCCCGTCGATCTACTGCAGCCCCCGCGGGCCCGCCACAATTGCCACAAAGTTCCTCGCGCCGCGACACCACACCGGCGCCGGCGCCGACGTATCCGGTCGCCATCGACTTCGCCGGATCGAAACGACGTGACCCAGCCGCCCGACGACGACCTCGAGCCCGCCGACCCGGGCTACGAGCAGCTGTTCGCCGAGCTGTTCCGTCGCTTCTTTCAGGGACGCCAGGCCCCTCCTGACGCTCCCCCCGGCCAGGCCGAACTGGAGCAGAAGAATGAGCAAGATGACCCTGATCGCCAGCGCCGCGGGCGTGGCCGTAGCGCTGTACGCCGGCGCCGCCCTCGCTGAGACCGTGATGGCGCCCGGCTACTATGAGACGGTGACCCGTTTCGCCGGCGATCCCGATCCGCAGGTGACGCGCGATTGCGTCACGGCGGAGGAAGCCCGCGCCCGCACCGTCGAGCGGGAACTCGCCAAGGCGATGCAGGGCCAGTGCGCCTACAGCCAGCGTCAGATCGGCGCCGGCCGGTTCGCCATCGCGGCTTCGTGCAACGACGACGGCGTGAAGTCGACCTTCAAGAACACCGGCGTCTACTCGTCCACTGGGTTCACGATGAACCTCACCTCGACGACCGTGGTCGGCGGCCAATCGGCCAGCCTGAACCTGACCTCGACCAGCCGCCGCCTCGCGGCGGCCTGCCCCGCCGGAACGCGCTGACGGCAGCCGGAAGGATCCGAACATGACTCGACTGCGGACCGCCGCGGCCCTGGCCGCGACGCTTATCGCCACGCCTGTGCTCGCCCAGACTCACTGTCAGACCGAGCCCGCCGCCGCTCGCAAGCCGACTCTGGGCGGCCTGCTTTCGGCCGCCCAGAAGGCCGGGCTGGGCGAGGCGCTCGCTGGCGGCCTGGGCGCCTCTCAGTACGGCCGGGTCGCCACGGCCGCGGCCAGCGCGGCCATCTCCGGCGACGCCGCCGGCGTCGCCGCGGCGATCCCGGGAACCCGCCGTGACGCGCGCACCGCCTGGGCGACCGGCGCGCTCACTGGAATGGCGCAGACCATGAATCGCTCGGCGCCCGCGGCTCAGACGGAGGCCTGCCAGACCCCAGCCGAACCCGTCCAGGCTTCGGCCGATGTCTGGCGCTGAGGTGGACATGCAACCGATCAAGACACCCTGCGCCCGCCGTGCGCTGATGTGCGGCGTCGCCGCCTTGATGCTGCTTCCCGCCGCCCCGGCTCTCGCATGGAAACCCAAGACCCACGTCTACCTTTCGGAGGAGGCGCTTCGCGACGCCCTCGACGACGGCAAGGTGACGATCCGGGAGACCGACTATCGCACCGGCCGCATCGTCGGCGAGTTGGGGCGGTTCGACGTCGATCCAGCGATCCTCGCCGCCCTTCGCGCGGCGCCTCAGCAGTACCGAGCCGGCGTGCTCGGCCCCGACGCCTACCCGGACATACTGACGGGCCAGCAGGTGATCCATCCGGACGCGGCCGAGGACGTAGGGCCGGGCGCCGGCGGCTCCAACGCCTGGCTCACCCACCTTTGGCGACGCGGCTTCGTGGACAATCCGAGCCCCCAGATCCGGGCGTTCACGGTGGGCTATCTGACCCATGCGGCGGGGGACATCTTCGCCCACACCTACGTCAACCACTTCGCTGGCGGTGAATTCCAGCTGGTTCCCGATCCCACCAACGCGACCAAGCATCTTGTGCTGGAGGGCTATATCGGCAAACGCACGCCGGCCACGATCAGCGCGATCAGCTCCAGCGTGCGGACGGGCGGCCCTGTCGACCCGCGCAAACGCGAGGATCTCGGCCTGGAGCCCGACGCGACCCCAGCCACCGCCACCTACCACGGCGTTGTCACCGGCGAGCAGACCAGCATTTCCGGCGTCGAGGACTTCATCTATCAGGAGCTCACCTTCGCCCGGCCCGGCAGCGTGCTGGAGCAGAAGCTCCTGAAGGGAGACGGCGTCAGCCGCTCCATCCCCTTCATCTTCTCGAAGCTGCGCAACGGCCTGCAGGCGCAGGTGTCGGACTACGACCGCACCCGGCTCGCCAAGAGCGGCCCCGAACGCCTCGCCTATGCCGCGCTCAACGGACCGGCCGCCGAATACAAGCGCGCCTGGATCAAGGACATCGACGACGGACTGGCCGCCTTCCCCGCGGTCAGCCACGAGATCGCCAAGGCCATCGTCTACAACGAAGCCGGCTCGGACATGGCTCGCGCCAAGGCGGTGATGGACCGCTACGTGGTCGAACACCTGGCCTCCATGGCCGGGGCTCCGGATGCGGCCGTGGCGACCGCCGCCTTCATCTCCAGCGTCATCGACGGCATCCTGCCGGCGCCCGTGCGCGACGCGTTCCGGGCGATGATGCAGGCCCCGCTGGACGCGATGGTCAAGGGCGTGAGCGGCAAGACGCCCGACCAGTGGGGCGACTATCTGAAGAACCCGGAGAACCACTTCAACGAGGTGATGAACCGTCCCGGCGGCGGCCACGGCGGCGAGAGCGACCACCAGATCGACCTGGCGACCTTCAACCGCGACCATCTGAAGATCGCTGACACCGGCTATTCGAACCCGTCAGAGAAGTGGAAGATCGACGACCTGCCGCCGGCCTTCAACACGCTTCAGCTCACCAAGATGATGCTCCTGGGCGACAGGGGATTTGAGGATCTGGACGCCACCCTGAAGGCCAAGAACGCCGCGATGGGCGAATCGCCGGGGGAATTCCAGAACCTGATGCTGGGTTGGGTGCGCTCTCTGGACGCCGGCAACCAGTGGCAGGGGATCGCGGCCAAGGGTTCGCCCTCTCCGCAGCCGGCATTCGCGGCCTCCGGGGGAGCGGCCTATCGGAGGCTTTTCCTCAGCCAGGTCGGCGAGAAGCCCTGGATCGACGAGCCGGGCCAGTCCGCCGAATCGCCCGCGCCGGCGCCCACGCCCGCGACGCCCGTCCAGGACCTCACGCCCTTCGCCGGCGACTGGGAGACGACCTACGGACGGGTCAGCCTCGCACTGGCCGACGACGGCGTCCTGCGCGGCCGCCTCATGGCGCGGGACTCGAATGGCCGCGAGCGCGAAGGAGAGCGGCTGGAGCTGCGCGGCGGAGATTCGGCCGGCGTACTCAAGGGAGCCGCGCTCTACGGCGAGCAACGCATGGATGTCGTGCTGACGTTCGACGCTCAACGTCAGACCTTCGCCGCGACGTCCCAGGCGGCGGGAAACACGGCCGTGAACCGGTGGAACGGCAAGCGGGCCGCTGCCGCTCCCGCACCCGCACCCAACGATCCGCCAGCGCCGCCTCCGGAGAACGCCCCCGATAACGCCGGGCCGGGCCGAGCCGTCATCCAGGCGGGCGTCTTCCACAAGTTGGAGGATTTCGACATCCGGTTCGACCGCGCCTCGGCGGCCCGCAACGGCGCGGTGCATGTGTTCCTGACCGTCAGGAACACCACCAACCGGGCCCGCTCGATCGGCGCCGGTGTCTTCACCGCCGTGATGACTGACGCCGATGGGGTGGGCGTGAGCGAAAGCCAGATCTGGCGCGCCACCTCGGACGCGCCGGAGTCGTTCTCCTCCACCCCGTCGGTCCCGCCGGGCGGCGAGTTCCAGTTCCGCTTCGTTATGAGCCCGCCCTCGCTCACGTCGCCGCTCAGCGCGGTGGTCATCAACGAGAGCCCCGCCAAAAACTTGGTCTTCGACGTCTCCGGCGTCGCGTTCAGCGGCCTCGCGGCGACCGCCGCGCCGCCGGCCGGCGGCGGGACGTTCAAGGCGCTGAGCAATTTCGACGTGCGGATCGACAACGTCGCCCGGGCTCGCGACGGCAGGATCGAGGCGATCCTGACCCTCCGCAACCCGGGGGCCAAGGTGCAGACCATCTCAAAAGGGTGGATCAAGCTCCGCGCCCGCGACGCCGATGGCGGCGAGGCGACCAGCCGCAGCGCGCTCTACCCGATCCGCGGCCCCCGCAGCGATGAGCTCCCTCTGCTGGTCTATGTCGAACCTGGCCGCGAGGCGCGCCTCCGCTACGTCTTCGAGGGTCCGGTCTCGGGGCCCATCACCATCAGCGACGGCACGGTCGAACAGGTCTTCTCACCGGGCCGGTAGCCGGCCGCTCCCCCTCCCATCCTTCATCCGACTGAAAGAATACAAATGGACTGGCAGAACCTATTCCTGTCCGCGCAAGGCCGCATCGGCCGCAAGGACTTTTGGATCGGCGCAGGCGCGCTCGTCGTGGCAAACCTGATCGGCGGAGCGATCCCCCTCGCGGGCGCGCTGATCTCCCTGGCCCTAATCTATCCCTGGACCTGTCTGGCGGCGAAGCGGTTGCACGACTTTGGACGGTCTGGCTGGCTTGTAATCGTGGCCGCCGCGCCCGCCGCGGTATCCGGAACACTCGCCCTCGTCACCAGCCTGGCGGCCTCGAACGTCGCCACCATGGGCGTCGCGTTCGCCGGGGCCGGCCTCACCCTGATGGTCTCCGGCGTGGCGCTGCTCGCCTCGCTCGGCTTCCTGCTGTGGGTGGGCCTAAAGCCCGGCAACGCGGGCGCCAACACCTACGGCCCCGCGCTGGCCGTCACGGCCTGAGTCCCAAACATCCCGAAGGAGAACCCAATGAAGATGATCGTTGTGACGGCTTGCGCCTGGGCTCTGTCCGCTGCGGCCCAGGCCGCTCCCCCAAGCCCCGAGGACAACAGCGCGCTACGCACCCTGGCCGCCTCCGTCGATAAGGCCTGGGACCTGAAGGATCCCGACCTCATGGCCAGCTACTATTCCGACGAGGCGACGCTGCTGGTGGGCGGTGCGACCCCACTGCGCGCGGGCCGGCCGGCCGTGCAAGCCTATTTTCAGCAAGCCTTCGCGCAACGCCCCGGCGTCATGCGCCACGTGGGCGAGATTCGGAGCGTCGACATGCTTGGGCCCGATCTGGCTGTCACCGACCTCCAAATACGGGTCGAGGCCCAGCAGCCGGACGGCAGCTGGAAGGAACTTCGCCGGTTCGACAATCTCTCGCTAGTCACCCGCGAGGCCGGTGTCTGGAAGATGCGCGTTGTCCGCGCCTTTCTGGCCAATTGATCCCCGAGCGCAATGCGGCTGGCCAACGCCAGGCCGCATTGCGCCGGGCGGCGGCGCCCGTGTGCAGACATCCTGGAGGGCCGCCTGTCCAACAACCGGGCTACGCGGCGCTTTCGCCGCCCCCTTACCGCCCTCACCGACTATTGTCCCACGTGCCGAACGTCCGCTTCCGGCGCGGAGGCGATGACCGCTTCGCCCCCTAGCGGACGTTGACGCGGAACGAGCCACAGGGCTCGAGCCGCAAGCACTACGGGGAAGACCCGATACCCTGCCGACCATGTCGTCGCTATTCGGGAGCCTCTGACCAGTTTCAGGGGCCACGCTTGCATCAGGCCATGATGTGCTGAGGGGGCGGCCCCATTCATGCTCGCGGTGCAGAACCTCTCCCTCTGGCTCCTGGCGCCGCTCCTAGCGCTTGTCCTTTTGGTGGCACATGACCTCGGTAGGCGGGTTCGGCGGCTCCTCTTGCGCCGGAAGGCTACCGGTGGCGCGGCGGACGATCAGGACGTTGGAGGTCAGTATCTAACCGCCGCGCTGGGGCTCCTTTCGCTCCTCATCGCCTTCGCCTTTGGGGCCTCCCTCGAGCGCTACAATGTTCGCAGGGACCTCGTGGGACAGGAGACGTTGGCCGTGGACGCCTACTACCAAAACCTGCTGCGGCTGAAGGAACCGGAGCGGACTCGATTGGCTGGCAACCTGATCCGCTACCTCGACGCACGCGAGGCCTACTCCGCGGTTCGCGACGAGCCCCAACTCCCTCGGGCTGTCGAGGCCAGCGAAACCGCGGGAACTCAGCTCTGGCTCGGCGTCGCGTCGGTCTCCCGCCAAAGCAAATCACCCGAAGTCGAGGCCGCGCTCGAAGGGGCGGGCGAGCTGCTTCGCGCCGCCGGGCTCGCCGCGATGCGTTGTCGGCCGGGGTCCCGGTGACGATCATTCGCGTCGTGGCGTTGTATGCCCTGATGGCCGCCGCCTTCCTGGGCTACGCGGCCAAGCCAGGCCGGCGTCTTCTGTGGGCGCCCGCCATCACTTTCGTGCTGCTGGCTCTGGCGATCAGCGTGGTTCTGGAACTCGATGGCGCCCGCAGCGGCGTCATCCGCAACGATCAAACGCCCCTAGTCAGCGTCGTGGAGCGCATCCGCAAGTTTGAGGCCTCGCGTCAAGTAGCGCCACCTGAACCGTGGTTGGGTTCGACACCCTAGCCGGATGGGTTTGAGGAGACCGCGATGCACAAATGGACGGACACCACCACGCGCGCGACGCTGGCGGTCAGCTTCTAGCTCGACGTTTGGGCTAGGCACTGTCTGCCGATGTCCGCTTCCCACCCATCTCGGACATTCCGAAGGCGGATGGTGGGCAAATGGCGCAATTGGCCAAAAACCATAGAAAATTCAAAAGAGAATGGCGGTGACGCAGGGATTCGAACCCTGGATACGCTTTCACGTATGACGATTTAGCAAACCGTTGCCTTCAGCCACTCGGCCACGTCACCAGCGTTTTTGGGCGGGTTTTCTCCCGTCCCGCAGGGCGTGTCCGGCCAGTCGGTCGGATCCGCTCCAAATCGGGTCGCACTCCATAGCCGAAAGAGGCCGCGAGGAGCAACCGGCCCGAAAAAAGAAAACGCCGCCCGCCGGATCGGCAGGCGGCGCTGTCTTATCGCGCGGGTCGCCTAGGCGAGGCCGAGCGCCTGCTTGCGACGGTTGCTGCGGACCATCGAGCCGACGCCGGCGAAGCCGACGATCATCATCGCCCAGGTCGCCGGTTCCGGCACCGCGGACGAGATCTTGATGTTGTCGATATAGCCACCGTACGAGTCGGACGAGCCGGTCGCCGCGAAGGCGATGGTGTCGCCGGCGTTGGCGTTGAAATTGACCGTGTGCGACGTCCAGTTGGTCGAGGCGCCGCCGACGCCGGTGACTTCACCGGGCGGGTCCATGACGTTGCCGTTCAGAAACAGCGTGATGCCGTTGCTGCCCGCCCCAACGCCCGGACGCGGCGAGTACAGGAAGGTCAGCTGGAACGAGCCCCCCACACCAAAGGTGTAGAACATCGAGCTGTTCGAGTTGCTGTCCAGTTCGACGAACTTGGAGCCGCCGTTGGCGGCCGGCGCCCCCGCGACGTTGTTCTGAATTTCGATGCCCGCAGTGCCCATACCCTTCGTCCAGCCATCGGCCGAATCCACGATGACATAGGAGCCTGCACCGACCGCGACCTCTTCGAAGTCGGACTCAAGAATGACCGTGGCGGCCGAGGCCGTGCCAGCGGTCGCGAGCAGCGTGGCCGCAGCCGCCGCACCCGCAATCAGTAGTTTGCGCATTGGTACCCCACCAGTGGTTAAACCAGCGTTCCTTGAACGCCGTCACGGCCGCACATGCACTGAAGGTTAATAGAGTGTCAACAACCCTGGGCCAGCAATGACAGGTTTGCACCTGTACATCTCAGCTTTGCGCGCACGGTATTCTCTTCTCAGGGGATTTATGTTCGCTATGCGACATAGGCCTGGGCAATCTCGGACGGCAATTCGCTGCTAATTTGCTGACCTACTTGCAATCATACGCCGCCCCAGGCGATTGAGAGCCATCTCGGGCGGTCGATGAGTAAAAGACCGAAACATCTATACTTGAGGCCGCATCTCGGCAGTCGAGCGGCGAAAGTTTTCGGGTTGAGCCAGCCGACTTTAGGGTTAATTCTGTGAATCCACCCTAGGTTCTTGGTCATGAGCGATCCCCTGCACGAGCGGCTGGACGCGAAGATCGGCGAGCTTCGCGCCGCCGGGCGTTCGGTCAGCCTGATCTGCGCCTGCCCAGGCGATATTCAGCAGTTGTTTGCCGAGGTGGGCGAAACGGCCATTCTCCTCGACTGCGACCCGAACCGTGACACGGCCTGGTACCGCGACGTCGAGCTGAATGCGTCTGCGGAGCCAGGAACCTGGCTGCTGGTGCCCAGCGAAGCCGGCGAGCAGCGCATACCCGTCTAGACCGGCACGTGACTTGCTGCGCGCTCCCATAGCGGGACACTCGCGCACCAAAACGAGCCCATCGTCCCAGTGCGCGCTGCCGGCGCTCCATGCGTCGGCGAAAGCGGGGGAGCGCGTACGCGCGCTCCCCTTGCTCTCGTCAGGTCAGAGGCTTGCTGTAGCGACGATTGGCGCGCACGGCGTCGAGGCTCTCGGCGTAGGTGTCGAGGATCCACTTGCGTGTCGCGGGCTTTTCCTTGCCGTCCCTCGAAAAAGACACGCCCTCGGCCTCAGCGATGCGTTCCATGAGCTTGAAGGCAATGTGCTCGGGGGTGTTGTCACCGCCGTGCGAAACAAACTGATCGGCCACGCCAAACTCCAGCCTCTACTAGGACCAACGGAGCGTGAGAAGACTTCGGTCAAGCCTCGCCCCGCGCCTGAACGTGCGCATCGCATTGCGGTTGCACTGCGGTCAGGCGTTCTCCTAGAGAGGTTGGCCTTAGACTAGCTCGGAGCCGACAATGCGACGAACCGCGTATGCCCTCGTCGCCGCCCTCGCCCTGTCAGGTCCCAGCGCCGCCGCCATCTCAGCCGACGAAGTCTCAGCCCACCCGGAGTTGCTGGTGCGCCTCGCTGACGGCCGGAGGATCAACTTCCGCTGCGCTGGCAAAGGCGCCCCGACCGTACTGCTGGAGGGCGGCTACGGCGCCACCGCGCTCGGCTGGGGAAAGGTCAAAACGGCCATCGGCGGGGGCTATCGCGTCTGCTCCTATGACCGGGCCGGCGCCGGCTTCTCCGATCCGGGCCCCCTTCCCCGGGATGGCGAAGCCATCGCCCGCGACTTGGACCATGCGCTGCACGCCGCCCGTATCGAGGGTCCCTACATCCTGGTCGGACACTCGGCGGGCGCGTTGTACATGCGACTGTTCTCCAACCTGCGCCCCAGCGAAATCGTCGGCATGGTGCTTGTCGATCCCTCGGTCGAGCATCAGGACAAGCGCTTCGCGGCGGTGTTCGGCCCCGGAGCCGGCGGGGTGGAACAGCTGATCGAGCGCGCCTCGCTCTGCCTCCAAGCCGCGGAGGCCGGGCAGCTTCCCTCCGCCACCCCCGAGCTGGCGCGGTGCGTGCCCCAGCCGCGCGCCGACCTGCCGCCCGCAGTCAATCGCTCGCGCGCGGCGGAGGCCATGCGCCCCTCCGGCTGGCGGACGCGAATTTCAGAACTGGAAACGCTCTGGAGCGCGACCTCCGACCAGTTGGACGCCGGCCGACAATCCTACGACGACCTGCCGCTGATCGTGCTGACCGCTGACGGGACCTACTCGTCCGCCCCGGAGGAGTACCGCGCCCCGCTGGCCGAGCTCTGGTCGCAGCTACACCGTGAACTCGCCGCCCGCTCGACCAAGGGTATCAATCGCCAGATCAACGACAGCTCGCACATGATGATGACCGATAAACCAGACGTTGTTGGCGCCGCCATTCGAGAAATTGCCCGCCAGTCAATGCAGGATTGAGTCGATCAACTGCGCCGCACCGCAGATGTGTAAGCAACCCGCCGGCGTTCGGCAGTTCTTTCGCCAATGTGGCGCCGTTGACATTGCGCCAGCGGCCAATCCGCAGCCAAATGGGCCTGGATACGCAACGCGATTAGTTTACAGAGGGCTTAGAACAAAAACACCGGTACGTTAACCGCTCGCACAGACGCCCCATGGCAGGGTGGCGCTTGTCACTCCCCTACAATTCCGGTCCGATATGTCTCTCGCTGCTCCCTTCAAGCCCGGCGCACTGACTGACCGCCGCGCGCGGCGTCAGGCGGACGCCGACGCCGAAGCCGCCTGGACCGAACCTGGCCGCGACCGCCGCGGTCCGCTACGCCCCGAGAAACTGACCCCAACCCGGCTGCGGATGTCCGGCCGGATGCTGACCGGGTTCTTCCAGGGCGGCGACGCCTTGGCGCTCGTGCTCGGCGGCCTGACCGCCGCGGCCCTGACGCACGGCGCTGACGTGCTGCTGATCTACGGCGGTGCGGCCCTGGCGGCCTTCGCCAGCCTGCGGCTGTTCGACTGCTACAAGTTCGGGCGGCGCGAAGACCTGGCCATGCATTTGATGCGGGTCACCGTCGCCTTCGCCGTCGCCGTGGCCATGTGCTTCGCCGTGCTGACCCATTTCGTCGGCGTGATCATGCTGGCCGCCTCTCTGGGCGTGTGGACGCCCCTCGCCTTCCTCTGCGTGGCGACCGCCCACAGTCTGTGGTGGGTCAACGTCAAACGCTGGCGCAGCAACGGACGACTGACGCCCAATCTGGTGATCGTCGGAGCCACCGGCGCGGCCGAGCGTCTGATCGAGGCGATCCTCGAAACCCGCGAGGCCAACGTCCTGGGCGTCTTCGACGACCGGGCCGAGCGCAGCGCCGCCGGCCTGCGCCGCGTTCCGCTGCTGGGCGGCACCGACGAACTGCTGGCCCACCGCATCATGCCCTTCGTCGACCGCATCGTCATTACGGTGCCCTCCGGCGCCCGCGAGCGCGTACACGCCTTGCTTGAGCGGCTGAGCGTTTTGCCCAATGAAATCACCCTGCTGCTTGACCGCGAAGGCGAGGCCGAAGAGGCCGAGGCCATCGACCGGATCGCCAACATCCGGCTGACCCGGGTTTCCGGCGCAGAGATCGATCAGGGCAAGGCCCTGGCAAAGCGCGCCCAGGACCTGATCATCGGCTCCATCGCCCTGTTCATGGCGACGCCGATCATGCTGATGGTGGCGATCGCCGTGCGGCTGGACAGTCCTGGTCCGGTGTTCTTCCGCCAGCGCCGCCATGGCTTCAACAACGAAGAGATCGTGGTCTGGAAGTTCCGCTCGATGCGGACCGAGACTGCCGACGCCAAGGCCTCGCGCCAGATCAGCGCCGACGACGACCGCGTCACCCGCGTCGGCAAGTTCATCCGCAAAACCAGCCTCGATGAGCTGCCGCAACTGATCAACGTCCTGACCGGCGAGATGTCGCTGGTCGGCCCGCGGCCGCACGCCATCGGCATGAAGACCGGCGAGGTCGAGAGTTCGCGTCTGGTCGCCGAATACGCCCATCGCCACCGCATGAAGCCGGGCATGACCGGCTGGGCCGCGATCCACGGCTCGCGCGGGGCCATCGACACCCCGGAAAAGGTCCGCCAGCGGGTCGCTCTGGACGTCGAGTACATCGAGCGCCAATCCTTTTGGCTCGATATCTACATCATGTTCATGACCGTCCCCTGCCTGCTCGGGGACTCAGAAACCATCCGCTGAACCGCGGCCGCTTAACGGTTTGCAATCGGTCTTCGGGGCAGACTGTCCGCAGGCGCGGCGGTTTGGGCGCGGAGGGGCGGTTTGATGTTCTGGCGGGGGGTAGTCGGCTATCTGCCGGTCAACATCGTCCAGGGCCTGGTCGGCCTGCTGACGATCGTCACCTTCACCCGCCTGCTCTCTCCCAGCCAGTTCGGCGACTACGCCCTTGGCTTCACGCTGATGAGCCTGCTTCACACGGCGGTCTTCACCTGGAACGAAGCGGCGCTGGCCCGCTACTGGGCCGGTGAGGCCGATCGCGACGGCGGCCGCGATCTCGCCGCAACCGTTTACCGCACCTGGATGATCCTGCTCGCCGCCGTCCCGGCCGCCTGCATGGTCGCCCTGCTGCTGCCGCTCAATCCGGGACTGAAGCTGGCCGCGGTTTGCGGCCTGATCTCGGTCCTGCCCCGGACCTTCACCAAACTCGCCCAGGAACGTCGCCGCGCAGCCGGCGAAGTCAGCGGTTCGGCCGCTATCGACCTGGCGCAGACGCTCGGCGGCTTCGCTTTCGGCGCAAGCCTGGCGCTGGCCGGTTTGGGCGGCGCGGCGCCGCTGCTGGGCGGAGCCGTCGCCTCGGGCCTATGCGCGCTCTGGTGCTTCCGCTCAGAGTACGGCAAGGGCGCCGGCGGCTTGGCCCAAGCCCCGCGCGCATTGCGTCACGCCGGCTACGGCGTTCCCGTGGCGTTGTCGCTGATCCTGGCCCTGGTGCTCTCCAGCACCGACCGCTTCCTGCTGGCCGCCTTTCTCGATGAGGCGGCGGTGGGCGTCTATCACGCCGGCTACAGCCTCGCGAACCGCACCCTCGACGTGGTGTTCATCTGGCTCGGTGCGGCCGGCGGCCCGGCCCTGATCATGGCCCTGGAGCGCGGCGGCCGTGAAGCCCTCCTCCCCGCGGCCCGCGAGCAGGCCTCGCTGATGCTGCTGCTGACGTTTCCAGCGGCGGTGGGCCTGGCCATGGTCTCGGCGCCGCTGGCCCAGCTGATGATCGGCCCTGCGCTCGCCGCCGGCGCCGCGAAGGTCACGCCGTGGATCGCCGCCAGCGGCCTGCTCGCGGGGCTCACCACCTACTACTTCCACCAGGCCTTCACCCTGGGCCAGCGCACGGTCTTCCTGCTGGCGGCCATGGCCATCCCGGCCCTCGCGAACCTTGGTCTCAACCTTGTGCTGATCCCACGCTTGGGCCTGCAGGGCGCGCTGATCTCGACCCTCGCCAGCTATGGCTTGGGCCTGGCCGCCTCCGCCGCCCTTGGCCGCCGCCTCATGGCCCTGCCCGTCCCCTGGCTGACTTTAGTTCAGGCCGGCGGCGCCAGCGCGCTGATGGCGCTGGCCGTCCATCAGGTCCCGGCCATCGGCGGCCTGCAAGAACTGGCCGCAAAGGCCGCGCTCGGCGCGCTCGTCTATGGCGCCATCACCTATTTCATCGACGCCGGGGGTCTGCGCAGCCGCGCTCTCCGCACCCTGCGCGCCCGGAACCCAGCATGACCGCTTCCCAGACCGTCACCCAGTTCGACAACACCGCCTGGGGCCGTGGCGGCGCGCGCCTGTCGGTGCTGATCCCGTTCAAGGGCGACGATCCGATCCCGCTGTTGGCCGCCCTGTCTCGCGACACCTGCGCCGCAGAGATCGTGATCCTCGACGACGGTTCGGACGACCCGGAGCTTTCGGCCGAGGTCGAGGCCGCCATCGGCGTTCTCGGCCTGCCGGCGCGCTTCGTCCGCCTGGCCCGCAACGAGGGCCGTTCGCGCGGCCGCAACCGCCTGGTCTCTCACGCGCGTACTGACAGGTTCCTGTTCCTCGACAGCGATATGCTGCCGGATGACGACCACTTTCTCGGCCGTTGGCTGCATGTGATCGACGCCGAGGATCCGCCCGTCGCGTTCGGCGGCTTCTCGCTCAAGCAGGTCCCGCCCCGCCGGGACCAGGCGCTGCACCGCTCGATGGCCGCCCACAGCGACTGCCTGGACGCCGCCGCCCGCAGTCTCACGCCCGAGAAGCACGTGTTCACCTCCAACCTGCTGGTCCGCCGCGACGTGTTCGAGGCCGAAGCCTTCGACGAGAGCTTCATCGGCTGGGGCTGGGAAGACGTCGAATGGGGCATGCGCGTCGCCCGCCGCTGGCCGATCCAGCACCTGGACAATCCGGCCACCCACCTGGGGCTCGACACCGCCCGCGCCATCGCCGCCAAGTATGAGCAGTCGGCCGCCAACTTCGCCCGTGTGGTCGCCGCTCATCCGGCGGTGGTCAGCAGCTATCCCAGCTACCGCGTCGCCAAGCTGCTGAAGCGCGCGCCCATGCGCGGGGTCTGGCGTCCGATGCTCAAGCAGTACGCCCTGGCCGAAGCCGCGCCTTTGGCCAGTCGCGCCCTGGCCATGCGGCTCTATCGCGCCGCGCTCTACGCCGAGGCGGTCTGATGCAGCAGGAACAAGCCTACGCCGCCGATGCGTCGCTGAGGGGCAAGCTGCGCCGCCGCGTGGCGCGCCTGGCCCATCGCCGGCCCCTGCACACCGCTCCGGGTCGCCCGATGCTGTCGTTCAGCTTCGACGACGCTCCGCTGACCGCCGCGACGACGGGAGCAAAGATCCTGGAATCCCGCGGCCTGCGCGGCACATTCTACGTTTCGGCGGGCTTGGCGGGTCAGGATGCCCCGATGGGGGTCTGCGCCCGTTCAGAGGACTACAGCCGCCTGGCCGCCGCGGGCCACGAGATCGCCTGCCACACCTTCTCCCACCTCGACTGCGGCCGCGCCTCCGCGGCCCAGGCTCAGGACGAGGCCGACCGCAACGTCAGTGTCCTGGCCGACTGGGGCGTCAGCGACGTGGTCAGCTTCGCCTATCCCTACGGCGACGTCGCCGCCGGGCCCAAGGGCGCGCTGGCACGCCGCTACTCCACGCTGCGCGGCCTGCACCACGGGATCATCGAGAAGGGCACCGATCTCAACCAGGCCCCCTCGGTGGGGATCGAGGGCGAGCACGGCGAGACGGCCGCGCGCCGCTGGCTGGCCGAGGCTCTGGTGCGCAAGGCCTGGCTGATCCTCTACACTCACGACGTGGCGCCTCAGCGCTCCGCCTGGGGGTGCACGCCGGATGGCTTCGCCAAGATCATCGACGAGGCGCTCGAAGCCGGATTTGAGATCGGCACCGTCGCCGAGATTTCTCGCCGGCTCGCGATCTAGAGCGAGGGGTCACGCACCTCGCGGTCGGGCCAAACCAATTTGGTCGCCACCATGACGAACATCATCCACCGGAAATCGTGGAAGGTGACGGCGATGCTCTCCGTCAGGCTCATCAGGCTGTAGACGATCAGGAACGGCACGGCGAAGTACGCTCCGGAGCTGCGGAACAGCGCCACCGCCGCCAGCATCAGGGTCTGCAGGTAGGTCAGCCCGAACGCGGCGAGACCGAACACGCCCAGGCCCAGCCACTGCTCGATCCAGGCGCTGTGTGCGTGGATAGGGGTGAAGCCGGCGTCCTTGATGATCCAGGCCAGCGGCGTCCAGGGCCCCTTCACGTCCCAGATCACCCCGTAGCCGTAGCCCGTCCAGGGGCGCAGCTCGATCTGCCGCATGGCCGCCGCCCAGATCTTGGTGCGCCCAGTCAGGGTGGCGTCCTTGCCGAGTATCTCGAAGAACAGGTCGCCCGCGAACAGGAAGACCCCCGCCACCATGGCGACGCACAGGGCGCCGAGCCAGATGGTTGCGACGCCGATGGCCGGGCTCCGACGCACCAGGAACACCAGCACGATTCCCCCCGCCCCCAGCATCAGCGAGACCAGCGATGTCTTGGAGGTCGACATCAGCACCAGCAGCAGCGCCACGGCCGCGAACGGCAGCCACAACTTGGCGCGGGACGGATTCAGCGCTGCGGCCGCTGCCAACACGATGAAGCCCAGGGCCATGATGCCGCCTAGCGCGTTCTTCTCCGGCCAGACCCCGCGCCAGGCGCCGGGGAACAGTTCGTGCATCACCCCGATCGAGGGGACGGCCAGCGAAACCAGCAGCGCCACCACCGTGAGGAAGGCGAAGCTTCCGGCCAGGATCTCGGTCAGATCCGCCCATCGGTAGCGGGCAGCGAGCATCACCCCGCCTAGGGTGGTGAACCCCAGCGCGATCGCCCGCCGAAAGGTCTGGTCGGGCGCAATCGACCACAGGGTCGAGGCCGCCGCGATGAGCAGCAGCAGCACCAGGAACGGCTGGCGCGCGAGGGCCAGCAGCCCCGCCCTCGGTGAAATCAGCAGCAGGGCAGCGGCGGCTCCGTATGCGGGCAGGTAGAGCGCCCGCACCAGGCCGCTGGCCGACGGATTGCCCGCCTCCCCGAGCAACGGAAACACCCAGAACTGGCTGTAGGTGAGGAAGATCAGCGCCGCGGCGCCGATGGTCAGGGCTCGCCAGGCGGTGAGCGGTGGCGCGGCGTCCTGGCCCGCCAGCGCCTGGGTCACGGCAGGATCGCCTTCAGGAAGGCCGGCGTCTCGACCACCGCGCGATTGAAGAACAGGCCGGTGACATTCCCCCCGGCGCTGGCGATGGCGTCGCGCAGCTGGGCGGGCGCGCGTACGTCGGCCTGGTCGGCCGACACCACCAGTACGGTCTGGTCCATAAAGGGGGCGACCGCCAATGGGGCGCGGGAGCGGTCGGGCGCGGGCCCGTCAACGATGATCACCTCGGCGAACTTGCGCAGGGCGTTCCAGTAGTCGGCGGTCGGGACGATCTGCACCGCCTGGCGACCGACCAGGCGTTCGCGCATGAACCGCGTCACCCACCAACGCGCGGCGCCGACGCGGTAGGCGGCCAGGTAGCGGGCGTCAGGCCAGATCTCCCCCTCAGCGGTGCGCGCCGGCGGTTGCACTGTGTAGAAGGTCGAGCCGTCCGGACTCGCCTGCACGGCTTGCGAAAGTACGCCGTAGCGACCGGCCTCGGCGGCGATGGCCGCGTGCTGGGAGGCGGTGGCCAGGTCGAGATCGACCAGCCAGACGGAGCGTCCAGCCTTTCGAGCAGCATAGTGCGCCAGCTCGCGAGCGACCGTCGAGGCTCCCTCCCCGCTGCGCGCCGCCGTGACCTGGATGATCCGCGCACGGCCGGGCGCAGGCGACCCTAGGGACGCCCACAGTTCGGCCATCTCGGTACTCAGATCGACCATTCCCCGAATCGCAGCCCGCCCAATCGCCGCAGGCTACCGCAAACCGCGTATATCTACCGAGCCTTCAAGGGCGCGGCGCCCAGGATCGGAAGGTCCAGCGTGCGGGACGCCGATCGCGCCGTCGGCAGGCCCGGCCGCATGAACATCGCCAGCAGACCCGCGCAGAGTGCGGTGAATCCGGCGAACAGGAACGCCAGCATCACCACCGGCTTGCGCAGGCTCTTGCCCTTGGTCGGTGCGATGGCGCGCTGGACGATACGAATGTTGTCATTGGAGCGTGCGGCGATCTCCTGCGCCGCACGGCTCTGCTCTTCCTTGACCGAGAAGTCGCGGACGCTGGTCTGCAGAACGTCGCGGTTCAGCGACAGCTCCTGGAACCGCGGCTCAAGCTCGGCCAGCCGCAGCCGCCGCTCGGTCAACCGGTCGATCTGGTCGTTCAGTTCGACCTGCGCGCGCTTCAATGCGCCGACCTCGGAAGCGAGCTGGATCCGTTCGGTCTGCAGGGTCTGGTAGACAGGGTTGATCCCGATCCGTCGAACCCCCTCGCCCAGGGTGCGGCCGGCCGCGATGCCGGCCTCGAGCTGAGCGATCTGGGCGTCGAGCTCCTGCACCGGGCGGGCGTCGGCGCGGTAGCGGGAGAGCACCTCCTCGCGCTGGAGCTTCAGGGCGACGAGCTTTTCGCCCGGCGCGCCGGAGACGTCGCGATAGAGGCCCACCTCGGACGCCACTTGGCCCAACTGGCTGTTGAGGGTCGCCAGGCGGCCGATGCGGTCCTGCAACTGCGTGTCGGTTTGGTATTTCTGCTGCTCAATCTGCGCCTGCAGCTGTGAGAGCGACGCCTTCTCGGCCACGAAGTCGCCGATCCGGTTGGAGCTGAGGAACTCTTCGTAGGCGGCGTCAGCCTCGCTCAGGCGGCCTTCGAACAGTCGGCGCTGTTGCTCCAGCGCCGGGGAACTGGGATCAAGCAGCACCGTGCGGCGATAAATCAGATACTCCTCGAGCAGGGTGTTGAGAATGAGCGCCGCGGTCTGCGGATCGTTGTGGCTGAACCCCACACGGACGATCGGCGTGTCAGGGGCGGTCTCGATCTCCAGACCCTGTTCCATGGCGCGCACAGCCAGGCCCATGATCGCTTTTTTCTCGGCGGCCGAGCCCCTGGCGTACTTCTCGGCCAGTTGCGGGTAGGTCTTGGCCAGGCCCAGACGCTCAATCACACGCAACTTCAGCGGACCTGCGCCAAGAATCTCGGTTTCAGACTGGATGACCTGGTCGGAATCCAGGACCGCGCCGCGGCCGGCGTCGCCGGCCCTGGGTTCGTAGACATATTCCTGGCCCAGCCTGACCAGCACGCTGGAATAGGCCTGGTAGCTGGTCTTCATGGCCAGGGCCGCCAGAACCCCCAGCACGCAGATCGCCAGGAAGATGGCCAGCATAAGGTAGCGTTCGCGCCAGAGCAGAATCGGGAGGTCGGTCAACGCATAGCGTGGACGCGCCGCCCAGACCAAAGCCGGTCCGGCCTGTTGCGATCGTCCTGTCCACGCACCCTGCGCCACTTGAGAATCTCGGCCCTGCAACACTTAAGGCGGACCCTGCGAGGCCGCGATTAATGTTCCGTTACCCATTCTCCTTAACCTCTGCGCCATGCTTCAGAAGCGCCGTCCAATTCCCGTGCTGACCGCCTGTGTCGGCTTCCTCCTAACCGGCTGCGCCACGCCGACTGCGCCGCAGATGGCTGTGATGGGCGCCAAACAGCCCGCCCCGGCCCCGCGCGAGCCGACGTTCAGCAACATCCCGTATGCGAGCTGGACCGACTATGAGCCGGACTACCGGTTTTATCCCGGGGACGAGTTAGAGGTGGCGGTGCCTTCGGCGCCGGAACTGACCAAGACCGTGACCGTCCAACCCGACGGGCGCATTACGCTGCCGCTGATTGGGCCAGTGATGGCTGCCGATCGCACGATCGGCCAGGTGCAAACCAGCATCGCCCAGGCCTATTCGACCCAATTGCTGCGCCCGCAGGTGGACGTGACCGCCAAGGCGGCCCCGCTGAAAGTGTTCGTGGGGGGAGAGGTCGGCAATCCCGGGATCATCGACTTGAGCGGCGACGCCGACGCCCTGCGCGCAGTGATTCAGGCGGGGGACTTCCGCAGCAGTGCTGATCGGAGCGGCGTCTATATCATCCGCCGCGGGCCCGACGGGCGGGGCATGGTCCGTCGAGCGGACCTGCTGAACGGCCTGAGCAACGCCGAGGCGGATCTGGTGCCGCTTCGACGGTACGACATCATCTACGTGCCGAGGAGCGGCGTCGCCGAAGCCAACCTGCACATGCAGCAATATTTCCGCGACATGCTGCCGATCCCGTTCAGCTACGCAGCGGCGGCACCGTAGACCGCGACGGTCAGCCGTGGGCCAGCCACTCGCGGGCCTGCCGCTGAGCTTCGGCGACGTCCTCGGACGGCATCTCCTGGCTCAGTTCCTTGCGGTAGACCTTGGCTTCGATCGAACCGCGCATGGCGGCCAGATTGAACAACATGTGCGCCGAGACGTAGTCCAGCGGCGCCCCGCCCTGCCCGGTCGAATAGAGCAGCCCCATCTTGAAGAGCTCGTCGCCGCTCGCATCGGCGGTAGGCAGCGGCAGCCCCTCGTTTTCCACGCTGATAAGCATGACTTCGTTTCCCTAGCCCCGCCGCCTCGTCCCCATTCTGGGTTCCGATAACGGCGATCCTGAACCCAGATAAGTCGATGCTGACTGAAGATAGGGTTAATCGCGAAAACGCAGTGTTTTGGCCGCGTCGACTTTGACTATTCGTTGCTTTTACTGACTGGAAAGCTCCGTATCCAGAACCTTAAGATCGACTGCCTCCCCTTCTCCGTGGACGCGTGGGGGCATACCGTTGCGCTAGCGGCTGCAGCTGGCGGTCAAACTGACAGTTCTGTTCAGGTCGAGTTCAGGCGCTATGGCCAAGTTTGAAGCCAAGGGACTTGAGTTGATTGGAGCCAGGAGGCCCACAGTATGAAACGCCTTATCCTTACCCTTGCGGCGGCCGCTGACGTCGCTGGCCCCATGGCGTTCAGCGCGACCTCGGCCCTAGCTGACGACGAGCGCCGCGGTGGCCGACACGAGCAGCGCTGGGACCGCGGCGACAATCGCTGGGATCACAGGGACGATAGGCGCGACGACCGCCGCGATGACCGGCGAAACTACGGCCGCAACGATCGCTGGAACGGTCACGACAACGGCCGGCACAACGGCTGGGACCGTGGTCGTCACAACGGTTACTACTACAATAATCGCTGGTACTACGGCCCACCGCCGCAAGCCTATTACGGCAATCCGTACTACCGCCCGGGATACGCCTCCTGGCGTCGCGGCGCAGCTCTGCCGCCCTACTACCGCGGCTATGTCGTGAACGACTACTACCGCTACCACCTGCGCCAACCGCCGCACGGCTACGCCTGGTATCGGGTTGGCGACGACTATCTGCTGGCCGCCCTCGCGAGCGGAATCATCTTTGACATCATCGCCAACAACTAGCTGATCTGAAATGAAAAACGCCCCGGAGGAAACTCCGGGGCGTTCTGCTATTCGATGCCCAGCTTGGCTTTCAGAAGCTGGTTCACGGACCCCGGATTGGCCTTGCCGCCGGTGGCCTTCATGACCTGGCCGACGAACCAGCCGATCGCCTGGGGCTTCTCCTTCACCGCCGAGGCCTGACCCGGATTGGCGGCGATCAAATCCTCGATGATCTTCTCGAGCGCGCCGGTGTCGGACACCTGCTGCAGGCCCTGCTTCTCGACGATCTCCCGCGGGCGGCCTTCGCCGGCCCACATGCGCTCGAACACGTCCTTGGCGATCTTGGAGGAGATCACCCCTTCCTCGATCAGCGCCACCAGCTCGGCGATCGCGTCGGGCTTCAGCGGGCTGTTCTCGATGTCGAGCCCGCCGGCGGTCAGCTTGGCGGCCAGTTCGTTGGTCACCCAGTTGGACACCAGCTTGGCGTCGCGGCCCTTGGCGGCTTCCTCGAAGAAGTCCGCGCGCGCCTGCTCGGTGATCAGCACGCCGGCGTCATAGGCCGACAGGCCGTACTGCGATTGCAGGCGGGCCTTCTTGGCGTCCGGCAGCTCGGGGAGCGAGGCCTCGATCCGTTTGACCCAGGCCGGGTCCAGCTCCAGCGGCAGCAGGTCCGGATCGGGGAAATAGCGATAGTCGTGCGCCTCTTCCTTCGAGCGCATCGAGCGGGTCTCGCCCTTGCCCGGGTCGAACAGGCGGGTCTCCTGGTCGATCTTGCCGCCGTCCTCGAGGATCTCGATCTGCCGGCGCGCCTCGTACTCGATCGCCTGCTGGATGAAGCGGTAGGAGTTGACGTTCTTGATCTCGCAGCGCGTGCCCAGGTGGCTGAAATCACCAGTCTCACGGAACTTCTCGTAGGCCCCGGGACGGCAGACCGAGACGTTCACGTCAGCGCGCAGGTTGCCCTTCTCCATGTCCCCATCACAGGTGCCGAGGTAGACGAGGATCGTGCGCAGCTTCTTCACATAGGCCGCGGCCTCGGCCGACGAGCGCATGTGGGGGCGCGAGACGATCTCCATCAGCGCCGTGCCGGCCCGATTCAGGTCGACATAGGTCGAGTTCGGGTCCTGGTCGTGCAGGCTCTTGCCGGCGTCCTGCTCCAGGTGCAGGCGCTCGATGCCGACCGCGAAGGTCGTGCCGTCATCGTGCTCGACGATGACCTCGCCCTCGCCGACGATCGGATCCTTGAACTGGCTGATCTGATAGCCCTGCGGCAGGTCCGGATAGAAGTAGTTCTTCCGGTCGAAATGGCTCTTCAGATTGATCTGCGCCTTGAGGCCCAGACCGGTCTTCACCGCCTGCTCGACGCAGTGCCTGTTGATGACCGGCAGCATGCCCGGCATGGCGGCGTCAACGAGCGCCACCTGCTCGTTCGGGCCCGCGCCGAATCCCACCGCCGCGCCGGAAAACAGCTTGGCGTTCGAGGCGACCTGAGCGTGAACCTCCAGGCCCAGAACCACTTCCCATTGGCCGGTGCGGCCAGCGATCAACTTCGACGTATCAGTCATGCGCCGTTCTTTAGAGCGTGGTCGGCAAAAGTGGAAACCGGTTTTGCGCCCGATCACGCTCCAAGGCGAAGACGCGCGGCAATGGGGCGCCGGCCGGGTCGAAATCCCTTGCGCAAAAGGCGGAAGCGGAGCTGAAATCCGCGCCTCAACCGGGGAGAGGAAACACCCAATGAAGAAACTGCTCACGGCCGCGCTCGTCGGCGCCACGCTTTCATTCGGCGCTCTGGCGGCCGCTCCGGCCCTGGCCCAGGACGCTCACGCCGGCCACGGCGCGGCGCTGTCGGCCGAGAACACGCCGATCGCCGACATCGCCGCCACGCCGGAAGGCAAGGCCGTCCTCGACAAAAATCTGCCGGGTCTGACCAGCCACGAGGCCTATGAGCAGTTCAAGGGCATGAGCCTCAAGCAGGTCCAACCCATGTCGGGCGGGCAGATCACCGACGACCAGATCAAGGCCGTCCAGGCCGACCTGGACAAGACCAAGAAGTAGGATCCGTCCACTTCGGATATCCAGAAACCCCCGCTCTTTAGGAGCGGGGGTTTTTTGTTGCGCTTCAATGCGCTCCGGCCGCAACCGTGGCCGCAGGGCGTGCGTTTTTACAGCGAGGCGGCGCCAGCGCATGGGCGCCGGGGCGCCGCGCCTCGGCAGGAGGTTCCGATGCGTCGGACCAGCGCTATTCCCCTAACCGTCTTCCTTCTCATTCTCGCTGTCAGCTACGGATTGGCCTACCTGGCGTTCGCTGCGGGCGCCTGGGCCGCCTCGGTCTGGGTCGGGAGCCTTGGGCTGCTCTGCGCCGGCCTGGTCGGCGCGGCGATCAAGATCGCCAGCCAGTGGGAGCGCGCGGTGGTCCTGCGCCTGGGTCGCTTCCAGGCCCTTCGCGGGCCCGGGATGTTCTTCATTATCCCGATCGTCGACTCGATCGCCTATTGGATCGACATCCGGGTCATCACCTCCACGTTCAAGGCCGAGAAGACCCTCACCAAAGACACGGTTCCGGTCGATGTGGACGCGGTGCTGTTCTGGCGGGTGATCGACCCGCAGAAGGCCGCCCTCGACGTCGAGGACTACAGCGTCGCCATAGCTTGGGCCGCACAAACCGCCCTGCGCGACGTCATCGGCAAGACCATGCTGGCCGACATGCTCGAGGGTCGCGAGAAGATCAGCCGCGAGCTGGGACGCATCATCGACGAGCGCAGCCAGCCCTGGGGCGTCAACGTCATCTCTGTCGAGTTGAAGGACGTGCTGATACCGGCCTCCTTGGAGGACGCCATGTCCATGCAGGCCCAGGCCGAACGCGAACGTCAGGCCCGCATCATCCTCGGCGATTCCGAACGCCAGGTGGCCGCGAAGTTCCAGGAGGCCGCCCGCACCTATGCGGACGACCCGACGGCCTTCCACCTGCGGGCCATGAACATGCTCTACGAGGGCCTGAAGCAGAACTCGACCATCGTCGTGGTGCCCTCGAGCGCGGTCGAGACCATGAACCTGGGCGGCCTGGCCGGCACGACGGCGCTTGGCCTGCAACTGGCCAAGCCCCGCGCGCAGAAACCGACCGTGGTGCGGCCGGCCGCCTAGACCGGTTAGAGCGGGCCTACCACCACTTGGCGGGCTTGGCTTTGAAGTCCGCCGCCTTCTCGATGGCGCCGCCGAGCGAGAACAGCGTGCCCTCGTCCAACGCCTTGCCGATCAGCTGCAGGCCGAGCGGCAGGCCGTTGGCGTCGACCCCGGCCGGGATGCTCATGCCCGGCAGGCCCGCCAGGTTCACCGTCACCGTGAAGATGTCGTTGAGGTACATCGCCACCGGGTCGTCGGCGTTCTCGCCCAGACCGAACGCCGCGGACGGCGCGGTCGGGGTCAGCAGCGCGTCGACCTTCTGGAAGGCCTGGTCGAAGTCGTCGGCGATCCGCCGGCGGACCTTCAGCGCCTTGACGTAGTAGGCGTCGTAGTAGCCAGCCGAGAGCACGTAGGTGCCGATCAGGATCCGGCGCTTCACCTCGGCGCCGAAGCCGGCGGCGCGGGTGTTCTCGTAGGTCTCGGTGAGGTTCGCGCCGCTCTCGCGCAGGCCGTAGCGCATGCCGTCATAGCGGGCGAGGTTCGACGACGCCTCGGCCGGCGCGACGATGTAGTAGGCCGGCAGGGCGTACTTGGTGTGCGGCAGCGAGACCTCGACGATCTCGCAGCCGGCTTCCTTCAGCCAGGCGATGCCCTGCTCCCAGAGCTTCTCGATCTCCGGCGGCATGCCGTCGACGCGGTATTCCTTCGGAATTCCGATCCGCAGGCCCTTCACCGACTTGCCAACAAAGCTCGGGAAGTCCGGCGTGGCGATGTCGAGGCTGGTGGAATCCTTGGGGTCATGGCCCGCCATGGACTTCAGCAGGATCGCCGCGTCCTCGACGGTCTTGGCGATCGGGCCCGCCTGGTCGAGCGACGAGGCGAAGGCGACGATGCCCCAGCGCGAGCAGCGGCCGTAGGTCGGCTTGATCCCGACCGTGCCGGTGAAGGCGGCCGGCTGGCGGATCGAGCCGCCGGTGTCGGTCGCCGTGGCGCCCAGGCAGAGGTCGGCGGCGACGGCGGCCGCCGAGCCGCCGGACGAACCGCCCGGGGTCAGCTTGGCGTTGGAGCCTTCCGAGCGCCAGGGATTCACCACCGGCCCAAAGGCCGACGTCTCGTTGGACGAGCCCATGGCGAACTCGTCGAGGTTCAGCTTGCCCAGCATCACCGCGCCGTCACGCCAGAGGTTGGCCGTGACGCTCGACTCGTAGGTCGGAATGAAGTTGCCGAGGATGTTCGAGCAGGCCGTCGAGCGCACGCCCTCGGTGCAGAACAGGTCCTTGATGCCCAGCGGCGCGCCGTCCAGAGCGCCGGCCTCGCCCTTGGCGCGGCGGGCGTCTGAGGCCTTGGCCATCTCGATGGCCTTTTCCGGGGTTTCCAGGATGAAGGCGTTCAGCGGCTTGGCGGCCGCCACAGCGTCCACGTGGGCCTTGGTCAGCTCCTCGGAGGAGAACGCCTTGTCGGCCAGGCCGTCGAGCGCGGCCTTCAGCGTGAGTTGGGTGAGCGCAGACATCTATTCCACCACCTTCGGCACGACGTAGAAGCCATCGACGGTCTTCGGCGCGTTCGACAACACCCTGGCGGAGTCGCCCCCGTCGGTGACCACGTCTTCGCGCATCGGCAGCGCGACGGCCACGGCCGAGGTCATCGGCGCGACTCCGTCCGTGTTCACCTCGTTCAGCTGCTCGATCCAGGACATGATCCCGGTCAGCTCCTTGGCGAGCGCTTCCAGCTTCTCCTCGGGCTCGGCGATCCGCGCGAGCCTCGCGACCTTACGAACGGTCGCGGCGTCGATGGCCATGGGGCCCTCCTAATGGTTCGAGGCAGGGGTTAGCCGTGTGGGCCTCCCTTTGACAAGCGATGACCGCTAAGAAGCGCCATGGCTGTTGTCGATCTGACCGAACTTCCCGCCCTCCTGCCCCGCTATTCAGCCCTGATAGGGCTCGATCTGGGGGAGAAGACCATCGGCGTGGCCGTGTCCGACGTCACCCGCATGGTGGCGACGCCGCTCGAGCTCATCCGCAAGACCAAGTTCACCGCCGAGGCCAACCGGCTGTTCGCCCTGATCGACGAACGGCAGATCGGCGCGATCGTCATCGGCCTGCCGATCAATATGGACGGGACCGAGGGGACGCGCTGCCAGTCCAACCGCGCCTTCGGCCGCAACCTGCTGCGCCTGCGCGACATTCCCATCGCCTTCTGGGACGAGCGGATGTCGACCATGGCGGTCAACCGGTTCCTGATCGAGGAACTCGACGCCAGCCGCGCCAAGCGCGCCGGGCTGGTCGACCAGATGGCGGCCGGCTGGATCCTGCAGGGCGCCCTGGACCGTCTGAGCGGGCTGCAGGCCTAGCCCAGCACCGCGATCCGCATCTGGCGCAGGGTTTCGCCCAGGCCGTCCTGGGGTCGATCCAGGTCGTAGGTGCGGACGATCTTGAGGCCGAGTTCCGGCAGGTTGCGCCAGGCGACTTCCACCTCGCGGCCCATACCCGTCACCAGGTCCAGGACGCAGAAGGTGTCTGGCGTGGCCTCGTCGCCGGGCAGGCTGATGCGCAGGCCGCCGTCGGACCTGTCGACGATCACGCAGGGCCGGCGTCGCCCACTCGCCTCGACGATCAGGGCCGGAAGCAATACCGGCTCGCGCGGCGTCGCCCGCCGCTCGACCCCGGCATTGGCTCGTGACCAGCGCTCGGCGGTCGTCTTGGCACTTGATCCAGTCATAGGTCGCTCCCGGATAACGGGTTATCCTGAGTCCGCACCGCCGTGACATTCAATTGCAGCTTGGCAAATACAGACTTGGGGACAGGCGTTCCTCTCCCCTTGGCGCCCGCCCCTGCCTCCCCTAAGAGGGCGCTTTAATGAATACGCCACCCACCGGCCTGAACGAGGTCCTCGGCAGGACCTTCCCCTTCCCCAAGCGCCACTTCCTGTCCGTGGTCGATCTGAATCCCGTGGAGGTCACGGGATTGCTGGATCTGGCTGACAGTTTCGTGTCCCTGAACCGCCAGACGTCGAAGAAATTGGACCTGCTCAAGGGCAGGACCCTGATGAACCTGTTCTTCGAGAACTCGACGCGGACCCAGAGCTCCTTCGAGCTAGCCGGCAAGCGGCTGGGCGCGGACGTGGTCAATATGAGCCCGCGCTCGTCGTCGATCTCCAAGGGCGAGACCCTGATCGACACCGCGGTGACCCTGAACGCCATGCAGCCGGACCTGTTGGTCGTGCGCCACTCCTCGTCGGGCGCGGCTTCACTGCTGTCGCAGAAGGTCACCTGCTCGGTGATCAACGCCGGCGACGGTCAGCACGAGCATCCGACGCAGGCGCTGCTGGACATGCTGTCGATGCGCCGCGCGTTCGGCCGGATCGCCGGCCTTCGGGTCGCCATCTGCGGCGATGTCCTGCACAGCCGCGTCGCCCGGTCCAATGTCGGCCTGCTGCAGATGATGGGCGCCGAAGTGCGCCTTGTCGGTCCGCCGACCCTGATGCCCACTGACGCCGAACGCTGGGGCGTCGCCGTCTATCACGACATGCGCAAGGGCATCGCCGGCTGCGACGTGGTGATGATGCTCCGCCTGCAGTTGGAGCGCATGGATGGCGTGATGGCCCCTTCGCAGCGCGAGTACTTCCGCTTCTACGGCCTCGACCGTGAGAAGCTGGCCTTCGCCTCCGACAACGTGCGGGTCATGCACCCCGGCCCGATGAATCGTGGGGTCGAAATCGACTCAGACGTCGCCGACGACCTCAATGTGTCGCTGATCCAGGATCAGGTGGAGATGGGCGTCGCCGCCCGCATGGCGGTGCTGGCCTCCCTCGCCGCGCGCCTGGACAACGACTGATGAGCGCCCTGTCCTCCGTCTGCGTGTTCTGCGGGGCGAGCCCCGGCGGAGACCCGGCCTATCGCGCCGCCGCCGAGGCCATGGGCCGCGAGATCGCCGGCCGCGGCCTGCGGCTGGTCTATGGCGGAGCCAAGGTCGGATTGATGGGCGCGGTGGCCGATGCGGCCCTGGGCGCTGGCGCCGAGGTGATCGGGGTCCTGCCCCACGCGCTGACCGACAAGGAAATCGCCCACGATGGGCTGACCCGCCTGGAGGTTGTCGCCTCGATGCACGAGCGCAAGGCGCGGATGGCCGAGTTGTCCGACGGCTTCATCGCCTTGCCCGGCGGCGCCGGCACCCTGGAGGAGATCTTCGAGATCTGGACCTGGGGCCAGCTCGGCTTCCACGCCAAGCCCGCCGCCTTCCTGAACGTGCGCGGCTACTATGACGGGCTGCGCGCCTTTGTGGACCACGCGGTCGGCGAAGCGTTCCTGAAGGCGCCCCACCGCGACATGCTGATCTTCCGCGAGGATGGCGCCGCCGCGCTGGACGCGCTGGCCGCCTATGTCCCGCCCGTCGTCGAAAAATGGATCGGACGCCCCGAACTATGACCCAACGCCCGACCGCCTTCGTGAACGCCCGCCTTGTCGATCCCGCCAGCGGCTGGGACGGGCCCGGCGCCCTGCTGATCCGGAACGGCAAGATCGCCGACGTCGCCCAGGGCGGCGATCTCGGCAGCCTGTCGGCGGACATCGAGGTGATAGACGCGCGTGGCGCCATGCTGGCCCCAGGCCTAGTCGACCTGCGGGTCAAGACCGGCGAACCCGGCTTCGAGACCAAGGAAACCCTCAAGTCCGCCGCCCTGGCTGCCGCCGCCGGCGGCGTCACCTCGATCGTCCTACAGCCGGACACCAATCCGGTGGTGGACGAGGCCTCGGTGGTCGACTTCATCCTGCGCCGCACCCGCGACATCGAACTGGTGCACGTCTACCCCGCCGGCGCAGCCACCAAGGGGGCCAAGGGCGAGCGCATGGCCGAGATCGGCCTGATGCGCGAAGCCGGCTGCGTCTACGTCACCGACGCCGACCGACCGATCGTCAATTCCAAGGTCCTGCAGCGGGTCCTGGCTTACGCCAAGAGCTTCGACACCCTGGTGGCTCATCGCCCGGCCGATCCGTGGCTGTCGGCCGGCGCCGCCGCCACCGCCGGCGAGTTCGCCGGCCGCATGGGCCTGCCGAGCGTTCCGGCCATCGCCGAGAAGATCATGCTGGAGCGGGACCTGGCCCTGGTCGAACTGACCGGCGCGCGCTTCCTGGTCGACCAGATCACCACGGCCAGCGCCCTCGAGAGCCTGGCGCGCGGCAAGGCCAAGGGCCTTCCGGTGACGGCCACGACTTCGATCAACCACCTGTCGTTCAACGAGATCGACATCGGCGACTACCGAACCTTCCTGAAGTTCGATCCGCCCGTGCGCAGCGAGGGCGACCGCCAAGCGACCATCGAGGCGCTGGCGAGCGGCCTGATCGACATCGTGGTCTCGGCCCACGCTCCGGCCCCGGCCGAGGACAAGCGTCTGCCGTTCGATGAGGCCGCGCCGGGCGCCGTGGGCCTGCAGACCCTCCTCCCCGCCCTTCTGTCGTTCCAGGACCGCCTGCCGCTGATCGATCTGATGCGGACGGTGACCAGCCGCCCGGCGGAGCTCCTGGGCCTGCCCGCCGGTACGCTGGCCAAGGGCGCGCCCGCTGACCTGGTGGTGTGCGATCTCAACGCGCCCATCGTCGTCGATCTCGACAAGCTGAAGTCCAAGTCGCGCAACTCGCCTTTCGACGGCCGTCGGCTGTTCGGCGAAGTGCAGATGACCCTGGTCGACGGCCGCGTGGTCTACCGGATCTGAGCGATCATTTCGCCGCGCTGGCCCGTGGCCCGGTCCAGGCCCAGCCAGCGATCTTCCAGTCGCCCGCCTCTCGCTTGAGAACGAAGGTCATCTGGGCGACCTCGCGCATCGACACACCCTTCTCCTTGAAGGCGTAGGTGGCCGGGACGATCACGTAGGCGCTGTCGCCGGCCACCTCTTCGCGGGTCGCCGCACCGATCGCGACGGACTCTCCCGAACGCCCGCGGGCGGCGCTGTCCTTGCCCAACGCCACCCCCCAGGCGTTAAAGGCGCCAGGACCGCTCCACAGATGCGGCGCGGGTTCGTCGATAATGACTGCGTCCGCGGTGTGGGTGGCGGCAGCGGCCGTCATGTCCGCCTTGTTGAAGCTGTCGATGAACTGGCGAATAGGCGCGGCAAGTTCTGGGTCGGCGCCGGCCGCATCGGAAGCGGCAGAAAGCGCAGCCAACCAGACAAGACCGAACAACAACGATCGCATGTGTCCCTCCTAGCCCTGATCCGTCCCCTTCCCGTGCTGAAATCATAGACCCGGAACACCTCGGCGGCGACGTCGCCTTGATTGTGAGTTACTCGCCCCGCTCAGGCGGACCGCGAACCGGAACAATTGACGAACACGCCCGTCGCAGCCAAGCTGTCGCCCCGGTTCAGGGTGACGGGCGCCGGCCGCCCGGCTACGACTGCGAGTCGAATGAGTGGGGAAACGCAATGCCGACTGAAACGCTGAGCCCAGTGCTGATCGCCGCCGCGGTTATCGGCGGCTACCTCCTGGGTTCGATACCATTCGGCGTGATCGCCACCCGGCTCGGCGGGGCCGGCGACGTGCGTTCCATCGGCTCCGGCAATATCGGAGCCACCAACGTCCTACGCACCGGCCGCAAGGACTTGGCGCTGATCACCCTGCTGGGCGACGGCGGCAAGGGCGCGCTGGCGGTGTTCATCGCCTGGCTGCTGACCCGCGACGCCGGAACCCAGGCCCAAGCGCTGCTGACCTCGCTGGCCGGCGGCTCGGCCTTTCTCGGCCACTTGTTCCCGGTCTGGCTCAAGTTCAAGGGCGGCAAGGGCGTGGCGACCTTCTTCGGCACATTGCTGGCCGCGGCCTGGCCGGTAGGCATGGCGGCTGGCGCAACCTGGATCGTGATGGCTCTGCTGTTCCGGATCTCGTCGCTGGCGGCCCTGACCGCCGTGGCCCTGGCGCCGATCTACGTCTTCCTGCTCGACCGTCCCTACCCGATCGCGGTGATGGCCCTGTTCATGGCGCTGCTGATCTACATCCGCCACAAGGACAACATCGGGCGGCTGCTGAAGGGCGAGGAGCCGAAGATCGGCGGCAAGAAGAAAGAGGCCGCGTGAGCCGAGCGCTGACGCACGCCGCACGCCGCGACTGGCTGCGCCTGGCGCGGACCGAGAACGTCGGCCCGGTCACCTTCGCCAATCTGATCGTGCGCTTCGGCGAAGCCTCGATCGCGCTGGCCGCCTTGCCCGACCTCGCCCGGCGCGGCGGGCGGGTCTCGCCGCTCGGCATTCCGGGCATCGACGAGGTGGAGCAGGAGCTGGCTGCGGGTGAGACTCTCGGCGCACGGCTGCTTTGCGCCTGCGAGGCCGCCTTCCCCGCCCCGCTCGCCGCGCTCGACCCACCCCCGCCAGTGCTGTGGGCGCGAGGCGACGAAACGCTGCTGAACCGCTCGACGGTGGCGGTGGTGGGCGCCCGGGTCGCTTCAGCGGGAGGTCAGCGCTTCGCCCGCGGCCTGGCCGCGGAACTGGGCTCCGCAGGACACGTCGTGGCCTCAGGCATGGCGCGCGGCGTCGACGGCGCCGCCCATGAAGGCGCGCTGTCCACCGGCACGATCGCGGTCCTCGGCGGGGGAATCGACGACGTCTATCCCAGCGAACATCGCAGTCTCTACGAGAGAATCGTCGCTGAGGGCTGCGTGGTGTCGGAGCGCGCGCCGGGCGCCACGGCCACCGCCAAGGACTTCCCGCGCCGCAATCGGATCATCTCCGGATTGTCGCGCGCAGTGGTGGTCGTGGAGGCCGAACTGCGCTCCGGATCGCTCATCACCGCCCGCCTGGCTGCCGAACAGGGGCGCGAAGTCCTGGCGGTTCCCGGCTCGCCGCTGGACCCGAGGGCGCGTGGGACCAACGACCTGATCCGCCAGGGCGCAGCACTCTGCGAAGGCGTCGATGACGTGCTGCGCGCCCTGGAAGGCGGCGGATTGCACGAACCCGAGCGCGGCTTCCAGCACTCGCCCGTAGGCGAGGCGGAGATCGACGCCGTGCGCGAAACCGTCGCCGCTCTGCTCTCGCCGACGCCAGTCTCGCGCGACGAGTTGGTTCGCACGGCGCGCGCTCCGGCCGCCGTGGTTCTGGCCGCCCTGACCGAGCTTGCGCTGGCCGGGCGCGCCGAATTGCTGCCAGGGGGGCTTGTCGCCAGCCTCGGATGAGCCCAGTTGACAGGCCCTAGGCGCCGCCCCCACCTTTCGCGCCCTTGAATTTCGGGCGATCCGCCCAAGCCGCCCCACACAGAGCGACCATGAACCTTCTCGTAGTCGAGAGCCCCGCCAAGGCTAAGACCATCAATAAATACCTGGGTTCGGACTATACGGTCCTGGCCTCCTACGGCCACGTTCGCGACCTGCCGGCGAAGGACGGATCGGTGAGGCCCGACGAGGACTTCGCCATGTCCTGGGACGTTGACGCCAAGGCCGCCAAGCGGCTGAGCGACATCGCCGAGGCGGCCAAGAAGGCTGACCGCATCATCCTGGCCACCGACCCCGACCGCGAAGGAGAGGCGATCTCCTGGCACGTGCTGGAGGTCCTGCAGAAGAAAAAGGTCCTCAAGGACAAGAAGGTCGAGCGGGTGGTGTTCAACGCCATCACCAAGAGCGCCGTGACCGAGGCGATGAAGTCGCCGCGCGACATCGACATGGAGCTGGTCGAGGCCTACCTGGCCCGCCGCGCCCTGGACTACCTGGTCGGCTTTACCCTCTCGCCGGTGCTCTGGCGCAAGCTGCCGGGCTCACGCTCGGCCGGCCGCGTCCAGTCGGTGGCCCTGCGCCTGGTCGTCGACCGCGAGCTCGAGATCGAGAAGTTCAAGACCCAGGAGTACTGGACCGTCGAGGCCGACGTCTCGGCCGGGGCGGAGCCGTTCCTGGCCCGCATGGTCAAGCACGAGGGCAAGCGGCTCTCGAAGTTCGACCTCGGCAATGAAGGCAGCGCCAACACGGCCAAGGCCGCCGTCCAGGCCGCCACCTTCACGGTCGCCGGCGTCGAGAAGAAGCCCGGCCGCCGCTCGCCGCCGCCGCCCTTCACCACCTCGACCCTGCAGCAGGAGGCTTCGCGCAAGCTCGGCTTCTCGGCCCAGCGCACCATGCAGGCCGCGCAGAAGCTGTACGAAGGCATCGACATCGGCGGCGAGACGGTCGGTCTGATCACCTACATGCGGACCGACGGCGTGCAGGCCGCGCCCGAAGCGCTGGATGAAGCTCGCGTTGTGATCGGCGGCGTCTACGGCAAGGAATACGTCCCCGAGACCGCCCGCATCTACAAGACCAAGGCCAAGAACGCCCAGGAGGCGCACGAAGCCATCCGTCCGACCAGCCTGGCCCGCAACCCCGGGTCCCTGCGGCTGGAGAGCGACCTGGGCCGTCTCTACGAGCTGATCTGGAAGCGGATGATCGCCTCGCAGATGGAGTCGGCGCGGATCGAGCGCACGACGATCGAGCTGGAGAGCGCGGACGGCAAGACCGGCATGCGCGCCACCGGCCAGGTGGTGTTGTTCGACGGCTATCTGGCGGTCTACGAAGAAGGCCGCGACGACGCCGACGACGAGGAAGGCGGACGCCTGCCCCAGGTCAACGAAGGCGCCTCGGCCCGGGTGATCGAGGCCCGCGCCGACCAGCACTTCACCGAACCGCCCCCGCGCTACTCCGAAGCCAGCCTGGTCAAGAAGATGGAAGAGCTCGGCATCGGCCGGCCGTCCACCTACGCCTCGGTGCTGACCGTGCTGCGCGACCGGGAATACGTCCGCATGGACAAGAACCGCTTCGTTCCGGAGGACAAGGGCCGCCTGGTCACCGCGTTCCTGGAGCAGTTCTTCTCGCGCTACGTGGAGTACGACTTCACCGCCGCGCTGGAGGAAAAGCTCGACCTGGTCTCAGCCGGCGAGATGGATTGGAAGGCCCTGCTGCGCGAGTTCTGGCAGGATTTCCACGCCGCCGTCGGCGAGATCGCCGAGCTGCGCGTCACCAACGTGCTCGACGCCCTGAACGAGGCGCTCGGCCCGCACATCTTCCCGGCCAAGGAAGACGGCTCCGACCCGCGTGGCTGCCCGACCTGCGGCACCGGCCGCCTGTCGCTGAAGACCGGCAAGTTCGGGGCCTTCATCGGCTGCTCGAACTATCCGGAGTGCCGTTTCACCCGCCAACTGGCCCAGTCGGACGACGAGGCCGCTCAGGACAACGGCGACCGTGAGCTGGGCGTCGACCCGGTGACCGGCGAGACCGTATTCCTCAAGGCCGGCCGCTTTGGCCCCTACGTCCAGCTCGGCGAAGGCGACAAGCCCAAGCGCTCCAGCCTGCCCAAGGGATGGTCGGCGCCGGCTATGGACCTCGACAAGGGCCTGCGACTGCTGCGCCTGCCGCGCGAGGTCGGGGCTCACCCGGAAGACGGCGGCATGATCTCGGCCGGTATCGGCAGGTTTGGGCCCTTCGTCCTCCACAATGGCACCTATGCGAACCTGCCGAACGTCGATGAGGTGTTCGACGTCGGGCTCAACCGCGCGGTCGCCCTGCTCGCCGAGAAGCGAGCTGGCGGCGGTCGTCCGGGACGCGGCGAGGCTGCGGCGCTGAAGGACCTGGGCGCGCACCCGACCGACGGCGGAGCAGTGAAGGTGCTGGCCGGCCGCTACGGCCCCTACATCAAGCACGGCGCCACCAACGCCAACATCCCCAAGGGCAAGGATCCGCAGGAGATCACCCTGGAGGAAGCCGTCGCGCTGCTGGCCGAACGCGCGGCCAAGGGCGGCGGCAAGAAGGGCAAGGCCGCGGCCAAGCCCAAGGCCGAAAAGGCCGCCCCCGCCAAGAAGACCGCTGCGAAGAAGCCTGCCGCAAAGAAGCCGGCGGCGAAGAAGACCGCCAAGGCCGAGCCCGAACCGGCCACGGTCGGCGGCGCAGCGCCCTGGGACGACGAATAGGCTAAGCGTGGCGGGGACCAAATCCCCGCCACCGCTTCGCGATTCCTGCGTTACAAGGCGGAATGGCCAAAGCCCGAATTCCGAAGAACGCCCGGTTCACCGCCAAGTCGACGCGGCAGCCGCAAGGACTGCCTGACCGCGAGACCCTGCTGAAATTCATCCGCGAGGCGGGCGAATCCGACAAGGCCGACATGGCCAAGGCCTTTGGCCTGAAGGGCGGCGAACGCCGCGCCCTGCGCGACATGATAAAATCGCTGGAGGCCGAGGGCGCGCTCGGAAAGCGCGGCCGCAAGGGCTTCTCCGAAGCCGGCGCCCTGCCCCCGGTCGGCGTCGTCGATGTGGTCGAGCGCGATCCGGACGGCGACCTGCTGGTCAAACTGACCAAGGGCGAGGATGCGCCGCTGGTGCGCCTGGCCCCCGACCGCGCCGGCGCGGTCGGCAGCGCGCCCGGCCTGGGCGACCGGCTGTTGGTGCGCTTCGAGGCGTTGGAGAACGGCGAGACCGAGGCGCGGCTGATCAAGCGGCTGGGCCAGAGCGCCCACCGGATCCTGGGCGTGGTCCGCAAGGCCAACAAGCAGGTCCGCGTCGAACCCGTCGATCGGCGCTCCAAGGAGAGCCTGACCCTGGTTCCGGCCGAGGCCGCCAATCTGCACGACGGCGACCTGGTCCTGGCCCAGGTGACGGTAGAGGCCCGCTACGGCCCCAAGCGCGGCAAAGTGCTCGAAGTGGTCGGCCGCGAGGACCAGCCCCGCGCAGCCTCGCTGATCGCCATCCACAGCCATGGCATTCCCACCGGCTTCACCCAGGACGCCGAAGCCGAGGCCGAAGCCGCCCAGGAAGCCACCCTGGCCGGGCGCGAGGACCTGCGCGCCGTGCCGCTGGTCACCATCGATCCGCCGGACGCCCGCGACCATGACGACGCGGTCTACGCCGAGCCCGACACCGACCCGAAGAACGAGGGCGGCTGGATCGTCTGGGTCGCCATCGCCGACGTGGCCGCCTATGTGCGTGCGGACTCGGCCCTCGATCGCGAGGCGCGCGACAAGGGCAACTCGACCTATTTCCCCGACCGGGTCGAGCCGATGCTGCCCGAGCGGCTCTCGGCCGGCCTCTGCTCGCTGCGCCAGGGCGAGAATCGCGCCTGCATGGCCGTGCGGATGGTGTTCGGCGCCGATGGCCGCAAGCGCTCGCACAAGTTCGTTCGCGGCTTGATGCGCTCGGCCGCCAAGCTATCCTACGAGCAGGCCCAGCGGGCCATCGACGGCTTCCCGGACGACCAGACCAATCCGCTGCTGGAGCCGATCCTGAAGCCGCTGTGGGCCGCCTTTGCGACCATGCAGAAGGGCCGCAAGGCCCGCTCGCCGCTGGCCATCGAGAGCCAGGAGCGCAAGATCGTCCTCAACCCGGAGGGCGAAGTCACTTCGATCACGCCGCGCGCCTCGCTGGAGGCCCACAAGCTGATCGAGGAGATGATGGTCCAGGCCAACGTCTGCGCCGCCGAGACTCTTGAGCAGAAGAAGACGCCGCTGATCTACCGGATCCACGACGCGCCGAGCCAGGAGAAGGTCCAGTCGCTGGCCGAGTTCCTCCAGACCATCGGCATGGCCTGGAACAAGGGCGAGGCGCCGCGCACCGACCGCTTCAACAAGCTGCTCGACGAGACCCGCGAGGGGCCGCACAGCGAGATCGTCAACGAGGTGGTGCTGCGCACCCAGATGCAGGCGATCTACTCGACGGAGAACATCGGGCACTTCGGCCTCAACCTCGACCGCTATGCGCACTTCACCTCGCCAATCCGCCGCTATGCCGACCTGGTGGTGCACCGGGCGCTGATCCGCGCGCTGGGCCTGGGAAATGACGGCCTGACCGACCGCGACGTCGCCCAGATGAAGGACACCGCCGAGCGCATCACCTATTGCGAGCGCCGCTCGATGGCCGCCGAGCGCGACGCCACCGACCGCTACGTCGCCGCCTTCCTAGCCGACCGCGTGGGCGCCGAATTCGAGGGGCGGATCACCGGCGTCACCCGCTTTGGACTGTTCATCCGGCTGGACGAGACCGGCGCCGACGGCCTGGTGCCGGTTTCGACCCTGGGGGGCGAGTTCTTCGTGCACGACGACAAGGCTCACGCCCTGGTCGGCGAGCGCACCGGCCGGCGCTGGCCGCTGGGCATGCGGGTGCAGGTCGAGCTCAAGGAGGCCACCCCGATCACCGGCGGTCTGGTGTTCGGCATGCTGAGCGAGCCGATGCCCGTCGATCCGAACGCGCCCCGGCCTCGCCTGGGCGTGCGCGCCCGCAGCAACTTCCAGGGCCCCAAGCGCGGCGGGGGAGCCGGCAAGGCGCCGCCGAAGAAGGGCAAGCGGCGCTAGGCTGCTAGATCGCCAGGCCGGCGACGGCGAGGCCGGTGCAGGTTTCGTTGAGGTAGACGCGCGCAAACGAGAGCTGGAGGCGGGCCTTGTCGTGGTCGCGTGAGACGATCTCGACCGTCGCCACGTGATCGTCCTTGCGGCCTTGCAGCACTCGGTTCATCGCGTCGCCGAGTTCGTGGCGATAAGCCGGCGCAACGAAATCGACCAGCCTCGCGCTTTCGATGTGCGAGCTCGCAAAACCCAGGAACCGGCAAAAGGCTTGGTTGGGTCGTTCGACAAATCCCATCGTGCTGACCGCGAACTCGATCAACCCCACGACGCCCGCAAGCGCGCGTTCCCGCGCCGTCCAGATGTCATGCGCCTTTCGCAGGTCGTAGAGTTCCGTCAGCTGGCCGAAGGTCAAGGCCACTCCGCCGTCAAACGGGAACGCCTTCACCTCGTACGTTCGGTGCGCATGGACCAGGCCCCGCATCTCGAACTGACTGCCCTCGCCCGTCCGAAGCACCCGCCTAAGCCGGGCGGCAAGCAGGGTCCCGAACTCGCCATGCCGGGGATCATCCACCAGGCGCCCGACCATGTCGTCCGGTCTCAATCCGGAACTGATCGCCGCGGCGGCGTTCATGGTCGTCAATCGCAACTCCGCATCGAACGCCAGGAACCCCTCGGTCATGTTCGCAAGCAGGACGGACGTATCCAGACCTCTGTCCGAAGCTTTCGGAACGTCCGGCTGATGTCGCTCACCCGCTAGTCGGAAATATTCATCGGCTCCCATGACCACCACGCGCGGCCGCCCGTGGTGGGTAACGAGCACCGGTTCGCGCATCGCGCGGTCCTGCCAATGGCCGATATTACGGCTGATTTCAGCAGCGGACGTCTTACTTCCCGGCCCGTCGAAGTGAGTAGACATACCAATTTCCATAAAACACGAACTAAATTGAGAATCATCAAATCAATGTCGCGACTCATAGATGCGACATCTATGCGTGTACCAATAGATATCGCCCTACGGGCGTCAAAGCCGCAACTTTGAAGCGCAAACACACGATCTATATTTTACACAATTTACGCAATCCTGAGTCCGACAAGCCCTCATTTTGTCGCAGCGGCCTACGTGTCATTCCGGAAAGCGCGAGGCGCTTGTCCGGGACCCATTGTCACCGGCGTCGCCAGCAGAGCCGCCCAACCACCCAGTGTTAGCGGGTTCTAGTCTTCGGCCTGGGGCCCGATGACAGGCGATATTCGATCTCAGGCCGCCGCCGGCTGAAGGGCGGCAAGGAAGCCCTGGCGGGTGACGGTGATGCGCTCGTCGTCCAGATCCCGGAGGCAGTCCTTCTCGCGCAAGGCGATCAGGGCGCGGTCGATGCGGGCGGCGTCAAAGCCCCGCGCAACGGCGGCGTCACGCACCGGCGCCTGCGACATCGCCTCGCCCGGCCAGATGTCGAGGTCGCGGAGCACGGCCAGCACGGCACGCTCCGCATCGTCGAGGATCAGCAGGCGCGGGCCGGTCGGGACGAGTTCCGCCGAGATTTCGGGCTCGGCAGCGCGGACTGAGGCTTCGGCGTCCAGCATGCCCCGGGCGATCTCCGCCTCGCCCATCACCACGCGGTCGGCTCCGTGGGCGAGGAGGTGGGCGGCTTCGGCGTCGGAATGGGCGCGGGCGATGATCTCAAGGCCCCGGTTGGCCTTGCGTGCGTGGTCAACTACCCCGCCGCATTCGAAGCCGTCGGCGATCGCGACGAACATGCGCGCGGCGCGCGCGAGGCCCGCTGCTTCGAGAACCGGGGGCTGCACCGCCGAACCTATGATCACCTCGTAGCCCAGTTCGGCCGCCCGCGCCGCGAACTCGGGCTCGGCCTCGACCAGCACAAAGGACGTCCCCCGCGCCCTCAAGCCGGCGGTGAGCGCCTCGCCCACCCGGCCAAAGCCGACGACCACGTCATGGCCGGAGAGACCGGTCGGCAGCAAATCGTTGGCCGGTTCCGGAGCGTCGGGCGCGGGCGGCTTGGCGACCAGGGGCTCGACCTTCGGCGCGCGAACCGCCAGGCCGAAGATCAGCGGGTTGAGCATGATCGAGATGATCGCGCCGGCCAGGATCAGGTCGCGTCCTTCGCGTGGCAGGATCTCAAGATCGATGCCCAAGCCCACGAGAATGAACGAAAACTCCCCGATCTGGGCAAGGCTGGCGGCGACCGTCAGGGCGGTGGTGTTCGAGCGGCCGAACGCCTTGAGGATTGCGTAGGCGGCCAACGACTTGCCGACGATGACGATGGCCAGGACAGCCAGGACCGTCAGCGGGTGCTGCAGCAGCACGAACGGATTGAACAGCATCCCGACAGAGACGAAGAACAGCACGGCGAAGGCGTCGCGCAGCGGCAGGGTCTCTTCGGCGGCGCGGTGACTGAGCTCGGAGTCGGCCAGGATCATGCCCGCGAAGAACGCGCCCAGGGCGAAGGAGACGCCGAACAGCATCGCTGCGCCGAACGCAATGCCCAGCGCGATGGCGAACACGGCCAGGCGGAACAGCTCGCGCGATCCGGTGTGAGCCACATAGTGCAGCAGCCAGGGTACGGCGCGCCGCGCCACGATCAGCATGAAGGCCACGAAGCCCCCGACCTTCAGCAAGGTGATCCCCAGCGGGATGCCCCAGGCGGTAAGCGGATCGGCCGCCCCCTCCCCGGCCTTCATGGCGCCGGCCAAGGCCGGCAGCATGACCAGGGCCAGGACCATGGCCAGATCCTCGACGATCAGCCAGCCGACGGCGATCTTGCCGCGGTCAGTCTGGACCAGGCGGCGCTCCTGCAGGGCCCGCAGCAGCACCACCGTCGAGGCGACCGATAGAGCCAGGCCGAACACCAGGCCCGAGATCAGCGGCCAGCCAAGCAGCCAGGAGAGACCCATGCCGAGCATGGTCGCGACAGCCATCTGCCCCAGGGCGCCCGGCACGGCGATCTTGCGGACCGCCAGCAGGTCCTTCAGCGAGAAGTGCAGCCCGACCCCGAACATCAGCAGGATGACGCCGATCTCGGCGAGCTCGTTGGCGATCTTCTGGTCGGCGACATAGCCAGGCGTGAACGGGCCGACGAGCACCCCGGCCGCCAGGTAGCCCACCAGTGGGGAGAGCCGCAGGCGCTGGGCGAGCGCTCCGAAGGCGAATGCGGCCACGAGGCCCGCGACGATGGTGGCGATCAGCGGCGTATGATGGGGCATGGGCCTCCGCAGGCAGTTTCAGGGGGTTCCCGCCCTGAAATTGCGGTGGCGCAACTTCAGTTCAACCGCAAATGGGTTGTCCCCCCGGACACAAGGACGTCATCTACCCGCCCTCGGGCGGGTGAAGGCGAGGATCAGCCAGGCGATGAGCGCCCAGCTGGCGCCCAGCACCCAGCCGCCCAACACGTCGGTCGGCCAGTGAACTCCGAGATAGACCCGGCTGAAGCCGACCGCGACCACGCCGCTGATCGCCACGCCATAGATCAGCGCCTTGGTGCGCCGCTGCGGCTCGACGCTGGCCGTGACCGTCGCCAGGATCAGGAACACCGCCGCGGCCATCGCCGAATGCCCTGAGGGGAAGCTCTGCGAATAGACGTAGCTGCCATGGCTGACCAGGCCCGGGCGGTCGCGGTCGTAGAGGCCCTTGAGCAGGTCGCATGACAGCTGGGCGGCGACCACGGTGGCGGTGAAGATCAGCGCCTCGCGCCGGCGGCCGTGGAAAATCAGCAACAGCGCCGCGACGATTGTCAGTAGCGTCAGCACCGTAAAGCCGCCCAGGGCGGTGATGTCGCGCATCGCCTCCTCGACCCCTCGCGGCCCCGCTGGGTCGGAGGGGTCGCCCGGCGTGCGCAAGGCCAGCAGCAGGCGCCGGTCGAGGGCGGCGGTCTCGCCCTCGGACACCTCGTCGGCCACCTCCAGGAACAGCCAAGGCAGGCCCACCAGCAACAGCAGCGCGACGAGAGTGCGGGTCTCGAGCTTGCCGACCAGCTGTTTCAGGCGTTCGATCATGCAAGTCGCAGCGGGGTGAGAACGATGACCTCTTCTTGGCAGCTTTGGGCGCTGCTGTCGGCGGCTTTCGCGGCCCTGACGGCGGTGTTCGCCAAGGTCGGGGTGGAGAACATCAACTCCGACTACGCCACAGTGATCCGAACCCTGGTCATCTTGGGCGTCGCGGCGGGGATCGTGACCGCCACCGGCCAGTGGCAGGCGCCGGGCGAGGTGAGTTCGCGGACCTACCTGTTCCTGGTGCTGTCCGGCGCGGCGACGGGCCTGTCGTGGCTCTGCTACTTCCGGGCCCTGAAATTGGGCGACGCCGCAAGGGTGGCGCCGCTGGACAAGCTGAGCGTGGTGCTGGTGGCGGTCATCGGGGTGCTGTTCCTCGGTGAGAAGCTGTCGGGCCCCAACTGGCTGGGTGTCGGCCTGATCGCGGTCGGCGCCGTGCTGGTCGCCTGGCGAGGTTGACGTTACGTCGTCGTTCCCAGGACTCACCGAGTCTCATACAGTTGTTTGATGACCAGCACCGCCGTCCCGACCAACCGCCCGCCAGAGGGCGGCCGTATGCGCGCTCCCGGAGCCCGCGCCGTGAAGCCGCGCAACGCCGCCACCCTGATCGTGGTGCGCCGGGACCGGAAGAAGCCGCAGGTGCTGATGGGCAAGCGTCACAGCGGCCACGACTTCATGCCGAACCTCTGGGTGTTCCCCGGCGGGCGCATCGACCGCAGCGATTTCCGGGCGCCGTTCGCCACCGACCTGCGCCCCGACGTGGCGGCGCGGTTCGAGGCGCACATCCCGATGGCCCGCGGCCGGGCGCTGGCCCTGACCGCCATCCGCGAGACCTTCGAGGAAGCCGGGCTGCTGCTGGCCAAGGCTGTCCCGCCCCGCCCGCTCGCGGGTCCCTGGCGCGAGTTCGCGGCCGAAGGCGCCGCGGCCGACCTCGAGGCCCTGGAGATCGTCGCTCGCGCAGTGACTCCGCCGATGCTGGCCAAGCGCTTCGACACCTGGTTCCTGATGGCCGACGCCGAGCGGCTGGTCAGCCTGGAGCGCAAGCCCGACTGCGGCGAGTTGGAAGAGATCGCCTGGGTCGACTTCGACGAAGCCATCGCCCTGCCCCTGCCGGCGGTCACCCGCACGGTGATCGGCGAGGCGGTCCAGCGACTTGAGGACCCCAGCCGGCCACGCCCGTTCATCCGCTTCGGAACCGGTACTTCGCGGGTCAGCCATCTCTAGCCCGCCACATTTCAAATGCGAATTACTCTCAACTAGCTTGCGTTGAGAATGCGGCCTTGTTAGTGCGAGCCACGCAGCACTAGCGGGGAACAGTATTTTGTCGGCTTCGGAACTCGTGGGCGCCAAACCGGCCATCGACGAGGAAAAGGCGCGCGCCAAGCGGAAGGCGCAGCGGCGGGCCGCGCTGATGCGCCAGATGGTGCAATGGCACTGGATCAGCGCGGCGGTCTGCCTGGTCGGGATGCTGCTATTCGCAATCACCGGCTTCACGCTCAACCACGCCGGCGACATCGAGGGCAAGCCGAAGACCGTCGAGGTCGAGGGCCAACTTCCCCCTGAACTGATCGCAGTCGCCAAGTCCGCCCAGGCCGCGAAGGGCCCGCTGCCGGAGGAGATCCGCGTCTGGCTGGCCAAGGAGGTCGGCGTCGACGCCCCTAAGGCCGCGGCCATCGAGTGGACCGACGAGGAAGCCTACGTCTCCCTGCCCCGCCCCGGCGGCGACGGTTGGGTGACCTTCGACGCAGGCGCCGGAACCGTTGTTCACGAGAGCACCGACCGCGGCTGGCTGGCCTATCTCAACGACCTGCATAAGGGGCGGAACACGGGCGCGGCCTGGAGCCTCTTCCTCGACATCTTCGCGCTGGGCTGCGTGGTGTTCTGCGTCACCGGCCTGGTGCTGCTGCAACTGCACTCACGCGCGCGGAAGATCACCTGGCCGTTGGTGGGGCTTGGCCTCGCTGTGCCGCTGATCCTCGCTCTCATCTTCATCCATTGACCGGAGACCGCATGCGCCTGCCGATCTACACCGCCGCCTTCACCGGCCTGATGGCGAGCCCCGCCCTCGCCGCGGACCTGGAGCTGAGCCTCGAGATCCCGCGCCTGACGGTGGCCGAATACCACCGGCCCTACGTGTCTGTGTGGATCGAGGATCAGGACAAGGCGGCCGTGAAGACCCTGGCGGTCTGGTACGACGTCAAGATGAAGAACCAGGAAGGCCAGAAGTGGCTGAAGGACATGCGCCAGTGGTGGCGCAGGGCCGGCCGCGACATGACCCTCCCGGCCGACGGCGTCAGCGCCGCAACCCGCGCTCCCGGCAAGCACCAGCTGGTCTACAAGGGCGGCGTCAATCCGCTCGGGAACCTGCCCGCCGGTCAGTACAACATCGTCGTCGAGGCCGCGCGTGAAGTCGGCGGCGTCGAAGTGGTGCGCGCTCCGTTCCAATGGCCCCCGAAGGCCAAGTCCACGTCCTCCGCCAAGGGGACCAGCGAACTCGGCGCCTTGAGCGTCACCGTCAAGCCGTAAGGATGCCAGCCATGACCCTCGTCCGCCGCGGCGCGCTCGCCGCGCTCTCGCTCACCGCCGCCCTGGCGATCCCGGCCGCCGCCAGCGCCCACCGTCAGTGGATGCTGCCCTCGGCCACCGTGCTCTCGGGCAACGACCCGTGGATCACGATCGACGCGGCCGTCTCCAACGACCTGTTCTATTTCGACCACAACCCGATGCGCCTCGATGCGGTCTCGGTGATCGCGCCGGACGGCTCCAAGGGCGAGATCAAGAACGGCGCGACCGGCAAGTACCGCAGCACCTTCGACGTGCAGCTCGACAAGCCCGGTACCTACAAGATCGTCACGGTCAGCGACGGCGTCGGCGCCTCCTACAAGGTCGGCGCGGAAGTGAAGCGCTGGCGCGGATCGGCCGCCGAGCTGGCCACGGCGATCCCCAAGGACGCCACCGAGGTGAAGGTCACCGAGAACCAGCGCCGGCTGGAGGTGTTCGCGACCCGCGGCGCCCCGACCAAGGACGTGCTGAAGATCACCGGCCGGGGCCTGGAGCTGGAACCGGTCACGCACCCCAACGATCTGGTCGCCAGCGAACCGGCGACCTTCAAGCTGATGCTGGACGGCAAGCCCGCCGCCAACGTCGAGGTCGACATCGTCGAGGGCGGCAGCCGCTATCGCAGCGCCGCCAACGAGCAGAAGCTGAAGACCGACGCCCAGGGCGCCTTCACCGTGAAGTGGCCGGAAGCCGGCATGTATTGGGTCGAGGCCTCGGTTCGCGGCGGCCCCAGCACCATCCCCAACGCCGAACGAAGCGCCTCCTACATCACGACCCTGGAAGTCCTGCCCGATTGATGACGCGGGTCGCCGTCCCGCTGGAGCTCGCGCCCCTGGCCGTCAGGCCCGACGGAGAGCTGGTGGAATTCGGCGGCCCCACCATGGGCGTTTCCTGGACGGTGAAGGCGATCGCCCCACCGTCCTTCGACGTGGGCGTCGCGACTGCGCAGATCCAGGGCTTGCTCAACCGGCTGGTCGGCCAGATGAGCACTTGGGAGCCCGACGCCGCCATCTGCCGCTTCAACCGCCTGCCCGCCGGCGGCTGGATGGACCTTCCGACCGCCTTCCAGCACGTGCTGGAGCGGTCCCTGCATTGGGCGGAAGTCAGCGAAGGCGCTTTCGACCCGACCACCGGCCGGCTGACCGACCTCTGGGGCTTCGGCCCCGCCGGCGCTGTGGCCGCCCCGCCAAGCGCGCCGGCGCTGCAGGCCGCCCTGGACGCCTGCGGCTGGGACCGTCTGGCCCTCGACGGCGCACGGGCCTTCCAGCCCGGCGGCATGGCGCTCGACTTTTCCGGCATCGCCAAGGGCTTCGGCGTCGACGAGGTCTCGCGCGCCCTCTCCTATCTTGGCCTTGCGCACCATCTGGTGGAGATCGGCGGCGAACTGCGCGGCGAAGGCGTCAAGCCGGACCTCGCACCGTGGTGGGCGGAGATCGCCCCGCCGCCCGGGCTCGGCCTGCCAGGCGGGCCGCTGCGCGTGGCCTTGCACGGCCTCTCCATCGCCACCTCGGGCGACTACCGCCGCTTCTTCGAGCATGACGGGGTCTGCTACAGCCACACGCTCGATCCGCGTCGCGGCCGACCGATCGACGCCGGCGTCTGTTCCGTCAGCGTCATCGCCCGGAACTGCATAGACGCCGACGCGCTGTGCACCGCACTGAGCGTCATGGGGCCGCAGGCTGGGCTGAAGCTGGCCGAATCGCACTCGCTCGCGGCCCATTTCCTGGTCGACAACGGCGACGGATTAAGGGAAATCCTCTCGCCCGCCCTTGAGGCGATGCTGGCCTGAGCCAGGACATTGATGATTTTCCCAAGGCCGCATTGACTTTGGGTTCGGGATTCGTATTGTCCGCGGCTCTTTCGAACACCTGCCGGCCTGTCCGGCCCCGCGAGGACCGACCATGGCGAAGCCCGCCTCCATCAAGATCCGCCTGAACTCCTCTGCGGACACCGGCTACTTCTATGTCACCAAGAAGAACGCCCGCACCAAGACCGAAAAGCTGGTCATGATGAAGTACGACCCGGTCGTGCGGAAGCATGTCGAGTTCAAGGAAGGCAAGATTAAGTAGCCATCCTTCCAGACTCTCCAGTCTGCAAAGCGCCCGGCCGTATGGCCGGGCGTTTTTCGTTGTCTCAGGCCCGCCGCCTTCCAGCGAAGACTCGATAGACGACGCCAAGACGCGGGCCGCCGGCTGTGGCATGGGTCAGCGCCATGACACGCGCAGATGGATTGTGGCTCGGGATCGGCTGCGGCCTGCTGGCTGGCGCGTTCTGGGGGCTGGTCTTCCTGGCGCCGGAACTCGCCTCCGACTTTACCCCTCTGCAGCTCGCGGCCGGGCGCTACCTGGCCTACGGCGCCTTTGCCCTGGCCCTGATCGCGCCCCGTTGGCGGCGGTTGGCGGCCCACGTCGGGCGGCGCGAGTGGCTGGCTCTCACGGGTCTGAGCCTGCTCGGCAACACCCTCTACTACGTGCTGCTCGCCTTCGCCGTACAGATGGGCGGCGTCGCCATGACCTCGGTGGTGATCGGCTTCCTGCCGGTGGCGGTCACGACGATCGGCAGCTTCGACCACGGCGCGGTGCGCCTGCGCCGGCTGGCCCCAGCCCTGGCCCTCGGCGCAGCCGGCGTCGCCTGCATCGCCTGGGAATCGCTGAACGGCGTGAGGGGAGCGGCCCATCCGCAGGGTGCGATCGGCCTGCTCTGCGCAGCCGGGGCCCTGGCGAGTTGGACCGCCTATGCGGTGCTGAACGGACGATGGCTAGCGCGGCTGGAGCACATTTCGGCCGCCGACTGGAGCCTGCTCACCGGCGTAGCGACGGGTGCGCAGGCCCTACTCCTGGCGGCCGCCGCCCTGCTGATCGGGCTGGGTGATCATGCCTCTAGCGCTTGGGGCCGCTTCCTCGCCGTCTCGGCCGGCGTGGCGATCTTCGCCTCCATCATCGGCAACGCCCTGTGGAACCGGGCGAGCCGGCTGTTGCCGATGACCCTGGTCGGCCAGATGATTGTCTTCGAGACCCTGTTCGCCCTGCTCTACGGCTTCCTGTGGGAGTCCCGAGGGCCCACCGTTCTGGAGGCCGCAGCCATCGCCCTGATGATCGCCAGCGTGCTCTCCTGCGTTTCCGCCCATCGCATGAGCGCGCCCGCTCATGCACAAGATCAGCAAGCCTGAGAATCCAGCCAGCCCAAGGCGCCTCAGCTGGCCTTGGTCGCCATCCAGATAATGTGGCGCGCGCCGCGGCTGCCGCCGGTCGCGCGCACGCGCACCTCATCGACCTCATAGCCGGCCTTGCGAAGCCGCTGGGTGAACTTCGCGTCCGGCGCCGACGACCAGACCGCCAGGATGCCGCCGGGCTTCAGAGCGCGCTTGGCGGCGGCGAGGCCTACGGGGTCGTAGAGGCGATTGTTGGCCTTGCGGCTTAGCCCTTCGGGGCCGTTGTCGACGTCGAGCAGGATCGCGTCGTACTCGCCCTGCCCCGCACGGATCAGGTCGCTGACGTCACCCTCGCGGATTGTCAGCCGGGGGTCCTTCAGGCACTCGCCCGAGATATGCGCCATCGGCCCGCGCGCCCAGGCGATGATCGCGGGAACAAGCTCGCCGACCGTGACCTTCGCCTCCGCTCCAAGGCTCTCCAGGGCGGCGCGCAGAGTGAACCCCATGCCGAAGCCCCCGATCAGGAAATGCGCCTTCGGGCGATCCTTGAGCCGCTCATAGGCCAGGGTCGCCAGGGCCTTCTCCGAGCCGCTGAGACGGCTGTTCATCAGCTCGATGGCGCCGGACATGATCGAGAACTCGGTCCCGCGCTGCATGAGGCGCAGTTCGCCGCCGTCGTCTGGCACGGTGGTCGCGTCGATCAGGGACCAGCGGATCATGGAGCGGAACGCCTTTCGCTGCGCAAGGGGTAAGCGCCGATGCGGTAGGCGCGTCCGGCTGCGGCGGCAAGCGGCCTCAGGCCGCGCGGGCGACGACCTTGTTGCGTCCGGAAGCCTTGGCTTCGTAGACGGCTTCGTCAGCGCGCTTGAGCAGCGCCTCGGGCTTGTCGCTCTCGCCGATGGTGGCGGCCACCCCGATGGAGATGGTGACGGTCAGCAGCTCCGAGCCGCCCATGACCCGGAACGGCGAGCCGGCGACGTGCAGGCGGATGCGCTCAGCGATCCGCTCGGCGTCCTCCAGCTTGGTGTCGGGCATGACCACCACGAACTCCTCGCCGCCGTAGCGGCACGGCAGGTCGATAGCGCGAACGTTGGAGGCCAGGCGCACCGCGAACTCGCGCAGCACCTCGTCCCCGACGTCGTGGCCATAGCCGTCGTTGATCTTCTTGAAGTGGTCGATGTCGATCAGCAGGCTGGCGACCGGGTCGCCGCCGTGGACCGCGCGGCGCACCAGGGCTTCCAGCTGTCCGACCATGTAGCGGCGGTTATGCAGGCCGGTGAGCTGGTCGGTGACCGCCAGTTCCAGCGAATGGTCGAGGTTGTCGCGCAGATAGTCGGTGTAGCGCTTGCGCCGGATCTGGGTGCGGGCGCGAGCGGCCAGCTCCTGCGGGTCGATCGGCTTGGGCAGGATGTCGTTGACCCCGATCTCCAGGGCCTTCACCAGCCGCGCCCGCTCGTCGAAGTCGACGATGGCGAGGATCGGCAGGTGGCGGGTGGCCTCGTCGGAACGCATCTGGGCCGCAAAACGCAGGCCATCGAACGCACGCGCGGTGGCGTTGACGATGATCAGGTCGACCGGCCCCTTGGCCGTCATCAGCGCCTTTTCCGGATCGGCCTCGATCACCGGACGATGCTCGATGGCCAGTTCGGTCGCCACGCGCTGGGCCTGGCGTTCGTGATCGTCGACGATCAGCACCCGTCCGCCCGTGCCGCCGAGGCGCGAGGCCGCGCCGGCGATGACGCCGATCCGGCGGCCCGAGGCCTCCCGCTCGCGCAGTTCGTCGATCACCATCTTCAGGCGGGTGAGGCTGCGCACGCGGGCGAACAGCATGACGTCGTCGATGGGCTTGGTCAGGAACTCGTCAGCGCCGGCTTCCAGGCCGGCGATGCGGTCGGCGCGGCCGTCCAGGGCGGTGACCAGCACCACCGGGACGTGACGGGTCTCAGGGTCGTCCTTCAGCCGGCGACAGACCTGGAAGCCGTCCATGCCCGGCATCATCACGTCCAGAAGGACGATGTCCGGCTTTTCCTTGGCTGCCATGGCCAGCGCTGTCGGCCCATCGCTGGCCGTCAGGACATCGTAGTACTCCGCCGTCAGCTTGGCTTCCAAGAGACGGACGTTGGCCTCGATATCGTCGACGACAAGGATGCGGGCGGACATCGCAGGACTAGCTCAGCAGGCGCCGGATGGTATCGAGGAAGTGCGACACCGAGATCGGCTTGGAAATATAGGCCTCGCACCCGCCTTCGCGGATGCGTTCCTCGTCTCCCTTCATGGCGAAGGCCGTGACGGCGACGACCGGAATCGCGGCCAGGTCATCGTCTTCCTTCAGCCACTTGGTGACCTCCAGACCGGAGATCTCGGGGAGCTGGATGTCCATGAGAATCAGGTCGGGCCGGTGCTCGCGCGCCAGCGCAAGCGCCTGCAAGCCCTCCCGGGTTTGTAGCGTTTCGTAGCCTTGGGCATCGAGCAGATCATGAAAGAGCTTCATGTTCAGCTCGTTGTCCTCGACGATGAGGACCTTCTTGGCCATTTTCGTCTCGACAATGCTTCGAGCCTGCGAATCTGCCGCTGACCCCACCTTTGGATCGTTAATCCCACGGATATCCTTAAACTCGCGTTAGTCGCGGCAGGAGGGCCAGTTGGCCGGCGTTTCACCTCAGCACCTGGTCCCGAGGGCCCCTAGTCTGGTCGATATGGGCGTGAATCCTTCGCGCCCACTGCTGATTGTCGACGTGGACGAGGTCCTGGGCCTGTTCATGCAGGGCTTCGGCCGCTTCCTCGAAAGCCGTGGCTTCGAGTTCCGGGTCGACCGCTTCGCCCTGTTCCAGAACATTTATCGTCCGGGCGAGAACCAGCATCTGCCGCTCGAAGAGGGCCGCACGCACTTCGACGACTTCTTCCGCTACGCCTGCTCGGACATGGAGCCGGCTCCAGGCGGCGCCGAGGCGCTGCGCGCGCTTTCGGGTCAGGCCAGCGTGGTGATCCTGACCAACGCTCCGAATCACGGCCGGTTGGCGCGGGCCCGCTGGCTGGGGCGGCACGGCATGGACTATCCGCTGGTGCTGAACTCAGGCCCCAAGGGGCCGCTGGCCTCGGCCATGGCGCGGCAGGTCAAGGGACCGGCGGTCTTCATCGACGACCTGATCTCCAACCTCGACTCCGTCGCCGAGCACGCGCCGGCGGTGACCCGGTTCCAGATGGTGGCCGACCCGCGCCTGCAGCCACTGGCCCCCAGCGCGCCGGACCGCCACCGGCGGATCGACGACTGGGCGGCCCTGCGCGAGGCGATCGAGGCGACGCTGGGCTAGAGCGCGATAGCCGGCGGCCATCGCGCTCCGTTTAGGTCGCGGGCTTGGCCGCAGGCGCCGCGCCGGGCGGCGGCAGTTGGGTGAACTCGGCCTCGATCATGATCTCGACCTCATCGCCGACCCCGAAGTTCGAGCCGGGCGCGGGAACGCCGTAAGAAACGCCAAAGTCGGAGCGCTTGAGCGCGCCGTGCGCGGAGAAGCCGATCCGAGACCCCGCGGGATCCATGCCGTTGGGCTCATTGCCGCCATTGAAGGTCGCATCCAACGTCAGCGGCTTGGTTACCCCGTGCATCGAGAAGTCGCCGGTGACCTTTGCCGTGTTGGGCCCGGTGACCTCAACCTTGGTCGACTTGAAGGTGATCAGCGGGAACTTGCCGGCGTCGAGCCAGGACGGGCCGGCCAATTCGGCGTCGAAGTCGGGCTTGGCCAGCGGATAGTCGGTCTCGATGGACTTGGGGTCGACGCTGGCGATGACGCTCATGGCGGCAGGGTTGGCCGGGTCGAACTGCAGCGTGCCCTCGATGCCGGTGAAGCGCGCGGTGTAGCGCGAAAGCCCCATGTGGTTGACCCGGAACGTCACGCTGGCGTGGGTCTTGTCCAGCTTGTACTCGCCGGGCGGAGCGGTGTTCTGGGCGGCGGGCGCGGCAGCGGGCTCGGGCGCCTTGGCGACGGGGGCCTTCTCGGCAGGCTGCTGCGAACAGGCGGCGAGCGACAGGGCGGCCAGAGCCCATGCGACGTTCTTCATGCGCGTTCCTTCCCAATTGCGCCCGCTGAACTGCGAAGGGAGCGGGCTCGCAACCGAACGTCGCATCGGTGGCCAAACGACGCTACCTCAAATCGGTGAACCGCGCCTCGCCGCCGACCGATGCGCGCGACCATTGCGCTCTGCCGCGAAACGGAACAAAGCATGACCTCATGATCCGCATCGGGGTGGATTTCGGCGGCATGAAGATCGAGGCGGAGCCATGAGCACGCTCTGCCGCGACTGTTTCCGGCGCGGCGCGTTCGAACGCCGCTGTCCTGCCTGCGGCTCCCCACGACTCGTGGCTAGCGCCGAGCTCGAGCAGCTCACCATCGCCCACATGGACTGCGACGCCTTCTACGCCTCGGTTGAGAAGCGCGATCGGCCGGAGTTGCGCGACCAGGCGCTGATCATCGGCGGCGGCAAGCGCGGCGTGGTGACCACCTGCTGCTACATCGCCCGGATCTCCGGCGTCCGCTCGGCGATGCCGATGTACAAGGCTCGCCAGCTCTGCCCGCAGGCGGTGATCCTCAAGCCCGAGTTCTCGAAGTACCGGACTGAGAGCCGGCGGATCATGGAGATGATCCGCGACTTGACCCCGCTGGTGCAGCCGCTGTCGCTGGACGAGGCTTGGATGGACCTGTCGGGCACCGAGCGCCTGCACGGCGCGCCGCCCGCCGAGACCCTGGCGCGACTGCAAGCCAGAATCGAGACCGAGATCGGGATCACCGTCTCCATCGGCCTGGCGCCCAACAAGTTCCTGGCCAAGATCGCCTCCGACCTGGACAAGCCGCGGGGCTTCTCGGTGATCGGCAGGGCCGAGGCGCAAAGCTTCCTGGCCTCCAAGCCGGTCGGCATCATCCCCGGCGTCGGCCCGGCGATGGTCAAGTCGCTGGAGGGCTCGGGCTATTTCAAGGTCGGCGACCTGGCCAAGGCGGACCTGAAGACCCTGGCCCAGCGGTTCGGGACGCAGGGGCTCAAACTGCACGAGCTGGCGCACGGCCGCGACAATCGCGCGGTCAATCCCAACGAGGAGCGCAAGGGGATCAGCGCCGAGACCACGTTCAACGACGACCTCTCGGCGGTGCGCGACCTGGAGGACAAGCTCGCCCCGCTTTGCGAGCGCGTCGCCCGTCAGGCCAGGGCTGGCGGGGTGGCGGGTCGCGTCGTGACGCTCAAGCTGCGCCGCACGGACTTCAAGATCATCACTCGCCGCCGCGCCCTGCCCGTCCCGACCCAGACGGCCAAGACGCTGTTCGCGGTCGGGCGGGAGCTGCTGGCGAAGGAGGCGACCGGCCGCCCCTGGCGCCTAATCGGCATCGGCCTGGCCGAATTGATCGAGGCGGACGCTGTCGAGCACGACTTTTTCGCCGGCGAGGAGCGCCGGGCTCTGGTGGAAGAACGCGCAGTGGATAAGCTGCGGGCCCGATTCGGCCCGGATGTGGTCACCTCTGGCCGTGCATTGGGCTCAAAACGCACGTCAGGCGATTGAAGTCCGCCTGGTTCCTCAGCGTCCAACGTGACAAAAACACGCGGTTGTCATGGTTGGGAGCCTTAGCGGCGATTTCAACCCTTCCATACGGCGACCTTTTCCATATCTAATCCATTGATAGCGAGGGCTCGTGCCCTCAGGAGACCTGTGCGATGGCCGAGCGAAAGCAAGGTGATCAAGATACGGGCGTCCGGTCGACGGTCATCACTCAGACCAAGCCGAAGACGCAGAAGCCGTCGATGTATCGCGTGCTCATCCTAAACGATGACTACACGCCGATGGAGTTCGTCGTCTACGTGCTTGAACAATACTTCAACAAGTCGCGCGAAGACGCGACGCGGATCATGCTGCATGTACACCAGCACGGTGTGGGCGTGTGCGGCGTGTTCACATACGAAGTGGCGGAAACAAAAGTGGCCCAGGTCGTTGATACGGCTCGCCGGCATCAGCACCCATTACAATGCACCATGGAAAAGGATTGAGGCCCAGTGCCGTCATTCTCTCGCCAGCTTGAAGAATCCCTCCACCGCGCGGTGGCCTTCGCCAATCAGCGAAAGCACGAGTACGCGACGCTAGAGCACCTGCTGCTCGCCCTCATCGACGATGAGGACTCGGCGGGTGTGATGCGTGCGTGCGACGTGGACCTGGCGGCCCTGCGCACCACACTCACCAACTACGTGGACAATGAGCTCCGCTCCCTGGTCGTCGACGACGGCGAAGACGCCAAGCCGACCTCCTCGTTCCAGCGCGTGATCCAGCGCGCGGTGATCCACGTCCAGTCGTCGGGCCGCGAAGAAGTGACCGGGGCTAACGTCCTGGTGGCGATCTTCTCCGAGCGCGAAAGCCATGCCGCCTACTTCCTGCAGGAGCAGGACATGACGCGGTACGACGCGGTGAACTACATCGCGCACGGCATCGCCAAGAAGGCCGGCGCCGACCAGCCCAAGACCGTCAAGGGCGCGGAAGACGAGGACAAGCCTGCTGTGAAGACCGGCGGCGAAGCCCTCGAAGCCTACTGCGTGAACCTCAACGAGAAGGCCAAGCAGGGTAAGGTCGATCCGCTAATCGGGCGTTCGGCCGAGGTCGAGCGCTGCATCCAGATCCTCTGCCGCCGGACCAAGAACAACCCGCTGCTGGTGGGCGACCCCGGCGTCGGCAAGACCGCCATCGCCGAGGGCCTGGCCCGCAAGATCATCAACCACCAGGTCCCCGAGGTCCTGGCCGGCGCGACGATCTTCTCGCTCGACATGGGCTCGCTGCTGGCGGGCACCCGCTATCGCGGCGACTTCGAAGAGCGCGTGAAGCAGGTCGTCAAGGAGCTTGAGAACCACCCCGACGCGATCCTGTTCATCGACGAGATCCACACGGTCATCGGCGCCGGCGCGACCAGCGGCGGGGCGATGGACGCCTCGAACCTGCTGAAGCCGGCCCTGGCCTCGGGCACCCTGCGCTGCATGGGCTCGACGACCTACAAGGAGTTCCGTCAGCACTTCGAGAAGGATCGGGCCCTAGTCCGCCGGTTCCAGAAGATCGACGTCAACGAGCCGACGATCGAGGACACCATCAAGATCCTCAAGGGCCTGAAGACCTACTACGAGGAGTTCCACAAGCTCCGCTACACCGGGGACGCCATCAAGTCCGCCGTGGAGCTGTCGGCCAAGTACATCACCGACCGCAAGCTGCCGGACAAGGCCATCGACATCATCGATGAAGCCGGCGCCAGCCAGATGCTGCTGCCCGAAGCCAAGCGGAAGAAGACCATCGGCGTGAAGGAGATCGAGACGGTCGTCGCCAAGATCGCCCGCATCCCGCCGAAGTCCGTGTCGAAGTCCGACACCGTGGCGCTGAAGGAGCTGCAAACGGATCTGAAGCGCGCGGTCTACGGCCAGGACGACGCCATCGAGCAGCTTTCCGCCGCCATGAAGATGGCGCGGGCCGGCCTGCGCGACGCCAACAAGCCGATCGGCTGCTACCTGTTCTCGGGTCCCACCGGCACCGGCAAGACCGAGACCGCCCGCCAGCTGGCCTCGACCATGGGCATCGAGCTCCTGCGCTTCGACATGTCGGAGTACATGGAGCGCCACACGGTCAGCCGCCTGATCGGCGCGCCTCCCGGCTATGTCGGCTTCGACCAGGGCGGCCTGCTGACCGACGCCGTCGATCAGCACCCCCACGCCGTGGTCCTGCTCGACGAAATCGAAAAGGCTCACCCGGACGTCTTCAACATCCTGCTGCAGGTCATGGACCACGGCGTCCTGACCGACGCCAACGGCAAGAAGGTCGATTTCCGGAACGTGGTCCTGATCATGACCACCAACGCCGGCGCCTCCGACGCCCAGCGCAACGCCATCGGCTTCGGCCGCGGCAAGCAGGACGATGAGGTCGACGAGGCCCTGAAGCGCCTGTTCACGCCGGAATTCCGCAACCGCCTCGACGCGGTGGTGCAGTTCAAGGCGCTGACCCAGGAGATCATCCGCCAGGTCGTCCAGAAGTTCGTCATGCAGTTGGAAGCCCAGCTGGCCGACCGTCACGTCACCATCGAGACGACGGAGGAAGCGGCCGACTGGCTGGCCAAGAACGGCTTCGACGAGCTCTACGGCGCCCGGCCGCTGGCCCGGGTCATCCAGGAGCACATCAAGAAGCCGCTCGCCGACGAGATCCTGTTCGGCAAGCTGGTCAAGGGCGGCCACGTCAAGGTGGTGCTCAAGGACAGCAAGCTGGCCTTCGAGATCGAGGGCGACGATCGCGAGCCGGGAGCCCCGGTCATCGAGGATCCCGCCGAGGATCCGGCCCCCGAACTGGTCAAGTAGGCGATCAGCCGAAACCTAGCGAAACCCCGGAGCCCAGCTCCGGGGTTTTTCTTTGCGCCCTACGAGATCTGGGCCGCGATCTGTTCCGCCAGGACCTTCAGCTCGGCCGGGTCGGCCATGCCGCCGCCGGCGTGACGGCCAAGCGCCACGCCTTCCCAGCGCGGGATGATGTGGAAGTGCAGGTGGTAGATCGTCTGCCCGGCGGGCGCGCCGTTGTACTGGGTCACCACGATGCCGTCGGGCTTCAGCGCCGCGCGCACCGCACGCGTCACCCGTTGGACGCCGAGCACCAAGGTCGTCAGGACCTCCGGCTCCACCTCCAGAAGATTGCGCGCCTGCGTATGCTTGGGGATCACCAGGGTGTGTCCCTTGGACTGGGGGAAGACATCCATGAATGCGAAGATCTCGCCGTCCTCGAACACCTTGGCGGCCGGCGCCTCGCCCCGCAGGATCTTCGCGAAGATGTTGCCGTCGTCGTAGCTGCCGTCCAGGCTCATGGCGTGCATTCCTCCAACTCGCGCCTTTGGTGGTAGCGCATCGACCGAGAGGACGAAACCGTGACCCTGACGGAACGCCAACAGAAGTGGTTCGCCTCTGTTGACCGAAGCCTGGGAGCGCTCCTGATCCGCCGGCGGACCAAACCATTCGCCGTAGAAGCGAACAGCCTTGTTCGCTGACCACGAATCCGCAATTTCAGTAACCAGCTTGGAATTGTCTCGGAGTGTGTCGAGGCGACGGGCGCTCTGGGGGATAGTTATGCGTATCACCAACACCTTCGCCGCCGCCGTGGCAGCCCTGGCCATGGTCGGCGCCGGCTCGGCCGCGCATGCGGACGTCACGCTGTCCAATTCGCCAACCGGCGCTTCGATCGGCACCTTCGGCTATCCGGACTCTCAGACCTACGGCCAAGTGTTCACCGCTCCGGTCACCGGCGTTCTGACCGGCTTCACCCTAAACCTCAACGGCGGCGTCGGCTCGCTGGTCGGCGGCGTCGGCGAATGGAGCGGCGCGTCGACCTACAGCACCGGGGGCGGCCTCAGCGGCCTGCTTTATCAAAGCGGCCCGATCGCCTCGAACGCCGCCGCCGCCTATTCCTTCGACACCAACATCTCGGTCGTCGCCGGCCAACTCTATGTCGCCTATCTGAGCGTCTTCGGCCTGCCGACTGAAGGGCTGGGCGCCACCAGCATGCCGCTGGGCGCGGACCAGGCCGGCATCAACTACTTCGTCTGGAACAACGGCAGCACGCCGCTTTCAGGGTCCTGGAACTACTTCTCGAACTTTGGCGACGTCCAATTTTCGGCGACCTTCAGCGAGGGCGGCGCAGTTCCGGAACCGGCCACCTGGGCGATGATGCTGATCGGTTTCGCCGGCCTCGGCGGCGCCCTGCGCTACGACCGCCGTCGTCGTCTTCAGGCGACCTTCGCCTAAGCCGCTTCAAAAGCTGATTGCGCAAGGGCCGCCTTCGGGCGGCCCTTGTCGTTTCAGGACTGCTTGAAGGGCGAGTACTCGTCCGCAAGCCACTCCATCTCGCCCTGCACGGCCGCGCGTTCGCGCTCCAGGAAGTCGGCGACGGGTTCGCGCAGCCGCGGATCGGAGATGAAGTGCGCCGAATAGACCGGCGCGGGCAGATAGCCGCGGGCGATCTTGTGCTGCCCCTGGGCCCCAGCCTCGACGCGGGCCAGGCCCCGGCCGATCGCCCATTCGATCGCCTGGTAGTAGCAAAGCTCGAAATGCAGAAAGGGCACGTCCTCGACGCAGCCCCAGTTGCGGCCATAGAGGCAGTCGTCCCCGATCAGGTTGAGAGCGCCTGCGATCCAGCGCCCGTCCCGCCGGGCCATGACCAACAGCACTCGGTCGGCCATCCGCTCGCCAAGCAGCGAGAAGAATAGCCGGTTGAGATAGGGCCGCCCCCACTTGCGCGAGCCGGTGTCCATGTAGAAGCCGAAGAAGGCGTCCCAATGATCCTCGGTAATCTCGGCGCCGGTCAGGGCCAGGATCTCGACCTCGGCCTGCGCGTCGCGGCGCTCGCGGCGGATGGTCTTGCGCCGGCCCGATGACAGCGCCCCGAGGAAGTCGTCGAAGCTGGAATAACCCCCGTTGACCCAGTGATACTGCTGGCCCTGACGCAGGGAGAGGCCGTGCTCGCCCATCCAGGCCCATTCGTCCTGCATCGGGAAGTTCACGTGCAGCGACGAGGCGTCAAAGCGCTCGCAGACAGCCAGCGCGCCGCCCATCAGGATACGCCGCGCCTCTTCCGGATCGACGTCCGGCCGGACCAGCAGCCGCGGCCCGGTCACCGGGGTGAAGGGCGCTGCCGAGATCAGCTTGGGATAGTAGCGGCCCCCTGCCCGCTCATAGGCGTCCGCCCAGGCGTGGTCGAAGACGTACTCGCCCTGGCTGTGGGACTTCAGGTAAAGCGGCATCACCGCCGCAACCTGGCCAGCATCGTCCTCGACCGAAATGTGCTGGGGACCCCAGCCTGTGCGTTCGATGCAGCAGCCGGACGCCTCGACGATATCGAGGAAGTCGAAGCCGACGAACGGATTGCCCAAATAGTCGGGATTGGCGGCGCAGTTCTCCCACGCCTCTCGCCCGATATCGGCGATCCGGCGGCTGATCTGCACCGCCGACTTCAGCTTCACGCGGCGAAGCCCTCGAAGATTAGGTTGTCGCAGTGATCCTTCACGGCGGCCCATTGGGACGGGTCGCGAATCGTCCAGGCCACCACCGGCATCCCATCTTCGCGAAACTTGGTCGCGCGGGGATCCGGAAGCATGTCGAAATGCAGGGCCAGGAAGTGCGGCCGGGCGATCGATACATGCTCAAGCCGCGCAAACGACTCGCGCTGGGCCTCGTTCATGTTCGGCGCGCGCCGGTAGTCGTAACTGTCGAGCCCGCGCAGCACGCCCGGAAAGCGCTCTGCAAACCAGGCGTGGGAATAGGGATTGAAGCCAATGACGCAGACTGGGCCGGCGTGATCGATCAGGATCTCGTGCACCCGCTGCTCCAGCGGCCCGACCTCGCCATAGGGGGTCTTGAGCTCCACATGGACCATGGCGCGGCGGCCGATCAGGGCCAGGGTTTCCCGCAGGGTCGGGATGCGCTCGTCCGACCCGGCCAGCGATAGCTCGGAGAGGTCGGCGGCCGTGCGGTCGCGCAAGCGTCCCGCGACGCCCGTCATTCGCAGCAGGTCATCGTCGTGGAAGACCATGGCCTCGCCATCGGACGACAGCTGAACGTCCAGTTCGATGCCGTAGCCGGCGTCGCAGGCGGCCTGGAACGAACCCAGCGAGTTTTCCGGCGCGCCGTTGCCGTTCCACAGGCCCCGGTGCGCCACCGGCGGGTGGAACAGAAGTTCCCAGGCCTCGCCGAACGTGTTGCTCACCGCACTTGCACCACAGCGTCGACTTCCACCGCGAAGTTCATCGGCAGCCGATAGACCCCCACCGCAGAGCGGGCGTGCTTGCCCGCGTCGCCGAAGGCCGCGACCATCAGGTCGGAGCAACCGTTGACCACCTGGGGAATTTCGAAGAAGCCCGGGCCGGCCTGGACGAAGCCGCCCAGCTTCACCACCCGGACCACCCGCTCCAGATCGCCCTCGCAGGCGGCCTTCATCTGGGCCAGCAGGTTGATTCCGCACAGCCGCGCGGCGCCCTTGGCGGTTTCCAGATCAACGTCCTCGCCGACCACGCCGCGGACTCCGCCGCCTGCGTCGATCGAGACCTGGCCCGAGATGTGGACGATATCTCCGGCCCGCACGAACGGGACGTAGTTGGCTACGGGCGGATTGGGCTGCGGCAGGGTGATCCCGAGTGCGGCCAGACGTTCTTCAACCTGAGACATGCCGAAGGTCTAGCGCCGCGCTCTGACGCCGCAAAGAGAAAAGGCCCGCGCCATGGCTGGCGCGGGCCTTTCCAGGAGGACGCCCCGATACGCCGGGCGACTGGAGAGCTGTTAGCGAGCGGCCTGCAGGCGCTCGACGGCGGCGGTGACACGCTCGTTGAGCGGCTTCACCGCGTCCTTCATCGACGACGACACGATGTCCGACATCTTCGAGACTTCGGCGATGTACGCATCGAGAGCCGACTTGGCGTAGGTGGTCTGAAGTTCGATCACTTCCTGCACAGACTTGGCGCCCGAGAGCGTCTTGGCGGCGGTCACGTGATTTTCCACGGCCTTCTTGGAGTAGGCCATGGCCTGGGCGCCGAGGGCTTCAGCGCCCTTGGTCGAGGCGGTCACCGAGGCGATGACGGCTTCCAGGTTCTTCTTCGAATGGGTGTTGAAATCGTTGAGTTGGGTCAGCGACTTCTCGACAGCGTCCTTGAACGCGACGTTGCCGGCGGTGGTGAACTGCTCGACGGTGTTCTTGACGGTCTCAGCGGCGGCCATGGGCGGACTCCTGGGGTCGGGATGGGGCGGGTGTACCGCGACGCAAACGTGGACGGGGGACTTGCCTTGAACTTGCCCGTATTTTCCATGTTGCAGTGCAGCAGTCAAGGCATTTTTGTGCACCGCACAATAGCTTTGCCCGAAAAACGCCCACAGGGTGATCACGCGAGAGTTGATCGCAAAAGGCGCGACAATTGGGCTCGTTCAAGAGCTGTTTACCATCGCGCAAGGCTGACGCTGTCATGGTAGGGTCATCTCGAGTGGCCCCAGAGGGTCACTTAACCCTTTGTATCGACGGACGAACCCGCATGTTTCAGCGCGCCCGCCGCCTGTTTGCGACTCTCACGCTCGCCGCCGCAACGCTTGTCGCGCCGGTAGCTTCGACCGCGCAGGCCCAGGTTCCCTATCTCCAGCTCCCCGCGAGCCAGCCGAAGTATGCGGCCGTCGTTGTCGACGCCAAGACCGGCGAGGTGCTCTACGCTAAACGCGCGGACAGCCCGAGGTATCCCGCGTCGATCACAAAGGTGATGACCCTTTATCTCGCGTTCGAGGCGCTGGCCGCCGGACGCCTGAGGCTGGATGACACCATCGTCGTCTCGCCGCGCGCCGCCGCCCAGGCCCCGACCAAGCTCGGCCTTCGTCCCGGCGAAACCATCACAGTCCAGGACGCGATCCTGGCCATGTGCACCAAGTCGGCCAACGACATGGCCGTGGCCATGGCCGAGAAGATCGGCGGCACCGAGGCTAGGTTCGCCGCAATGATGACCCTGCGCGCCCAGGAACTGGGCATGCAGAACACCCGCTTCGTGAACGCGTCCGGCCTGCCCGACAGCCGTCAGATCTCCACTGCTCGCGACATCGCCATCCTGTCGCGCGCCGTGATGCGCGACTATCCGCAGTACTACGGCTTCTTCGGCGCCAAGAACTTCACCCACCGTGGCGTGACCATGCGCAACCACAACGGCATGCTGAACACCATGCCGGGCGTCGACGGCATCAAGACCGGCTACACCAACGCCTCGGGCTTCAACATCGCGGTCTCGGCCGTGCGCGACAATCGTCGCCTGATCACCGTCGTGCTGGGCGCGCCGTCCACCGCTATCCGCAACAACAACGCAGAAGACCTGCTGCTCACCGGCTTCGACGTGATGGCCCGCCGCGACCGCGGCGAGAAGATCACCGTCGCCCAGAACCTGTTCGAGCCCGAGCCCTCCGGCCCGGTCATGCGCCCGTCGATCGCTCAGGGCGACGGCGAGCAGGACGGCCTGAAGATCGTTCTGGCCTCGGCCCCTCCCCCGGCCTCGGCCTCGCGCACCAAGATCGTCGAGCCGGGCAAGAGCGCCCTGCGCCAGAAGGACGACAAGAAGAAGGGCGGCAAGTGGACCGTTCAGGTCGGCGCCTTCAAGACCAAGTCCGACGCCAAGGAACAATTGGCGTTCGTGACCAAGCGCTTCGGCAAGCACTTCGACGCCGCCGACGGCGAGGTCGGAGCCAAGGTCGGCGGATCGTATCGCGCCCGGTTCTCCGGCTACACCGAGGCTTCGGCCAAGGACGCCTGCCAGGCCCTGAAAGCCAAGCGGCTGGCCTGCATGGTGGTCCGCCCGGCCTAGGGCGTGACCGCTTCAAGTGGAAGCCGGTTGAAGCGACCGTCACGCTCTAAACTTATGAAGATAGACCCTTTTCCTCCGGTACAGGTGATCCACCTGAACCGGAAAGGGTCTAGGGGCGTGACAACCGCTACTTCTTGAGAAGACGATCCCTGGCCGCGTTCAACTGCGCGGCCAGGCCACTGGTCCCACCCTTGTCGGGGTGGGCCATGCGCATTAGGCGCGAATAGGCTTCCCTGATTTCAGCCTCGCCCGCCTCGGGGCCGACGCCGAGGATCGAACGGGCTTCGGCGTCGCTGATCTTGCTCGCAGGCGCTGCGCCGGGTCCCATCCCGGTCCGCCGCGTCGAAACCGCCAGCCACAGCCCCAACACCACCAGGACGATGGACTTTCCCCAGCCGCCGCGCACACCCACATAGGCGGCGGCCGCGAAGCAGGCGATGGCCAGGGCTCCGGCCAGGAACCGCCACTCGCGACGCTTCAGCATGGGCTTGCCGCGGCCGGCCATGATGAACAGCACCAGCACCGCGCAGCCGATGGCGAGATAGAGCATCTGAGCCGGCTTACTGCGCCGCCAACAGCTCTTCGCCAGCCAGACCGCCCAGTCCCAGCGAGCCCATCAACGCCCGCAGCTCCTGGCGCGCAGCCACGTGCTGCAGCGACATGGCGACCGGACGGATGGTCGGCGACAGGTCGGCGATGGTCAGGCCGAACGGGAAAAGCTCGCGATAGATGACTCGGTCGCGCAGCCCCGGCCCGACGCGGAACCCCACGCGGCGCGACAGGGCCTGCACCCGCTCGTCCAGGCGTTTGCGGTTGCGGGCCTCGGTCGGGGCCAGGCGATTGCGCAGCACCACCCAGTCGATCGACTTGCCGGTCGAGACGGCGCGGACCTTGCGGCTGTTCCACACAGTCTCGGAATAGAGGCTCGGGCGCTTGAGCTCGAGCGTCACCGGATCGACCACGCCGAGCATGTCGAAGTCGACGAAGCTGTCGTTCATCGGGGTGACGATCAAGTCGGCCATGCCGTGCGCCGCGCGGCCGATCGCCGTGTCGCTGCCGGGGGTGTCGATCAGCACGAAGTCGGCCTGCTCGGCCGCACGGCCGAAGGCGTCCTCGAACTGGGCCACCGCGTCGGCCTCGGGCAGCTTGGCCACTTCGGGGCCAAGCAGGAATTCCTGGGGCACGGGCGCAACGGCGCCGTTCGCTTCCAGCCAGGCGCGGCGGTGCGCGAAGAAGTGCGCCATGGACTGCTGGCGCACGTCCAGATCCAGCGTCGCGACCTTCGCCCCGTCATGCAGCAGGGCCGTGGCCAGATGGATGGCGATGGTGGACTTGCCCGCCCCGCCCTTCTCATTGCCGACGACGATCACCTTGGCTTGTGACATCGATCTCTAACTCCACATCGAGTCGGCGGCATTGCACCGATTCCATAGGTTAACAGGAACCTTCACTGCGACGTGGCGTCAACGCGATCCGCCGGAAGGTCTGTGGATGGAATGGACGCAGGCGGGGGACCGCGCCATAAGCCCCACACCCAAAGTGAGTTCCTCCATGTCCCAGATCGCCATCGTCCGCACCGTCGCCGACCTCCGCGCCCAGGTGGCGGCCTGGCGCAAGAGCGGCGAGCGAGTGGCGTTGGTTCCGACCATGGGCGCTCTGCACGACGGCCACTTGTCGTTGATCGCCCTGGGCAAGACCCGGGCCGAGCGGGTGGTCGCCAGCGTCTTCGTCAACCCGACCCAGTTCGGGCCCAATGAGGATTTCGACGCCTATCCGCGCGGCGAGGCGCGCGACGCCGAGCTGCTGGCCGGGGCCGGCTGCGATCTGCTGTTCGCCCCGACCGTCGCCGAGATGTACCCGCCCGGCTTCTCCACCACCGTCAACGTCACCGGCGTCTCAGACCCGCTGGACGGCGCCGCACGTCCGGGACACTTCGCCGGCGTCGCCACCGTGGTCACCAAGCTGCTGCTTCAGTGCGGCCCGGACGTCGCGATCTTCGGCGAAAAGGACTACCAGCAACTCCAGGTCATCAAGCGCTTCGTCCGCGACCTGGACATTCCGGTCGAGATCCTTGGCGCGCCGACCTCGCGCCTGGAGGACGGCCTGGCCCGCTCATCGCGCAACGCCTATCTCAGCGAGGCCGAGCGCGAGGTGGCCGGCCGCATGAATGTGGCCCTGACCGAGGCGGTGCGCCGCCTGAACGCGGGCGAGAGCGTCGAACGGGTCGAAGCGACCGGCATCGCCGCCTTGGAACGCGCCGGCTTTCAGCGCATCGACTACTTCGAGGTCCGCAACGCCGACGACCTCAGCCATCCGGGCGCAGGCCCCCTCACCGTCCCCGGCCGGGTGCTGGCCGCTGCGGTGATCGGCAAGACCCGCCTGATCGACAACATGGCCGTCTAGGCTACCAGGCTCCGGCCTCACGCAGTTGCCGGGCCAGCTCGGCCGGGATCTCGCCGTCCTCGCCGCCCATCATGTCGGGCGGCGCGTCCTTGGCTTCCAGATAACGCCATCCCTGGAACGCGCGCCGCGGCGTCGGCGCGACGCGGACGATCTGCGGATCCACGGTGACCTCGCACCGGGCGGTGACGCCCTCGCCCACGGTGTCGACCGCCAGGATCGCCTGGCGGCACAGGATCACGCCCTTGAAGACGCGATAGAGCGAACCGCCGTCCAGCAGCTCGGCGGCGCGCTTGGGGGTCTGGCGGGTCCGCATCACCCAGGGGCCGGGCTGGCCGGCCCTCCAGGCGAGCAGGTCCTCGATGGTGCTCGCGCCCACCACCAGCTTGATCATGTGCAACGGCATCGGGGCCTCAGGCGAGCCAGTTCGGCTTGCGCTTCTCCAGGAAGGCGCGCACGCCCTCCTGCCCTTCGGGGCTGACGCGGATGCGGGCGATGCGGCGGGCGGTCTCGTCCATCACTTCTTCGATCGGGCGATAGGCCACGTCCTCGACCAGCTTCTTGGACTCGGCGACGGCCTCGGGACCGCAAGCCATGATCTCCTCGGCGATGCGGTCGCGGGCGGCGTCGAGGGCGGCCACGTCGGCCACGACCTCGTTGACCAGCCCGATCTTCTCGGCATAGGCGGCGTCGAACACCTTGCCGGTGGCGAACAGGCCGCGCGCCTGACGCGGACCGATGGCCGCGACCACATAGGGGCTGATGGTGGCGGCGATGATGCCCAGGCGCACCTCGGAGAAGCTGAACTTGGCGTCGTCGGTGGCCACCGCCAGGTCGCAGGCCGCCGCCAGGCCCGCCCCGCCGCCGAACGCGCCGCCCTCGACCAGGGCTACCGTCAGGGCCGGGATGTCCCACAGGCTCTTGAGCATCTTAGCCATCAGCATGGCGTCGTCGCGGTTGTCGGCCTCGGTGCGCTCGATGGCGTCGCGCATCCATTGCAGGTCAGCGCCGGCGCTGAACGTCCCGCCCGCGCCGCGCAGGAACACCACCCGCACGCCCTCGGCGCCCTGCAGCGTCTCGAACGCCTCGTGCAGGGCCGCGATCAGCTCGGCGTTGAACGCGTTGCGGCGGAAGGCGCGGTTCAGGGTGACGATGGCCACGCCCTCCGGCGTCGCATCGATGTCGACGAGCCGTGACTCCGCGTCGGTGTCCGGAACCTCGACCAGCGGGTCGGCGATGGGATTGGTCATGGTTGCGCACTCCTCGTACGTCTCAACAACGCCGAACCTAACGGTTGGATCAGGCCAAGCCATAGCCCCCCGGCGCGACGCAAGCTAGGCTGCCTGCGTGGTCGGCCTGCCTGACATTCCCACCGACTCGGCGTTGGCCCGGCTCTTCTACGAGGAGCGCGGTCAGGGCGAGGCCACGTGGTTCTCGCTGCCCGGCGGCGCGACCCTCTTCCAGGCCGGCGAACCGGCCGATCATCTCTATTTCCTGCGCGCCGGCCGGCTGGGGGCGTTCCGCAAGGAAGACAACGGCGAGCCGCATTTCCTGGGCGTCATCCGACCGGGCGAACCGGCCGGCGAGATGTCGCTGATCGCCGGCGCGCCGCACAGCGGCACAGTGGTGGCGCTGCGCGATTCCGAGATCTTCGCCCTGCCCCGCGCCGCCTTCTTCGAGGCCGCCGAGGCCGACGCCCATGTGATGACCGAGCTGGCGCGGCTGATGATCCTGCGCAGCCGTCAGGCCGCCACCAAGACCAGCATCGGCGAGCCCTCGGTGTTCGGCTTCGTCGCCACCGGCGCGCCGCTTCCGGTCCGCACCCTGGTCGACAAGATCGGCCGCGAGATCGGCCGGCTCGGCTATACCGTGACCGTCATCGGCGCCGAGGCCCAGCACGCCCCGACCGAATGGTTCTCCGAGGTCGAGCGCGACTACGACTTCGTGCTGTACGCCGCCGAGGCCGAAGACAGCGGCTGGCGCCAGGTTGTCGGCCGCCAGGTGGACCGCCTGTTCCGCGTCGCGAAGGGCGACACCGCGCCTCCCGCCGGGCGCCTGGCGCACGCCGAACCGCTGCAGGCCCAGCGGCTGGTCGATCTGATCCTGGTGCAGCCCAAGACCCGCAAGACGCCGCAGGGCTCGCAGGCGTGGGTCGACGCCCTGTCGCCGGCCCGCCTGTTTCAGGTCCGCCGTGACAACACAGACGACGCCCAGCGCATCGCCCGCCTGCTGACCGGCCAATCGGTCGGCCTGGTGCTGTCGGGGGGCGGCGCGCGGGCCTACGCCCATGTCGGGGCGATCAAGGCGCTACGTGAGCGCGGCGTGCCGATCGACTTCATCGGCGGCGTTTCGATGGGCGCCATCATTGGCGCGGGCCTGGCCGTGGGCTGGGACGGCGAGGAAATGGACCGGCGCCTCCGCGACGCCTTCGTCACCACCAGTCCGCTGGACGACATCGCCCTGCCGCTGCTGGCCATGACCCGCGGCGAGAAGGTGCGCGAGCGGCTGGCCAGGCACTTCGGCGACATCCAGATCGCCGATCTGTGGCTGCCGTTCTTCTGCGTCTCTTCAAACCTGACCACCGGCGCCTACGAGCTGCACAAGAACGGCCTGCTGCGCGAGGCGCTGCGCGCCACCATCGCCCTGCCCGGGGTCCTGCCGCCGGCCACCACCGCCGACAACAACGTGCTGGTGGACGGCGCGGTGATGAAGAACTTCCCCGCCGACATCATGCGCGCCTCGCAGTTGGGCCCGATTGTCGGGGTCGATGTCAGCCGCGGCCGCTCGATCACCGCCGACGACGTGGCGCGGCCGGAATCGGTCTGGCGCTGGATCCGTTCGGGCCAATGGCGGAAGGGCCCGCCGATCGTCTCGCTGCTGATGCGTGCCGCCACGGTCTCATCGGGCCGCGACCTGGCCGCCGCCCGCGAGGCCACTGACGTGCTGATCACCCCGGACCTGACCGGCGTCGAGATCCGTGACTGGTCGGCCTACGACCCCGCGGTCGAGGCCGGCTACCGCTCGACCATCGAGGCGCTCGACAAGCTCGCCAAGCCCGTCAGCGAGCTCCGCCGCCGCCCCGGCCGCCATGAGGCGCCTATGGCGTAGGCGCTCACGCTGGCTTGAGCTCGATCTCCATTTGCAAACCGCAGAAACGGCCCCATATTGAGATTCCTGTTCAACAGCTGAAAGGAGGTGACCCAGTGTCTCATTGTCCTCATCCGAAAGTGGAAGCCGCGACTCGGGTCGCCGCTTACGAGGTCTCCAAGTAAGCGCCGAGTTGTGGGCCGCTTTGCGGTCCGACAATGGAAGGGCCGGTCTCCGAAAGGGGGCCGGCCCTTTGTCCTTTCTGGGCCGCAGATCCTTTACCTCTGAGGTCATGGAGCCGCCGCGCTCGGCCGACTAAGCTGCCGCCCATGATCGCGACAGCAACCGCAGTGGGCGACCACCTTCGCCAATGGCGTCAGCGCCGCCGGCTCAGCCAGCTCGACCTGGCCCTCGACGCCGAGATCTCCACCCGCCACCTCAGCTTCCTGGAAACCGGCCGCGCCCAGCCCAGCCGGGACATGGTGCTGCGTCTGGCCGAGCACCTCGAAATCCCCTTGCGTGAGCGCAACACCCTGCTCGTGGCCGCCGGCTACGCGCCGGTGTTTCCGCAGCGATCGCTGGACGATCCCGCCCTGGCCTCGGCGCGCAAGGCCGTGGACATCATCCTGACCGGGCACGAACCGCACCCGGCCCTGGCCGTGGACCGCGGGTGGAACCTGATCAGCGCCAATCGGATGATCGCGCCCATGCTCGAGGGGGTCGATCCGGAGCTGCTTGCGCCCCCGATGAACGTGTTGCGCCTGACCCTGCATCCTCGGGGCCTGGCGCCGCGGATCGCCAATCTGCACGAGTGGCGCGCCCACCTGCTGGAGCGTCTGCGGCGCGAGGTCGAACTGACCGCCGACCCGCGGCTGTCGGAATTGCTGACCGAACTGAAGGCCTATCCCATTCCCGGCGGGCAACCGCCGCGCAAGGCCTCGGACGAATATGGCGGCGTCGCGATCCCGTTCCGGATCCAGACCCCCGCCGGCATGCTGTCATTCTTCAGCACGACGACCGTGTTCGGCACGCCTGTGGACGTGACGTTGTCGGAACTGACTTTGGAGACCTTCTTCCCGGCCGACGCCGAGACCGCCCAAGCGCTAAGAGCGCTCGCCGACAGGCTGCCGGCCTAAAAATCCACGCAGGCGGCCTGGGTGACCAGCATGACCGACTCTTGCTTGAAGCGGGCCTTGTAGGCGCGGCGCACCTCGTTGAGCTTCAGGCTGGCTTCGAGGCGGTTGGGCAGCACCAGCACCACCACCTTGGAGGCTTCACGGATCAGGCGGTTCTCGTCGCCCTTCCACTGGCCGCCGCCGTCCAGAACGGTCAGGCCGCTGGGGAAGCGCGGGGTCAGTTCCTCGTCGACGAAGGCCTGGAACTCCTTCGGCGTGACGCCGGGCTTGTCGCCGATGTTCTGGCCGAAAAAGAGCTGGGCCGTGCGCATCGGCTCCTGGCCGACCGGACAGGCCGGCCCGCTTAGGGTGGCGCAGCCGCCGAGCGCGAACACGCTCGCGACCGCCGCGACAGGGGCGAAACGCATCATGGAGCGTTGCCTAGCACGCGTAGTGCGCGTGCAGGAACAGCCCCGTGGCTATTCGTCGCGCTCGATGACCGCGTCGATGTGCTCGATCGGCGGGCGGCCCAGGCGATCCAGGATCAGGTAGACGGCCACACCGATCAGACCGACGCCGGCGATTCCGGCCAGCCAGACCACCGTCCCCGGATTGAGCGCGCCGTCGGTCGGCGGGGCGGGCATGTTGAGCGCCCAGAACAGGCAACCGCCGAACAGCGCCACCCCTGCCCCGGCCAGGCCGACGGCGGGCGCGAGGCTGCGTTTCCGCGCGGGTTTCATGTAGATCGGCGCTTCGTCCTCGACCGGGGTCGGGACAGCGTCGGTCAGCTCCAGTTCCGCCGCGACCTCAGGCGGCGCGTCCCGCGCGTCGAACAGGCCCGGTTCGGATTCGTTGGCGGCGACGTACTCACGACGGGCTACGAAGGCTTCCGAGGGGGGAAGCTCTTCTTCCTCTGGCGGCGTCAGCACGAAGCCGGCCTCTTCCGCGGTCTCGGCGGGGCCCTCGACCTCTTCGATGATCAGGCGCGGCTCGGGCGGCGGGATCGGGCCGTCGGCCGGTTCGCGGAAGATCGCCGACAGCCGCGAGGAAACCGAGGCGGCGGCGGCCGCGGCTGGGCTCTGAGCGTCGTCATCCTCGACGATCGCTGCGTGCGGATGCTCCTGACGGGCCTCGTCGCGCTCGGCGGCGGCGGTCGCGCCCTCCATCGGCGTGGTCAGGGCGGTCGGCGTCTCGCGCGGCACCACCCCATAGATGTCGTGGTCCAGATTGGGCCGCAGCACCGGCGACGGCGCCGGGCGCCAACCCTCCGCAGGAGTCAGGAACAGGGTCTTCTCGGCCGAGCGGCGGCGGACCAGGGCGTCGACGACGATGGTCTCGCCCTCGAACTCGGCCTTGCGCCACAGCTCCATGGCGCAGGCGGCCTGGATCATCGCGCCCTCGTTCAGGCGGCGCAGGACCGAGGAATGGCGGAAGTTGTCGAGGCCGATGTTGAAGGCGAACGCCACCAGGGCGTCGAACTGGTTCTGGGTGAGCGGGGTGAACACCCACTCGTTCACCGAATGCGAGACGGCGATCAGGTCGTAGATCAGCAGCGCCTCGGCGTCCTGTTCCGAGACTTCCACGCCCTCGCGGGCGGTCAGGGTGTGGCCATAGCCGATCGTCCAGCGGCCATCGGCCAGCCGGGCGGACTTGCGGCGGTATCCTTCGAAGCGCTTGATCAGCTCGATGGCCGATCTCGACACTTGGCTACGCGGTTTCATGGCCTGTTCTGACCCATCCTGACACAAGGGCGCACGCGCCCATGGCTCAGGTGGCAAGATAGGCGCCGCTTACAGCAGGATGAGGGCGGCCAGGCCTAGGAAGGCGAAAAAGCCCGTGAAATCCGTGGCGAAGGTGACGAACACCGACGACGACACGGCGGGATCGCGACCGATCCGTTCCAGCACGAGAGGCGCCAGGACCCCGGCCAGCGAGGCGACGAACAGGTTTATGACTAGTGCGAGCCCAAACGTGAGGCTCAGCATCGGGTCGCGGAAGATCAGGAAGATCACGCTGCCCGTCACCAGCGCCAGCGCCGCGCCATTGGCGAGCCCAACGGCCATTTCCCGGAAGACCGTCCGATAGGCGTTGACCTCGGACAGTTCCTTGCTCGCCAGAGCGCGCACGGCGACAGCCAGGGCCTGGGTGCCGGCGTTGCCGCCCAGCGAGGCGACGATCGGCATCAGCACCGCCAGGGTGACCAGCTTGGCGATCTCGCCCTCGAAGGCCTGGATGACGCTGGCGGCCAGGGCGGCGGTGATCGTGTTCAGCGCAAGCCACGGAAGACGCGCACGAATGATGTCCAGCACGTCGGCGTTGCGGCCCGCGTCGGACACGCCGGCCAGGGCGAGGATGTCCTCCTCGCTTTCTTCCTGAATGACCCCGACGATATCGTCGACGGTGATCTGGCCGACCAGCCGCCCGCCCGGCTCCACCACCGGCGCCGAGATCAGGTGGTACTTGTCGAAGATGTAGGCGACCTCTTCCTGGTCCATGCCGACCGGGATTTCAGTGACCGGCTCCATGATCTGAGCAAGCGGCGTATCGCGCTTGGCCCGCAGCAGGTGGCTGACCGGGGTGGCGCCGACCGGCTTGTAGCTCGGGTCGACCACATAGACGTCGAAGAACAGCTCGGGCAGGTCGTCAGCTTCCTTGCGGAAGTGGTCGATGGTTTGCCCGACCGTCCAGAATTGAGGCGCGGCCACGACCTCGCGCTGCATGATCCGGCCCGCGGTCTCGTCCTCGTAGGAGAGCGAGGATTCGATCGCGGTGCGCTCGGTCTCCGGCATCGCGGCCAGGACCTGGACGCGCTTGTCGTCTTCCAGGTCGTCGACCACGTCGGCGGCGTCGTCGGAATCGAGTTCCTCGAGGGCCTTGGCCAGGGTCGCCGGGGCGACGGTCTCCAGCACCTCTTCGCGAATCTCGGTGTCGAGTTCGGAAAGGATTTCAGCCAGAGCCTCAGGCGCCAGGTGGGCCAGCACCTCTTCGCGGTAGTCGGCCGACAGGAAGCCCATCAGGTCGGCCACGTCGGCCGGGTGCAGGGCTCCGAGCAACTCGCGCAGCCGCTCAGCGTCGCCGCGATCGGCGGCGTCCACCACCATCGCAACGAACTCTGGATTTAGCGCGTAGTCCTCGCCTAGGGCGAGGTCTTCAAGGTCTTCTTCAACCTCAGGAGCGAGCTTGTCTTTCGCTCCGGAAAGGTCGGCCGTTTCGCGGCTCATGCGGACCTCCCTCGGCGTCGAACGAACTGTTGCTCTATCGCTGTTGAAGACCCTGATTCACTGGTGCGGTCGAGAAGACTCGAACTTCCACGGGTTGCCCCACAGCGACCTCAACGCTGCGCGTCTACCAATTCCGCCACGACCGCTCGTGGTGAGGCGCGGCAGGTAGCAAACCCCCGCAGCTTTGTGAAGCCCTACTGACCGCCTGCCATGAAGTCATACACATCCGCCGCACGTGTGACGGCGATCGAGATGCGGTCTTCGTTGATCTGGATCTCGCCGCGAGCGACCGGATGGTTGTTCGCCAGGATCCAAACTTCCTCGTTCACGCCGGCGTCCAGCGGGATCACGGCGCCGCGTCCCATACGCAGGAGTTGCTGCATGGGCAGGGTCGATCGGCCCAGCAGGACCGATATCTCGACATTGACTTCGTTGACCTGACCCAAGACGGAAAGCCCTTGAAACACTAAGAGGTACGGACGGATGGGCTTGGTTTGCCCTGCTCGAACACCACATTGGGTCTGACATGCTTGACCGGTCGTTAAACCTGATTGCCGAGCCCGCGATCTTCGGCCGTGAGGACGGCCTCCCTGTCGAATGGGCGATTTCGAGCGGCCAGGTGCCCTATCCGGTCGCCGTGGCGGCCATGGAGGCGCGCGCCGCGGCCATTGCGGAGGGATCGGCCGGCGAGCTGGTCTGGCTGCTGGAGCATCCGCCGCTCTACACGGCCGGGGTTTCAGCGAAAGAATCGGATCTTCTGGATGCGGACCGATTCCCCGTGTTCGCCAGCGGCCGCGGCGGGCAGTTCACCTATCACGGCCCCGGCCAGCGGGTGGCCTACGTCATGCTGGACCTCACCCGGCGCCAGCGCGACGTCCGCGCCTTCGTCGCCAGCCTGGAAGCCTGGGTGATCGGCGCCCTCGCCCGCTTCAATGTCGAGGGAGAGATTCGCGACGGCCGGGTCGGGGTCTGGGTCGAACGCAAGACGCCTGGAGCGCCGCCTCGCGAGGACAAGATCGCCGCCATTGGCGTGAAGCTGCGCCGTTGGGTGTCGTTCCACGGCATTTCGCTGAACGTCGAGCCCGACCTCGGCCACTTCTCCGGCATCGTGCCCTGCGGCCAAACCGAGCACGGCGTCACCAGCCTGGTCGACCTGGGCCTTCCGGTGACCATGGACGAGGCCGACGAGGCGCTGAAGGCCAGCTTCCGCCTGGTGTTCGGCGAGATCGAAGAGGCGCAGGCGCCGGTTTGAGGCGATGTCAGATGCTTCCCCGCTGGGGGAGCTGTCAGCCGAATGGCTGACTGAGGGGGATTTTGATCACTGCTTGAGAGCAGTCCCCCTCCCCCAAGAGGAGAACTCCTACGCCGTCGCCGCCCGCAGCGGGTTCGGGCCGAATCGGTTGGCGCCCATCTCGCCGCCCATGACGCCCAGCTCGACCGCCGCCCAGACCAGGGCGATTCCGAACAGGAAGTCGAAGAAGCCGACCGGCTGGGGCCAAACCGCCACCAGGGCGAACAGGATCAGCGCCGCCCACCAGCCGGACTTGCCGCGGTCGTGCAGCCGCTTCGACAGCACGCAGGCCCCGGCATAGATCAGGGCCGGATAGACGAACCAGCCGGTCAGCCAGTGCAGGGTCACCCCGACGACGGCCTCGTAGACCGCCGCCAGGCCCAGCAGCATGGCTGCGGCGATCAGGAACGGCGCGCGCGCCAGCCGGCCTTGCGCCGACAACAGCAGCGTCGCCCAGTCCATCTGTCCGTTCATCGCGTTCCCCCGGGAATCGAGGAGCCCTAGCGCAGCTTAACCGCTGTACCGGCCGCCGTGACCATCAGCATGCCGTTGTCGATGCCCAGGGCCTCGTAGTCGAGATCGACGCCGACCACGGCGTCGGCGCCCAGCTTGGCGGCCTCTTCGCACATTTCGCGGATGGCGATGTCGCGCGCCTCGCGCAGCGCCTTCTCATAGCCCCCGGCGCGCCCGCCGATGATGTTGGTGATGCCGGCGAACAGGTCGCGGAAAATGTGAGCCCCGATGATGGCCTCGCCGCTCACCACGCCGATGGTCTGGGCGATGTCCCGTTCCGCCACCTGTGGCGTCGTGCTGGTGATCATGATCTCTTCCTCCGCGACATACTTTCGCGATCTCGGCAGGGACCTTAGATTGGAGCCCATGAGCACGCTAGCCGCCTCCCCCACCGGTTTCGACCTCACCCCGCCCGATGAGGCGGAACGCAAAGCGCTGGAGGCCGACCTCACCCAGGAAGAAGCCGACGTGCTGCTGCACCACGGCACCGAGGCGCCGTTCTGCGGCGGTCTGCTGGATAACAAGGAGGACGGCGTCTACTGCTGCCGACTCTGCGGCCTGCCGCTGTTCCGCGCCAAGACCAAGTTCGAGAGCGGCACCGGCTGGCCCAGCTTCTTCGCACCGTTCGACGAGGCCCACGTGGTCGGCGTCCGCGACGATAGCTACGGCATGGTCCGCATCGAGACCCGCTGCGCCCGTTGCGACAGCCACCAGGGCCATGTGTTCCCGGACGGCCCGCCGCCGACCCGCCTGCGCTACTGCATCAATTCGGTGTCGCTGGAGTTCGTGGGGCACAACGAGCAGCTGCGCGATCCCCTGCACCGCGGCGACGTCGCAGCCCTGGACGCCGCCACAGCCTGAGCGCTTGGCGGACCGCGCGGAAACCGCTCTAGTCTCCCGTAAAATATAAGGGAGGCGACGCCGTGAAGGACTTCGCAGGTAAGACCGCCGTGATCACCGGCGGGGGTACGGGCATGGGCCGTGAGCTGGCCCGTCAACTGGTGGCTGAGGGCTGCAGCGTGGCCATGTGCGACGTCTCGGCCAAGGCCATGGCCGAGACCGTGCGGCTGATCGAGGCCGACGGCCGTCCTCAGGGAACCAAGGTCACCACCCACATCGCCGACGTCTCGCTGGAAGAGGCGCTGATCGCCTTCCGCGAGGAGCTGAAGGAACAGCAGCAGACCGACCACATCCACCTGCTGTTCAACAACGCCGGCATCGCCGGCGGCGGCAGCATGGTCGCCGACAGCCGCGCGGCCTGGGAGAAGACCTTCAACGTCTGCTGGGGCGGGGTCTATCTGGGGGTCCGCACATTCCTGCCGATGCTGATGGCCGCCGACGAGGGCCACATCGTCAACACCTCCAGCGTCAACGGCTTCTGGGCGACCATCGGCCCCAACACCTCGCACACCGCCTATGCCGCAGCAAAGTTCGCGGTAAAGGGCTTCACCGAGGCGCTGGTCACCGACCTGCGGCTGACCGCGCCGCACATCAAGTGCTCGGTGGTCATGCCCGGCCACATCGGCACCTCCATCATCGCCAACTCACGCAAGGTGCAGGGCGGAACCGACTCCGACGACCTGACCGCCGAAGAGCTCGCCGCGGCCCGGGCGCGGATGGCCGCAGCCGGCATGGAGGCTGATCATATCCCCGATGACACAATCCGGGCGATGAGCGCCGAAATGGCCCGCGCCTTCCTGGAGGACGCGCCGATGACCGCATCGGCGGCGGCTAAGGTGATCCTCGACGGGGTGAAGGCCGAACGCTGGCGCATCCTGGTCGGCGAGGACGCCAAGGCGCTGGACGAATGGGTCCGGCGCGATCCGGAGAAGGCCTACGAGCCGGAATTCTTCGAGGACTTCGCCCGCGACGTCGGCTGGCGGCTGGGCCGCTAGCCGTCCAGGGCCGCGGCGGCCCGCTCGACGATCGACAGGTCGACACTGCCGCCGTCGCCAAGGCTCCACGCGGCTGAAAGGCCGCTATAGGCGAGGATCCACATCAACAGGCGCCGCGGCTCGATCGACGCCCTGACTGACACCTGCGCCAGGTAGCGTTCCAGTCGGCCCGGCGCGAGAGCAGTCGCGATGTCGGGATTGCAGACCGTATTGGCGTAGTCGTAGCCGCGCTCGCCGAGCACGCCCTTCGGGTCGATGGCCAGCCAGCCGCGGCTCTCGAAGTCGAGGATATTGCCGTGGTGCACATCGCCGTGCAGCGGCATGACGTCCCGGGGTTCCGCCAGCAGCGCCTGAGCCGCTGCATCCGCCTTGGCCAGCACGCCGCCATGAACCCGAGCTGCGGGCCCCAGGGCGCGGAACCAGATATCCAGAGGAACCAGGGTCTTGGGCGGCGCCCGGCCGCGCGGCCCATGCAGCACATCGACCACATCGCAGATGATCGCGGTGGCCTCCGCGTCGCGGCCGGCCCAGGCCATCTCGGCCAGCGAGCGGACGCCCTCGGCGCGCTCGAGCAGCAGGGCCTCGCCCTGCCGCGCCAGCACCAGCGCCGCCCCTTCGCCGCCCCACCATTCCATCAGCGCACCGCCCGCGATCTCCTCCGGCGCGCTGGCGACCTTAAGGATCGCCGGACGATCTGCCAGGCGCACAGGCAGCAGCCAACTGCCGGTGACCGGCGTGGTGAAGGCTTCGCCATCCGGAACTAGGTTCCAGAGGTCGAGCCAGGATTGGAAGGAGGGGCCCGGCACGTCCACAATCTAGGCCATGGAGGCGCCGGGGCCAGAGGCGCGTCTAGTTCTTGCGGGTCGAGGCGCTGATCTGCGCCCCGCTGTCGCCGAAGCCCGTTGCGGGTCCGGCGTTCGGGTCGCCACGGCTAATGCGCAGATTGTTCTGCACGTGGTTCACCCCAGCCAGGTCCTCCACGAGTCGCTCTGCGCGATGCTTGGATTCTCGATCAGGCACGGTCCCGGCCAGCGTCACCTCTCCGCCGTCCACAATGATGGTGATGGCGCTGGCGTCGAGCCACGGATCGTCGGTGAGCCGCTCATGCGCCACCTCGCTGATCCGCTCGTCGGTACGCTTGTAGCCGCTCGGCCCGCGGCCGCGGTGCTCGCCCTCGCCGAACCAGGAGGCGACCCGGTCGCTGGTTCGCTCCCAGAAGCTGCGGTGCTCGGGCTCTTGTTCGTAGTGGCCTTCGTGGTCGGGATGATGATCCCCATAGGCCACGCGGTAGGCGTGCTCTTCGCGCCAGCGATCACGGTCGTAGTGGTCCGGGCTGTAGTAGCGGTCGGCCTCATAGCGACGTTGCGGGTAGGCGCCGCCACGGGTGATCGCCGCATAGTCGCCGCGGTAGTCGGCGTCGGCGCGGCGGGCATATTGGCGGCGCGCGCGCTGGGCCATCCGAGCCCCATAGGCGTAGTCACTCGAGCCGCGCGGACTGATGTAGTCGACGCCGTTCTCACTCTCCCCGAAAACGTGGTCGCCTCGGGGCTGGAAGCTGCGGTCGCCATAGAGCCCGCGGTCGTATCGGTAGGCGTCTTCGCGGTCGCGACCATAGCGGCCGTAGCCGCGCTCGCGGTCCATTCGCTCCAGCTCCTCGCGCTCGTCCATCCATCTGTCGGACATGGTCGTACTCCCTGGATTTTCGTTCGCCATGGGATCGACAACGAGGGATGAGCGGCCAAGTTCCGCGAAGTCTCCGCGACGCCCAGAACCCTACAGCGGGATATTGTCGTGCTTCTTCCAAGGGTTGGCGAGTTGCTTTCCCTGGAGGTTCTTGAGCGCCCGGGCGATGCGCCGGCGGGTGGAGTGGGGCATGATGACGTCGTCGATGTAGCCGCGGGAAGCGGCGACGAACGGGTTGGCGAAGCGGGCCTTGTACTCGGCCTCTCGGGCCGCGATCGCCTCGGGGTCGCCAGCCTCGGCCCGGAAGATGATCTCCACTGCGCCCTTGGCGCCCATCA